>CAKURH010000010.1 GCA_934675625.1 uncultured Kiritimatiellota bacterium
CAGAGTGTCCAGTATTTGACGAACCAAAAAACCAATAGTAGACTACAGGGTGCACGTCCTACTTGACGAACCGGGTCATGCGGAAGCCCTGATGCGCTCGCGATGGCCAAGGACAATCGCCAGCAGGGCTAGGAGGGCGACAAGCAGCTCGCCGCCCTCCTCCAGCACCGTGCAGAGCGCCTGCGCCGACGTGACGCCGTCCGCCCCCTTCGAGAGGCCGTGCGCATGGTCGAGCCAAGCCGGCAGACGGTCGGCGACCTGAACCATCAGGCCGGAGACGCCAAAGCAGCCGACCGCCCACGCCGACGGCACAAGCCGGATGACGCCGACGACCCAGCTCTTCAGCAGATAGGCGAAGCCGACCGCGAAGACGCCGAAAAGCGCGGCGAAATAGCCCAGAATCGCGGCCTTCATGCCAAGGGGAACGCCCGCATTCGTGAGGACGCGCATCTTGAACGGCGTCCCCCCAAGCGGTGCGCCGTTCGGCTTGAAAAGCCCCGGCAGAAGGCCTCCACGTTCCGAGACGAAGTCTGGGTAGAGCGCGTGCAGGGCCAGCAGATGAAGGTCGAGTTCCTTCACAATCGCCATCACGGCGACCAAGCTGACCATCGCGCACAGCGTCGCGCGCCGGACTGACGAACCCCCAAACGGGCACTTCCACCAGACAAGCGGGACAATCGCCGCGAAAAACGGGAGCGTCGCCAACTCGAACGGCGCGTACCCGTTCTGATCGAAGATGCGGATGAGCGTCGCCGGATCCGTCAGGGCCCAAACGACCAGCAGCACCGCGAGCAGCAGGCACCAAACGGCCGGGCCGACGAGAAAGTTCCTTTTCATTGCGCGAAGTCCGATCGTGAACGCGCACCGACCCCTCTCACAGAATCGCGGCCCTGAGCTTCGCCGCGAGCGCGTCGGGGTCGCAGCCGTCGAGACGGCGGAGCGCGCAGGCCCAGCGGTAGGCGCCCGAGCCGTTCGTGTCGTAGGGCCGGTCGGAGAAGAGGTTGTCGAACGCGCGGCGGCGCGCGCGGTAGGCGGCCTGCGTCTCGGCGAGATGCCGGCGAAAGCCTTCCACGTAGGCGGCGACGAACGTCGGGAACTCCGTCACGTATTTCGCGCGCCGCGTCGCGAAGGCGGCGTATTCGGCCACGAAGTCCGCAAGCGGCCGCTCGTAGTCGACGAAGCTGCCGGCGTGGTCGGTGATGCGGATCTCGGCGGGCATCCCGTCCTCGCCCGTCGTCACGACCTCGTAGTTCTGGTCGAAGAGCAGCTCCTTCGTAATCGAGTTGCGGCGGCCGACGACGAGGTCGAGCGCGGCGGCGCGGCCCATCAGGTAGGCGAACTTCTGCGCCCACGCGGGGTTGCGGTACTTCGCGAGCGGCACCTTGTCCGACGCGAGGCCGTGTACGTAGCTGCGCGCGAAGTAGGCCGAGCGCAACGACACGCCGTTGTACTGGTTGTTGCCGCGATACTTCTCGGCGAAGTGCCCGTAGCCGATGTGGCGCGGCAGGTTCATGCCGAGCTGGCGGCACATGAGCCGACGGTCGAGGATGAAGTCGGAATACTCGTCGGCCTCGAGAATCGACTGGAGCAGGCTCTTGCCCTCGTCGAGGTGCTCGGCGACGCCCCACTTCTGGAGGCGGATCATCATCACCGTCGGCTCGGCCTCGCCCTCCTCCTCATACTGCATGATGTAGAGGTGGCCGCGACGGTCGCCGGCGATGGGCTTGCGCGCGAGCGAGGCGGCGATGCGCCCGATGTTGATGTAGCGGATGCGCCCGAAGAGGCGCGTCGTGTTGAAGAGGAGGCTCTTGACGCGCGTGTCGCAGAGCGCGAGCAGCTCCGGGTCCTGCGTGCGCGCGGCCTCGTCGTAGATTGGGTCGAAGATGACTTCGCCGTCCGCAATGCGCGCGCCGGGCAGCCACTCGATCTGGCGGTAGAACTCAGGCGAGATGCCGGAGATGAGCTCCTGTTCCTCCACGGCCGTCTCGTTGGGGCCGGCCGTCAGCGCGTGGCACATCGCGTTGCGCCAGTCGAAGTTGGCGACGGACTCGTCGCGCAGCTCCGCCGGGAGCGCCATGCGCCAGTCGAGGGCGATCTGCGCGCAGGCGGCCTTCAGCGCCGCGTCGTCCAGCTCGGCGACCTTGAGCGCCCGGAGCGCGTGCTTCACCTCGATTGGCGTCGCGGCGGGGAAGAGGTCAATCTCGGGATGCCCCGTGCGATTGCGCTTGTTAAGGCCCGAGACGATCTCCGCGACCTGGCGGCGGAAGTCCGCCGGCGGAAGGTCCTTGACCTCGGCGTAGGCGCCCGCCGTCAGGAAGCGTGTGCCGGTCGTGGGGTTGTAGTAGTAGACCGAGCGCTCGCCGATGGCGACCTTCGCGTGCGCAATCTGGGCGGCCATGTCGTCCTGCGAAATCGGCTGGCGCGCCATGCGCCAGTTCTCGCCGCGCGCGCGCAGGGCTGTGCGCACCTTGGCGGACGACGTGTTGAGGAAGCGGATTGTCCGCTTGGACACCATCGTCTGGAGAACCTCGTCGGCCTTGAACGCGAGATCCATGCGGTCGGGGTTCGGGCGAATCAGCACCTGGTCGTCGGTGAAGATGAGGTCGACGGATTCGGCGATCTCCGCCTCCTCCTCGGATGGCGTGAGCGGACGCTCCTTCGCGAGCTCCTCCAGCCACATGACGCGCTGCAGCGCGTGGATGCCCTTTTTCGTGACGAGCCCGGGCGTGCGGAAAAAGAGCGTGCCGATGCGGCTCAGCAGCCGCCCCTCGGCGTCCTTGGCGAAAATGTTCTCTCCGATAATCTTCATGGTCGAAATTCCCTTTCCTTTTGAAAGACGCGAATTATACGCTTTTTCGCGCCCCGCCGTCAAACCGCCGCCGTCCGTCACCACGCGAGCGCGCCGAGGGCGTCCGCCATCAGCCGCGCGGCGTGCGCGTCGCGCTCGGCGGACGTCGAAGAGCCGAGCACGACGACGATTGCGCGCTTGCCATTGCGCGTGCCCGTCAGGACGACGGACGAGCCGCCCGCGTCGATGTAGCCGGTTTTGAGGCCGTCCACCGCCTCCGTGCCGTCCGGGTTGATGACCTTGCGCGCGTCCTTCACCATGACGTTGTTGTGGTTCCGGAGCGGATAGGGCTTCCCGAAGCCGTCCCGGACGGGCGTCTCCGCCGCGTTCCGCACCTTGATCGACGTGTACTTCAGGATGCCGGGATGGCGCTTCAGGATCTCCCGCGCGAGCTTCAGCTGGTCGGCCGCCGTCGTGCGGTTGAAGTCCTTCCACGGATAGCGGCGGCGCGGGTTCGGCGGCAGGCCGTTCGCGTTGAAGTAGCGCGTCCGCGTCATGCCGAGCGCCGCCGCGCGCGCGTTCATGCGCGCGACGAACGCCGTGTGCGAGCCGCTGGCCTGCACGGCGAGGGCGATGGCCGCGTCGTTCGCGCTGTTGACGAGCAGCGCCGTCAGCAGGTCCTCGACCGTCATCGACTGCCCGGCCTTGAGGCCGATCCAGCTCGGCTCGGAGCCGTAGACTTCCGGCGTCGCCGTCACGCGCGTGTCCAAGCGGTAGCGCCCGGCCTTCACGTCCTCCAGCACGAGCAGCGCCGTCATCAGCTTCGTCACGCTCGCCGGATACGCCTCGGCGTCGGCGTTGTCGGCGAAGAAGACCTCGCCCGTCTGCGCATCGGCCGCAATCGCCCCGACGTAGGGCGAGCGGCGGTGGGCCGTCTGCATGGGCCCGGCCTTCGGCGCGGCGACGGCCGCGCGCGGCGGGGGCTGCTTGCGCGGCGGTGCCGCGACGGCGGCGGACGCGGCCAGGAGGCCGCCCGCCAGAACCGCGAGAAGCGTCCGTCTCATGGCGTCACTTGACGGTCGCGCGCGTGGCCTTCTGGAGGGCCTTCCAGAGCGCGGCCGCGTCCACCGCCTCCAGGACGGCCGTGCGGTTCGCCTCCTTCGCGAACGACTGCGCGAGCCCGCCCATGAGGCGCAGGTAGAACGCCGAGACCGCGACGGGAATCGCCGAGAGGAAGACCATGTTGACCGTCTCGCCGTCCCAGTCAATGCCCTCCTTCGAGACGCCCATCGCGAGCGTGAGCCCGCCGCCCTCAACGCCGCGCACGTGCGGGAAGGCGAGGCCGCCCTCCATCGCCGTCGAGAGGACGCCCTCGCGCTCCAGCGCGGCCGTCACGAGGTTCTCGGCGTTCGAGATGAACCCGTTCCGCTCCATCGCCAAGGCGAGCTTTGCAATCGCCTGCTCGCGCGAGCAGGCGCCAAGGTCGCAGACCATGAGCTCCTCGGCGCTGAAGCGCGAGATGCCCGTCTTCGGGTTGTCGCGGTCGGGCGCCTCGGACGTGTTCACGACCGCGTCCTCGTCCGCCGCGAACAGGATGCGCCCGCAGCTCGAGCACGTGACGAGGTGCTGGCCGAGGCGCACCTGCTGGCCCTGCGCAATCGGCACCTGCATGCCGCAGACCGCGCAACAGTTGTTGACCATCGCGGAGATCACGATGTGGCTCTTCTTGTAGAGGCGGCCGTAGACGCCCGCGACCTGCGGCGCGAGCTTCTGCTGAAGGGCGTCGATCGCGTCGTTCAGGGCGTCGAGGTGGCTCCCGTCGCCGGTCTGGTTGTGTTCGTCGCGCGTGAGAACCAGCTCCTGGAGCTGGCGAAGCGTGTTGATTTGGCTTTTCATCGTTCTTTTTCTGTGTAGATGCGGATCTTGTCCAAAGTCTCCGCGGAAAGGATGTGTTCCATGAGGCAGGCGTCCTTGTCGGCCGTGCGACGCGAGACGCCGAGCTTGAGGAGGAAGCGCCGCAGCAGCTCGTGGCGGTTCAGGACGCGGCGCGCGACCAGCGCGCCCTTCGTCGTCAGCTCGATCGGGCCGTAGGGGTTCTGGAGGGCGAGCTCAAGCTTCTTGAGTTCGTGGATGGCCTTGACGACCGACGGCATCTTCACCGACAGGAGCCGCGCGACGTCCCGAACCTGCGCGCTGCCGTTCTTCTCGACCAGCACGTAGATGGCCTCCAGGTAGTCCTCCAGGCTCTGAGTCATCGCGCCTCGGTTCGGCTTTCCCATCGCCCGTGCCCTCATTTCCCGAACGGGCTCGTCTTCTTCATGAGCTGCGCGAACTTGACGGTCTCGATCGACTCGTCGAGGTGCAGCGGGAACGGCGCGGCCGTCCGCACCGTGTCGTAGACGTGCTGCCAGAACGCCGTGGGGCCGTGCGGCACGCCCTTCGGCAGCGAGACGGTCTCCGTGACGACGGGGAACGACTCGTGCATGTCGCGGATCTGCGGCGTCCGCACGGACGATCGGCGGCGCGGGAACGAGAACTTCGGGTCGATCGCCGTGACCGTCCCCTCGGAGGCCCCCGCCTCGACGCGGAAGACGCCGCGCTCGCCGCGCAGCTCGAACGAGGGCGCGTGCAGCCCCGGCAGGGCCCCGCCGGAGAACTCGATGTCGGCCGAGATCGTCTCGCGCGTCTTGAGGTTCACGTGCGCGTAGTCCTCGGAGTCGCCGAGCGAGGCGATGCGCTTGAGCTCGCTCCACATCTGGATCGGCGGCGTCGGCAGCAGCCGCAGGGCCTGCATCACGAGGTCGGTCATCGCGTAGTAGGCCGCGCCGCCGCCGAGGCGCTTGACGCACTGCCAGTCGTCGCGGCGGATGAAGTCCTCCCGGCGGATGCGGATCTGGTAGATCTGGCCGAGGCGCGGGTCGGTCATCATCTGCTTCGTCAGCAGGAAGTCGGACGCGAAGAGCCCGCGCTGAAGGATCAGGAGGCGGTTCTTCGACTTCATCGCCTGGCCGCGCAGGAGCTGCGCGTCGTTCAGCGTCAGCGCCATCGGCGTCTCCAGCAGCGTCCAGAACCCCTTCTTGAGCGACAGGAGCGCGTGCTTGACGTGATCCGTCGTGCAGGTCGCGATGTCCACGAGGTCGATGTCGCGCTCGTCGAGCATGTCGGAGAACTGGCGGAACATCCGGCAGGCCGGATAGTCCTTCGCGACGATGTCGCGGCGCTCCTTCATGAGGTCGCACGCGGCGACGACCCTGAACAGCGTCGGATGCTGCCGGAAGACCGGGTAGTGTTCGGAAAACATGGCCCGCCCCAGCCCCATGAGGGCCACGCGAACCGGCGGACGCTGGTATTCGTAATGACTCATTTCTTCACAATCTCCGTAATGGCCGAGAGAAACTGGGCGACGTCCTTGAACTGGCGGTAGACGCTCGCAAAGCGGATGTAGGCGACCTCGTCGACCTTGTGAAGCTCGTCCATCACAAGCTCGGCGATCTTCGTCGAGGGGATCTCGTCGCCTTCGAGCTTCGCGACGACGTTGTCGATCATCGTCTTGATCTGCTCGTTCGAGATCTTGCGCTTGCCGCAGGCCTGGCGGATCGCCTTCTCGAGCTTCTGGCGCTCGAAGGTCTGGCGGCGACCGTCGTGCTTGACGACCTGAAGCTCGTCGCGGTCGACCTCCTCGTAGGTCGTGAAGCGGTAGCCGCACTTCAGGCACTCGCGGCGGCGGCGGATCGCCGCGCCGTCGCGCGCGCCGCGCGAGTCGAGCACCTTGTCGTCGTCAGCCTGGCACTTGGGGCACTTCATTTCCCCCTCCCGCACAGCGTGCAGTGGCGGCAGTCGAGGCTGACCGGCAGCGGGGCCGGCGCACCGTGGCGCCGCGCGTGCCACTCGCCGAGGCGGTTGATGAGCGCGAGCAGGAGCCCCAGCGTGATGAAGCCGCCCGCCGGCAGGATCGCGAGCGTCACGGGGCCGGGGTTCAGGTTCTTGAACGCGAGGCTCCCCCAGACCGTGAGCGACCCCGCCCCGCAGATCTCGCGCACCGCCGCGATGAGCGAAAGCGAGAGCGTGAAGCCGAGCCCCGACCCCAGCCCGTCCGCCAGCGAGTCAAGCACGCCGTTCTTGCAGGCGAACGCCTCGGCGCGGCCGAGGATGATGCAGTTCACGACGATGAGCGGAATGAAGATGCCGAGCGAGGCCGAGAGGTCGGGCAGGTACGCCTGCATCAGGAGGTCAATCGCCGTCACGAACGTCGCGATGATGACGATGTAGCAGGGAATGTGCACCGCGCCGGGAATCGCCTTGCGCAGCGCCGAGACGAGCCCGTTCGAGCAGACGAGCACGAACGTCGCCGCGAGCCCCATGCCGAGCGCGTTCTCAAGCGATGTCGTCACCGCCAGCGTCGGACAGAGCCCCAGCACAAGCCGAAACGTCGGATTGTTCCGAAAGATGCCGTACCAAAAGGCTAACCATGTCTTCATGGTCGGTATTATACACTTAAAGGCAGAAAATGGCAAGGGCAAGCGCGGTCCTCGAACGCCACGGACGCCTCAGCGCACGATGGCGGCGCGGGCGGCGGCGAGGTCGGCGAACTCGCCGGCGGCGATCATCTGCACGATGAGGTTGCCGATGGCCGTGCCCTCCGTCGGGCCCGCGAAGACCTCCAGCCCCGTCGCCTCGGCCGTGAGCGCGTTGAGGTAGAGGTCCTTCGAGCCGCCGCCCACGATGTTGACCGACGTGTACGTCACGCCCGTGATCTCGGAGAGGTTGCGGATCGCGTCCGCATAGCACTCGGCGAGCGAACGGTAGACGCACTGCATGAGCTCGCCCACCGTCGCCGGCGGCTTGCCCTCTTCCGTCGCGGCGGCCAGCACCTCGCCGATCATCGACTTCGGGTTGAGGAAGCGCGCGTCGTTGACGTCAATCGTCAGCAGGTAGTCGCTCGCGCCGCGCGCGCTCATCTCCAGGTCGGCGAAGGAGTACTTCTTCCCCTTCTCGTAGTCAGCCAGCGCCTTCAGGGCCTCGATCGTCTCGTCGCTCGCCTTGCCCTCGACGTAGCTCACGCCGTTCAGCTCGCGGCGGATGGACTGGATCATCCAAAGCCCCATGATGTTCTTCAGGAAGCGGTAGCGCCCCCACGCGCCGCCCTCGTTCGTGAAGTTCGCCTCGCGCGCGGCCTTCGTCGTGATCGGCGCGGCGTTCTCGACGCCGAGCAGCGACCATGTGCCGCTCGACAGGTAGACGGCCCTGTCGTCGCGCGCCGGCACGGCGAGATACGCCGAGCCCGTGTCGTGCAGCGCAGGGAGGACGACCTTGACGCCCTTGTACGCGCCGACCGTCGCGCCCGGCATCTCCAGCTTGCCGAAGATTCGCGTCGGCAGGCCGAGCCGTTCGATGAGGTCAAAGTCCCAGTCCTTCTTCGCCGCGTCAAGGAGCGCCGTCGTCGAGGAGTCGGTGTACTCGTGGACGATCTTCCCGGTGAGCGCGTAGTTGATGTACTCCGGCACGGTCAGGAAATGCGCGGCGCGCGCCAGCTGCTCCGGATGCTCCTTCTTCAGCGCCCAGAGCTGGTAAATCGTGTTGTAGGGCGCCTTCTGCAGCCCGACGCGCCGGTAGAGGTCGGCGAAGGAGATGACCTCGGCCTCAATCTCCTCGGCCGCGCCTTTCGTGCGCGCGTCACGATAGGCGACCGTGTCGCCCACGATCTGCCCCTGCTCGTCCAGCAGCACGAAGTCGACGCCCCACGTGTCGAGGCCGATCGACTCGACGGGCCCCTTCGCGAGCGCCGCGTCGATGCCGGCCTTGACGGACGCGACCAGCCGCTCGATGTCCCAACAGTCGTGGCCGTTGCGGACGACCTGCGTGTTGTCGAAGCGGTAGACCTCCTCGAGAGCGATCTTCCCGTCTTCGACCCGTCCAAGGATGTGCCGCCCCGACGAGGCGCCGATGTCAATTGCAAGATAGTTTTTCATTGCCGACTAGTATACCACAAATTCACCGCCTGCGTCAGCCCTGCGGCTTCGCGGCGCCATTGACAGCGCGGCGCGTCTTTTGATATATTCGCGGCCGCGTCAGGACAGCTGGCGCAGCGAGAGCCTTGCCCCATGACGCAGACGATGACCTATCCCGAAGAGCTTCCGGTTTCCGCGCACCGCGCGGAGATCCTCGCGGCCGTGCGCGCGCATCCCGTCGTCATCGTCTGCGGCGACACCGGCTCGGGCAAGACGACGCAGCTGCCCAAGATGATGCTCGAGCTCGGACGCGGCGCCAAGGGCCGCCGCATCGCCGTCACCCAGCCGCGCCGCCTCGCCGCCGTGACGATGGCCGAGCGCGTCGCGGACGAGCTGAAGGCCCCCGTCGGGCAGCTCGTCGGCTACCGCCACCGCTACGCGCGCGAACTCTCCCCCGAGACGCGCATCGAGTTCCTGACGGACGGCGTCCTCCTCGCCGAGACGAGGTCCGACGCCCTTCTCCGCGCCTACGACACGATCATCGTGGACGAGGCGCACGAGCGTTCCCTCAACGTCGACTTCCTCCTCGGCATCCTCAAGCGCATCCTCGCGCGCCGCCGCGACCTCAAGGTCGTCATCGCGTCCGCGACGATGGACACGGAGAAGTTCGCCGCGTTCTTCGCGGCGCCCGTCGTCGCCGTGCCGGGGCGGCTCTTCCCGATCGACATCCGCTACCGCGCGCCCGGCGACGCGGACGCGCCCGACCTGCCGGCGGCCGTGGCCGAAGCCGTGCGCGAACTCCCGGAGCAGGGCGACGTCCTCGTCTTCCTCCCCGGCGAGCGCGACATCCGCGAGACGGGCGCGCACCTGACGACCTGCTTCGGCGCCCGCTTCGACATCATCCCCCTCCTGGCCTCGCTCCCCGCCGCCGAGCAGCGGCGCGCCTTCCGGCTTTCCGCCCGCCGCCGCATCGTCCTCGCGACGAACGTCGCCGAGACGTCCGTCACGATTCCCGGCATCCGCGCCGTCGTCGACTCGGGCCTCGCGCGCATCTCCCGCTACATCCACCGCACGCAGGTCCAGCGGCTGCAGGTCGAGCCGATTTCGCAGGCCTCGGCGCGCCAGCGCGCGGGCCGCTGCGGACGCCTCGGCCCCGGCACGTGCATCCGCCTCTATTCCGAAGACGACTTCCGCGCGCGCGAGGCCTACACCGCGCCCGAAGTCCTGCGCGCCTCGCTCGCGGGCGTCATCCTCACGATGCTCGACCTGCGCCTCGGCGCGATTGACGACTTCCCGTTCGTCGATCCGCCCAAGCCCGCGATGGTGCGCGAGGGCCTGAAGGAGCTCCTGGAGCTCGGCGCGATCAAGAGCGGCTACCGGCTCACCGACATCGGGCGCACGCTCGCGCGCATCCCGCTGGAGCCGCGCCTCGCGCGCATGCTGGTCGCGGCGAGCGAGAACGCCGTCCTGCCGTTCCTCCTCCCGGTCGTCGCGGCCATGGCGTGCGACGACCCGCGCCGCCGTCCGATCGACGCGAAGGAGAAGGCCGAGCAGGCCCACGCGAAATGGCGCGTGCCGAAGTCGGACTTCCTCTCGACGCGCGCGCTCTGGGACTGGTGGGCGCACGAGACGAATGCGCTGTCGCAGTCACGGGCGCGCAAGCTCGCGCAGGCGAACTACCTCGCCTGGCCGAAGCTGCGCGAATGGCGCGACCTCACGCGCCAGCTCGAAGCCCTCTGCCGGCGGATGGGCCTCTCCTTCGCCGAGATTCCGCACGGGAAGACCGCGAAGGAGCAGGACGTCTTCTTCGCCGCCGTCCACATGGCCTTGCTGACCGGGCTGCTCGGGCGCCTCGGCCACTACCACGCGGAAGACCGCGCGTATCGCGGCGCGCACGCCCTGCGCTTCGCGCTTCATCCGGGCTCGGCGCTGAAGCGTGAGAAGATCGTCCCCGACTGGATTGTCGCGGGCGAGCTCGTCGACACGGCGCGCCTCTACGCGCGCACCGCCGCCGAGATCGACCCCGCCTGGATCGAGCCCGTCGCCGGGGACCTCTGCAAGCGCCATGTCCACTCGCCCCAGTGGGACGCGGCCAGCGGCTTCGTGCGCGCGACCGAGCAGGTCACGCTCTACGGGCTCGTCATCGTCGAGGCGCGGCGCTGCGACTACGCCCGCTTCGACCCCGACGGCGCACGCGAGATCTTCATTCGCCACGGCCTTCTCGGCGGCGAGTTTCCGCAGCCGCCGCCGGCCCTGCGCGAGACGCTGGACTTTCTCCGCGTGCTCCGCGCACGCGCCGAGAAGACGCGCACGCCCGAGACCTTCGACGAAGACCGGCTCCTCGCGCACTTCGCCGCAGCCCTCCCCGCCGACGTCACGAACGCGCCCGCGCTCAGGAAATGGCTCGCGCACGCGACGCCCGACGAGCGGAGCCGCTTCCGCCTGAAGCGCGCGGACTGGTGGCCTGACGAAGCGCTCGCCGCGCGCGACTTCCCCGACACGCTCCGGATCGCGGACGCGACGCTACGGCTCTCCTACCGCAACACGCCGGACGACCCCGAACAGGACGGCCTCACGTGCACCGTCAGGAAGCGCGATGCCGCCGCGCTCGAGCTGTGGCGCGCCGACTGGCTCGTTCCCGGCCTCCTCCGCCGCAAGGTCTCGTATCTGCTCCTGTCGCTTCCGAACTCCCTTCAGCGGCTCCTCAGGCCGCTCGACGAGAGCCTGACGATTCTCATGGATCTCCTCGGCGAGCCGAAGGACACGCTGGAGCGGACGATTCGCCGCGCCGTCAGGGAACGCTGGGGGTTCCGCATCCCCGACGACGCCTGGGCACGGGTCCGGCTGCCGCCCTACCTCCTCGCGCGCTTCGTCGTCCGTGACGACGCCGACGGGCGCATTCTCCTCGCGACGCGCGACAAGGCCTCCGCATGTGCGCTCGGACGAGCCGAGGCGACGCGCTTCAGGCCGCCGCCGCCCGAAAAGACGCTCGCCGAGCGGCTGTCCGACAAGGTGCCGTTCTCCTTTCGCGGCAAGCTGCCGCTGGCCTGCTCGCTCTTCCTGGGCGAGCGCGACTGGAGCGAAGCGTCGTTCAGGGCCGACGTGCGCGAAGGCGCGGTCAAGGCAACGCTGAACGAGGCGAAGACCGACGTCCGCTCGACCGAGGAGCTGCTGCGCGCCGAAGCCGAAATCCTGCGGCTCGTCCGCGAGACGGTCGACGCCGTCCGGGCGCTCGACGCGAAGCTCGCGACGGGCGCCTATCCCGAGGCGACTGCGGACGCCGTGATGGAAGAGCTCGCCTGGCTCACGTTCAGGGGCTTTCCCAAGGTCGTTCCGCTTGAGATCCTCCGCCGCTATGCGCGCTATCTCAAGGCCGTCGACGTGCGCCTCGCGCGCGCCAGGGTTTCGCCCGCCTCCGACCGCGCGAAGGACGCGCGCTTCGCGCCCTACTGGCAGCGCTACCGGGAGGCCCTGAAGAACCGCGACAACGTGGACGCCGCCGCGCTCACGCGCTATCGCTGGCTTCTTGAGGAGTTCCGCCTCCAGCTCTTCGCCCCCGAGCTCAAGACATTCGAGAAGGTCAGCGAGAAGCGCCTGGACGAAATCGCCCTCAGACGCCCCTGAACTTCAGGCCGCCGAAGATGCGGTCGCAGACGAACGCGACGAACTCATGCCGCCATTCGTCCTCGGTCGCGCCCGGCGGACGGTGACGCGCCCGCCAGATGGGATGGTAGAGCGCGTAGGCGCCGAGCTGAACCCAGATCGAGGCCGACCACAGGTACGCCTCGTGGTCGTTGTCCGTCGCCATGCGCATGAGGCGGAAGAGCCGGTTGCGCGCAGGGCTTGCGAAATGCTCCTCCAGGTAGTCCTTCACCTTCGACGGATGCATGGCCTCCTGACGGAAGATGCCCGCCGCATAGGCGCCGACGCCGACTTTCGCGTGAAAGGCCTCCACGAACGTCTCGACCCAGATGTGGACGGCCGCCTTCCACGTGCGCGCGTCGCGGACGCCCGCCACGACGGCGTCCATCTCCGAGCCATGAGTCGCTTCGTAGACGCGCTCGACGCATTCGCGGTAAAGGCCCTCCTTGCTGTGGAAATGGTAGTTCACGAGCGCACCGTTGACCTTGGCCGCGCGGCAGATCTCCCGCACGGTCACGCCCGCCAGTCCCTTCTCGGCAAAGAGCCGCGTCGCGGCCCCGATGATCTTCTCCCTTGTCCTGTCCACTTTCTCAATTCGCATGAGGATCCGGGGTAGCCAGCTCGTTCAGGCCGGACTTGAGCGGCGTGCGCACGCCCTGCCAGTCGAAGTCGCCCGTAAGCCCCGGCGGCAGCATGACGCGGCCGACCGCCCGCCCGTTCGCGAACTTCAGGTCGACGTCGACAAGCCCCTTCGGCGTCGGCGCAGTGGCCTTGATGAACGTGAGCCCGCCCGGCTGCGGCGCGACCAGAACCTTCGCGTAGCCGTCCGCCGCCGGACGCACCCCTGCAACGCCCGTCAGCAGGTGGTAGAGCGGATGCGACCCCCAGGCATGGCAGTCGCTGCGCGCACGGACGCCCGGCGCTTCCGGCGGCGTTTTCAGCCCGTCCGCCACGTAGCCACGCCAGAGGTCGAGCCGCTTCAGGAACAGGTCGGCACGCCCGAACTTCAGGTAGGTCTCGAACAGGTAGTGCGAGAAGTAGACCGTCGTGCGCGCGAGGTCGTCCGCCTCCAGCAGGCCTCGGAACGCGGCCTCGGCCTTGTCGCGCGGCAGGATGTCCGTCAGCAGCGCGAGGCACTGGGCGTGTTCGGAGAAGCGATCCTTCCGAACCGTGTCGGCGACCAGTCCGCGCGCATCGCTCCAGAACCGCCGGACGATCGCCTCGCCGGTGCGCCGTGCCTTGGCCCGCCAGTAGTCCGCCAGCGCCGTCTCGCCTAGCGCCGCCTCGGTCTTCGCCACCGACTGGAGCGCGGCGACGTACTGGAGGTTGTTGAGCGCGGAGAGCCCGCGACGCCCGTCCGGCGCATTGCCGAAATAGTCCCACTCCGGCACCCAGTCCATGAAGCTCCAGCCCGGCAGGCCCTCGACGAGCCCGTCGGCGTTCTCGTACTGCGCGAGCGCGCTCATCGTCTGGCGGAGCCCCGGCAGGCGCGCCTTCAGCCAGTCGTTTGTGCCGTGCCACAGGACGTAGTCGCCCGCCATCATCGCCCAACACATCGAGTAGGTCGCCGAATCCTGCACGTTTCGACTCGGAAAGTTCATCGGCACGAAGCCGTCGTCGCGCCGCGCGCAGTCGAAGATGCCCATGGCGTAGCGGAGCGGACGGTCGTCGCCGGACAGCGCATTGAGGATCAGCATCTCCACGCGCGTGTCGCCGGGGTACATCTGCTGCTCGAAGTAGGGGCAGTCCATGAACATTTCGTGCAGGCAGTTCTGCATGCCACGCACGCAGATCCGCTGGACGTCCGCAATCGATGGGTCGTCGCAGGCGAAGCGCATCGTCGGCTCCAGCGGATAGCGCGTCTCGGCGACCGCGAGCCGCGTCAGCGTCAGCGGCGCGTCGCCCGTCGCGACGGCGATCTCGATCCAGCGGCCCGACCGCCACCACGGCGTCGTGAACCGCGCGCGCGTCCGGCCGTCGCAACGGAACGTGTCGTCCATCGACCGCGCGACGCGCGCGCCGACGAACACGTCCCGGTTGACGGGCGTCATCGCCCCGTCGTACAGCCGTTCGGCCCATGACCAACGGATGTCCGCACCCGCGCCGCCGGACGTCTCCAGTTCCGGGAAGGCGCAGCAGTAGTCCTCCAGGTCCCAGAGGAAGCGCAGGCGCGTGTGCGGCCCGACCGTCAGGGGACGACCCTCCTTCAGCAGCGCCTGCACGTCGGCGACACGCGCATCGGCCGCATCGGACGCCGCGTAGAAGCGGTTCGTCTCGTCGAACGCCGCCTGCACGGCGCGAACGCTTCCGCCTGTGCGCACCTGCTCCAGCGGATCGGGCCGCTCCGTCGGGAAGAGCACCCAGCCCGGCGCGCGAAAGCCGTATTCCGACGTCGTCAGCGGCGGACGCACCACCTGCACGGCACGCCACGCGGCGGCGGGCGGCACGGCATCGAGGAAGCCGGTGCCGACGGAGATCGTCTCCGCGCCCGTCATCGTGTCCGGGTCGGTGACGCGCCCGTAGAGGATCGACGTCACCTCCGCCGCGCGCCACGCGGCCTTGCCCGTCGTGAGGCGTTCGTCATACGCGCCCTCGGCCTTCAGGACGAAGCCGTTCCGCCCGGACGACAGGATGCTGAGCGCGCCCTTCCGCCCCGGATCGAAGACGACGGCCTCCATCCGGTGCATCCCTGCGGCGAGATCCCTGACGGCGTACGTCTCGTAATACCAGCGGTTGACGACGCCCTTGTGCGGCCCGCGCGCAATGACCGCGCCATCCAGCAACAGGACGAAGCGCGCGTCCGCCGACACGTCGAACCGCAGCGGCGCGGCAGGATCTGCAGCAAAGTCGCAGCGGAAGCGGACGAACGGCGTGAAGTCGCCCTGCGCGACACCCACACCGTCGAGCCACACCCACGCCGCCGCGTCAATCGGCTGCACGGGCACGAGGCTCGTGTTGCCGCGCGTGAAGCGCTCGGGGCGGAACACCTGCTCGACCTCCAGCGCCCCGACGCACCACACCCAAGCGCCCACGACGAGGGCGAACGCCACCTTCACCTGAATTCTCATGTTTTTCATTTCCATTAGACGACAGGGCGGATGTACTTCGCCTTGACCGCGCGCCAGAGGACGACGCAGAACGCCGAGAGCGGAATCGCGAGCAGCATGCCGAGCACGGGGCCCAGCACCGTCGACCAGAAGAAGAAGCTGAAGATGACGCCCGCATAGCCGAGCCCCGTCTTGTTTCCCTGAATGCGCGGCGTGATGAAGTAGCCGTCGAGGAGCTGCCCCGCAAGCCACACGCCGAGCACGAGCAGAAGCCGCGTCAGCGAACCGCCGTGCGGGAAGTAGGCGAGCGGCAGCGCAATCGGCAGGCAGACGACCGACCCGAAGAGCGGGATGAGGTTCAGGACGCCGAGCGCGAACCCGACGAGGAACCCATACGGCAGCCCGACGAGCCAAAAGCCCGTGCCATAGAGGATGCCCTCGATGAGGCAGATGACGGTCTGCCGCTGGAAGAACGAGACGAGGATGTCGATGAAGGCGTCGACCTGCGCGGCGAGGAAGTCGCGCGTCTCCGGCTTCAGGAACGGCAGGTGCCCGACCATTTCGCGCCCGTGACGATCCTTTGTCATCAGGAAGAAGACGAAGAAGATGAGCGTGACGAGCGCCGAGAGGACGCCCGTCAGGCACTTGAGGGCGTTCGTCCCCGCCTTGAGGGCCGTCGCGCCATACTTCGTGTAGACGCCGCTCAGGTCGTCCGGCCAGCCGAACTGCGCGAGGAGCGCATGAAGTTTCGGGAAGGTCGTCTGAAACCAGTTGATGACCTGGTGCAGCAGCGCAGGGCCCTGCGCAATCAGGTTCGAGACCTGGTCGATCATCACCGCCCCCGCATACCAGAGCAGAAAGCCGACCGGCAGAAAGACCGTCGCCAGCATGACGACGAGCGCAAGGGACGGGTTCTTCAGGACGCCCTTCCACCAGAGGTAATACGGCTTGAAGAAAAGCGCGAGGAAGAAGCCGAAGAGCACCGGCACGATGGCCGCCGAGGCGAACGCGAGCGCCTGCAGGAGCCCCCACGCGACGACAGCGACAAAGGTCAGGACGACAGCGACCGAGACGGCCGTCAGGCCGCTCGCAACCGTCCGCTTCTGCGTTTCCGACAGCTCGATCATGAGCATTCCCTTTCGTGCGAACGGATCTTCGGGCTCACGTGTAGCGCAGAACCTCGTCCACCGTCGTGTAGCCGTCGAGGATCGAGCGGATGCCGTCCTCGCGCATCGTGCGCATGCCGAGCTCGCGCGCCTTCTCGCGGATGATCAGCGTCGGCGCCTTGTTGTTGACGAGCTCGCGCAGCGGGTTCGACATCCGCAGGTACTCGAAGACGCCCTTGCGGCCCTTGTAGCCCGTGCCGTTGCACGTCTTGCAGCCCTTGCCGTAGTAGAACGGCCGCCCGCCGATCTGGTCGCGCGTCATCTCGATGCGCTCCAACGTCTCGTCGTCCGGCTCGTACCCCTGCTTGCACTCCTTGCAGCACGTGCGCACGAGACGCTGCCCGAGGACGCCCTCCAGCGTCGAGGAGAGGAGGTAGGGAGCGACGTTCATGTCCACGAGGCGCATCACCGCGCCCGCCGCGTCGTTCGTGTGCAGGGTCGAGAAGACGAAGTGTCCGGTGAGCGCGGCCTGCACGGCGATCTCGGCCGTCTCCAGGTCGCGGATCTCGCCGATCATCATCACGTCCGGGTCCTGGCGCAGGAACGCGCGCAGCACCTTCGCGAACGTGTTGCCCGCGCGCGCGTCGATCGGCACCTGCACGATGCCGTCCACGTTGTACTCGACCGGCTCCTCGGCCGTGAGGAGCTTCGTGTCGATCTGGTTGATGCGGCGGAGGACGGAGTAGAGCGTCGTCGTCTTGCCGGAGCCCGTCGGGCCCGTCACGATGAAGATGCCGTTCGGCTTCTCGATGTCCATCGTGATCTGCTCGTAGACGTCTTCCGGAAGGCCGACGTTCTCGAGGTCGAGCGAGGTCGTCGTCTGGTCGAGGATTCGCATGACGACCGACTCGCCGTGAACCGTCGGCAGGCACGAGACGCGCAGGTCGACGGGACGCCCCGCGACCGTGAGCGCGATGCGGCCGTCCTGCGGCACGCGGCGCTCGGCGATGTTGAGGCCCGCGAGGATCTTCACGCGCGAGATGATCGCCGGCGCCATCTTCACGTCCGGCGCCTTCATCTCGTAGAGCGCGCCGTCGACGCGGTAGCGGATCTTGAAGTCGTCCTCGAACGGCTCGATGTGGATGTCGGCGGCGTGGTCGACGACGCCCTGGTAGAGGACGAGGTTCACGAACTTGATGATCGCGTTCGAGTTCGCCGCCGACTCCATCGAGGCGATGTCGTTCGCGTTCGCGCCCGCCGCGAGCGTCTCGTCGTCGCTCATGCCCTCGCCGAGCGACTTGATCATGTCCGCCACCGAGGCGTTCGCGTCGCCGTAGTACTGCGCGATGCGGTCCATCACGTCCTTCTCGCGGGCGAAGACGAACCGCACCTCCTTCGAGAGCGTGAACAGCATCTCGTCGGAGATGCGCGGGTCCACGAGGTCGAACGTCGCGAGCGTCACGGACGACTCGTCGGCCGCGACGGGGAAGACGTTGTACATGCGCGCGGTCGAGGCGGGAATCGCCTCCGTCACCTCCGACTCGATCGTCATCGCGCCGAGGTCGATCGCCTCCGTGTCCTGGTACGCGGCCATCGCGGCGAGGAGCGAGTCCTCGTCGAGGATGCCCTGGTCGATGACGAGCTGGCGCGTCGTCTTCGACTCGGTCTTCGCGAGATCCTGGAGATCCTTCGCGCCGGCCTCGTCGATGTAGCCGTTCTGAACCAAAAGCTGCAGTATCTGATCCATCAGTCGTTGTCCCGATTCTCTCGTCGGCCCTGCCGCCGCGCAACACCCGTCACGCCGACGCCGCCGACTCGTGCTTTTCAGCCGATTTGCATAGTATAGCAGACTTCACTTGGCCTTGTAAAGCGCGCGCAGGGCCTCCAGCCCCCTTTTCAGGCGCCCCAGCCCACCGGACGAGCAGAGGGAAATGCGCAGAAACGCGTCCTTTGCGCCGCGCACGACGGCAAAGCGGTCCGAGTGGAAGACGCGCACGCCCGCCGCCCGGCACGCCCGCTCGACCTCCTGCCAGCGCCCCGACGTGCCCGGCAGCGGCAGGACGCGGAAGAGGCGGCGGTCCTCCCCCGCGTCGCACCGGCCGAAAACCGCGTCGAACAGGCGGTTCGCCTCCGCCGCCTTCGCCGCCTTCGTCGCCAGCACCGTCTCCGCCGCACCCGAAAGGACGAGTTCGCCGAGGATCTCCGCATCGAGCGGACTCGCCTTGATGGCCGCATGGTGGAAGCCCGCGAGGAAGCGGTCGCGCAGGGTCGGCGGGGTGCAGACGTACGTGGCGCGCAGCCCCGGCGAAATGAGGCGCGTCGTGCCCGACAGGTAGAGGGTCGCCTCCGGCAGGCGCGCCTGGAGCGTCTGCCGCCGACGGTCGGGCGCCTCAAGCGAGGCGTCGTCCTCCAGCACAATCAGCCCGCGCCGCGCAATGACCTCCGCCAGCTCGTCCTTCCGCCGCTCCGTCAGCGTCCGCGTCGTCGGGTTGGCGCAGTTCGGCATGAGGAAGACGCCCTTGACGCCGCGCGTCGCCGCCGCCGCGTCGAGCGCCGCCGGCAGCATGCCGTGCGCATCGCCCGCCACGGGCACGAGGCGCGTCCCCGCGAGACGGGCGAACCCCAGCAGGTTCGCGTAGGTGAACGCGTCGACGGCGATCGCGTCCCCGATGCCGAAGACGGACAGGAGCGCCGTCGAGATCGCGCCCTGGACGCCGGGGAAGACGGCCACGCAGTCCTCGGCCGCCGCCACGCCGCAGCGCGCGAGCCACTGCCGCCCGGCCACGCGGTGCCGCCGCTTGCCGTCCCGGTCGCCGTAGGTGAAGAGGCGCCCCGCCGTCTCGCGCGCCAGCACCGTACGCGCCGCCGCGACGACCGCCGCCGCGCCCTCCTCCGGGAAGGCCTGCACGACGCCGAGGTCGATGACGTCTTCCGAAGCCCGTTCCGCAAGCCCTGGCACGGAGGCGACGAACGTGCCACGCCCCGTCACGCCGTAGACGAGGCCCTTCGCCCGGCAGACGCCGTAAGCGCGCGTGACGGTCGTGAAGTCGATGTCGAGGAAGTCCGCAAGCTCGCGCTGCGGCGGCAGGCGCGTCCCCGGCGGCAGTGCGCCGGCACGCACGTCGCGCTCCAGCGCCGACGCGAGCGCCAGATACAGAGGCCCGCCGCCCAGCGCCGCGCGCACGGGCCGCCAGCTCATCGGGTAGTCGTCGAACGAGTTGACCGGCATCCGCTGTCCCGAAACGGCTTCAGGCGACCAGCCCCTCGTCTTCGGCGCAGCCGAGGACGAGGTTCATGTTCTGGATCGCGGCGCCGGACGCGCCCTTGCCGAGATTGTCGAAGCGCGCGACGAGCAGCAGACGCTCCTCGTTGCCGCAGACCGAGACCTCCATCGCGTCGCGTCCCGACAGGGCCGCCGAGGACAGGAAGCCGCCCTCCTCCGCCGCCGGGTCGTCGACGACGCGCACAAGCCCCTGCGCATAGGCGGCGCGGTAGATTGCGCGCAGGTGCGCGCACACCGAACCCGCCCCCTGCGGGACGTGCAGCTGCGACGCGGCGAGCTGAACCGTCACCTCCATGCCGCTGTAATGGGGCACGACCACGGGCGAGAAGCACGGCGCGAAAGCGAGGCCGCAGATTTTCGTCATTTCCGGCAGGTGCTTGTGCGCCTGGCCGAGCGCATACTGCCGACCGCCGAGGAAAAGCCCCTTCGCTCCGCACCCCTCAACGCCATATTCGGCAATCATCTTCTTGCCGCCGCCCGAATAGCCAGTGAGCGAGAACGCGCAGAGCCGCGCGTCGCGCGGCAGGACGCCCGCCCGCACCAGCGGCTCGACGAGCGCGACGAAGCCGCTCGCGTGGCAGCCGGGGTTCGCGATGCGCTTCGCGCGCGCGAGACGCGCGCGGCGGCCGGCGAGTTCGGGAAAGCCGTATTCCCAGCCGTCCGCCGTGCGATGCGCCGTCGACGTGTCGATGACGACAGTCTCCGGGTTCTCGACCAGCCGCACAGCCTCGACCGCCGCCGCGTCCGGAAGGCACAGGAACGAGACGTCGGCGCCGTTCAGGGCCGCGCGCCGCGCGGCGGGATCCTTGCGGGTCTCTTCCGGCAGGACGACGACCTCGATGTCCGTGCGCGCGGCAAGACGCTCCCGAATGCGAAGCCCCGTCGTGCCGGCGCTTCCGTCAATGAACACTTTCTTCATTTTCTGATTCACCTTTTCGGGCGAATTATATCAAAAATGCGCCGCACCCAACAGATGCCGCCGCAGGTGAAAATACCCCCTTGCGCACGGAACGGAAATTATGATATACTACGCGCCATTGAACGAAAGTTCAGTTGATTGTTCGGGCGTGGCGCAGTGGTAGCGCAGTTGACTGTTAATCAATTGGTCGCTGGTTCGAATCCAGCCGCCCGAGCCAATTTAGAAATGAGGAAACCCCAGTAAAAACTGGGGTTTTTCGTTTTTGGGCAACGTTTGGGCAACAAAAGAGCCCGTTCACGCAACGGATGCGCGAACGGGCTTCCCGTTTCGCCGAGGAACTGGAGCCCCGCTTCAACCGACGGTCGCGAGAACCTGTCCCTTCTGGACGGCCTTGCCGTGCTCGACGAGGAAGGTGATCTTCCCGGCTGCCGGCGCCTTGATCGGGTTGAAGAGCTTCATCGCCTCGACGACGCAGACGGCCTCGCCGGGCTTCACGCCCGCGCCGTCCGCCGCCAGCGGCGGCTTGCCCGGCGCGTCGCTGCGGTAGAACGTGCCGTTCAGCGGCGCGAGAACCGGGGTTCCCTTCACGTCGGCGGACGCCGCCGGCGCCGCGCCTTTCGTCTGCGGCGCGGCAGCCGTCGGCTCGGCCGCGCGCGCCTTCTCCTCCTCGTCCGCCGGGATCGGCCCGCCTTCCTTGCGCCACTTGAAGTAGCCGAGCGCGACCTCCGGGAAGAGCGCGTAGGAGAGGATGTCCTCCTCGGACTGGATCGTGTTCGGCGGCAGCGCGTCCGCCGCCGCGACGAGGCCCGGCTTCAGCAGGTCGGCCGGACGGCACGTGATGGGCTTCAGCTTGCCGATCAGCTTCTTCTGGAGCTTCGGGTCGATCAGCGCCGGCGTCGCGCCGTAGTAGCCCGCCGCGTAGCGCTTCGTCTCGTCCGTCACCATCGAATACCGCTTGCCTGAGAGGACGTTCAGCACGGACTGGACGCCGACGATCTGCGAGGTCGGCGTGACGAGCGGCGGATAGCCGAGGTCGGCGCGCGTCTTCGGCAGCTCCTCCAGCACCTCGTCGAGGCGGTCCAGCGCGTCCTGCTGGGCGAGCTGGGAGCGGAGGTTCGAGATCATGCCGCCGGGAATCGCGTGCACGAGCACGCCCGCGTCGACGGCCTCGACCTTCGACGAGCTCGCCGGCTGGCGCTTCTTCTTCAGCTCCTTGAAATAGGCGTTGATCTTCGTCAGGGCCGCGCGGTCAAGCCCGCAGTCGAAGCCGACCGACTCCAGGATCGAGACGACCGACTCCGTCGGCGGCTGGGACGAGAACGACGAAAGCGTGGAGATCGCGCAGTCGAAGCAGCCCGCGCCCGCCTCGGCGGCGGCGAGGTACATCGCGGCGGCCATGCCGCTCGTCATGTGCGAATGCACCTGGATCGGCATCTCCGGCAGCGCCTTCTTCAGCGCGCCGACGAGCTCGCGCGCGGCGCCCGGCGTGAGGATGCCCGCCATGTCCTTGATCGCGAGCGAGTCGATGCCCATCGCCGCCTGCTGCCGGGCGAGCTTCACGTAGGCCGCGACCGTGTGGACGGGCGATGTCGTGTAGCAGATCGTGCCCTGCGCGTGCCCGCCGTACTTCTTCACGCTGCGGATCGCCGTCTCCAGGTTGCGCGGGTCGTTCAGCGCGTCGAAGACGCGGAAGATGTCCATCCCGTTCTCGCACGCGAGCGCGACGAACCGCTCGACGACGTCGTCAGGGTAGTGCTTGTAGCCGAGGATGTTCTGGCCGCGCAAAAGCATCTGGAGCGGCGTCTTCCTGCAGACCTTCTTGATCTCGCGCAGGCGCTGCCACGGGTTCTCGCGCAGGAAGCGCATGCAGACGTCGAACGTCGCGCCGCCCCAGCACTCAAGCGAGTAGAAGCCCGCGTTGTCCATCGTCTCGGCAATCTTCAGGATGTCGTCCGTCCGCATCCGCGTCGCCCAGAGGGACTGGTGCGCGTCGCGGAGCGTCGTGTCGGTGATGCGAATAAGGTTTTTCGTCTTCATTTTCATTTGTCGCTATTATACCAAAAACGAGGTGCCATCGCCCGTCAGAGCCGGACGACGCCGAGGTCGGACGGAATCCACCAGCCGTGCAGCGAAAGCTCGAACGGAAAGACGCGGATGCCGTCCGGCGCGCAGTTGCGCTTGAAGGCCTGCGTGAAGAAGCGCGTCATGAACGTCTTGAGCGTCCGCGCAACCGTCGCCGCGTCGAAGCGGCCCGCAAAGTAGCGTTCGGCGGATGCCGCCAAGTCCTTCGACCCCATCTCGTTCACGATGAAGTTCCAGAGGAAGAAGTCGTGCAGTTCGTAAGGGCCGATCTTGTTTTCCGTCACCTGCCCCTTGACGAGCTCCGGCGAGATCGGCGTGTCGATGATGTCCTGCACGGCGTCCGCCGCCAGCTGACTTCCCGCCGCGACGCTGCGCCGTTGCGCGCGCGCCCACCAAGCGCAGACCTGGCGGACGACGGTCTTCGGCACGCCCGCGTTGACGCCGAACATCGACATGTGGTCGCCGTTGAACGTGCACCAGCCAAGCGCGATCTCCGAGAGGTCGCCCGTGCCAAGGACGATGCCGCCGACCATGTTCGCGCGATCCATGAGAATCAGCGTGCGCATGCGCGCCTGGGCGTTCTCGTAGGTGACGTCCGGCGTCGTCCCGTCGTGGCCGATGTCCTTCAGGTGCTGACGCACCGACTTCGCAATCGAAATCGTCTCCAGCTTGAGCCCAAGCCCTTCGCAGAGCCGGTCGGCGTTGCCTTTCGTGCGTGTCGACGTGCCGAAGCCCGGCAGCGTCAGGACGTGCAGACCCTTCTTGTCGTAGCCCAGCCGCGCGAACGCCGCGTGCGCGACGAGCAGGACGAGCGTCGAGTCGAGGCCGCCGGAGAGGCCGATCACGACATCGCGGCAGCGAATCGCCTTCAGGCGCCGCGCAAGGCCCTTGACCTGCGTCGCGAAGACGGACGCGGGGCGGCACGGAAACGGCGTCACCGCGCCCTTTTTCGGGGGTTTCCCGAGAAAGGCGCGGTGCGTGGCGAGCGAACCCAGTTCCTTTCGCATGGTCGCCCGTCGCCTCACTTGCGCAGGGCCGCCTGGGCCGCCGCGAGGCGCGCGATCGGCACGCGGTACGGCGAGCAGCTCACGTAGTCGAGCCCAATCCGGTGGCAGAACTCGACCGACGTCGGGTCGCCGCCGTGTTCGCCGCAGATGCCGCAGTGGAGCTTCGGGTTGACCGGCTTGCCGAGCGCGAGCGCCATCTCCATGAGCTTGCCGACGCCGACCTGGTCGAGCTTCGCGAACGGGTCGTTCTCGAAAATCTTCGCGTCGTAGTAGGCCGAGAGGAACTTGCCCGCGTCATCGCGCGAGAAGCCGTAGGTCATCTGCGTGAGGTCGTTCGTGCCGAAGCAGAAGAAGTCGGCCTCCTTCGCCATCTCGTCGGCCGTCAGCGCCGCGCGCGGGATCTCGATCATCGTGCCGACCTCGTAGGCGAGCGTGACGCCCGCGTCCGCGATCTCGGCGTCCGCCGCCTCGACGACAATGTCCTTGACGAACTTCAGCTCCTTCCGCTCGCCCGTGAGCGGAATCATGATCTCCGGCTTCACCGTCCAGTCGGGATGGCGCTTCTGCACGTTGATCGCCGCGCGGATGACGGCGCGCGTCTGCATGCGCGCGATCTCCGGGTAGGTGACGGCGAGGCGGCAGCCGCGATGGCCCATCATCGGGTTGAACTCGTGGAGCCCCTCGATGATCTCCTTGATGCGCGAGACCGGCTTGTTCTGCGCCTTCGCGAGCAGCTGGATCTCGTCCTCGGTGTGCGGCACGAACTCGTGCAGCGGCGGGTCGAGGAAGCGGATCGTGACGGGCTCGCCCTCCAGCGCCTCGTAGAGCTGCTCGAAGTCGTCCTGCTGGTACGGCAGGATCTTCGCGAGCGCGATGCGGCGCTCCTCCTCGGTGTCGGAGCAGATCATCTCGCGGAACGCCGCGATGCGGTCGGCCTCGAAGAACATGTGCTCCGTGCGGCAGAGGCCGATGCCCTCCGCGCCGAGCTCGCGCGCCTTCTTCGCGTCGCGCGGCGTGTCGGCGTTCGTGCGCACCTTCAGGCGGCGGAACTTGTCGGCCCACGCCATGATGCGGCCGAACTCGCCGGCGATCGTCGCGTCGACCGTGGTGATGACGCCGTCGTAGATGTTGCCGGTCGAGCCGTCGATCGAGAGCCAGTCGCCCTCGCGGAACGTCTTGCCGTTCAGGGTGAACTGCCGGTTCTCCTCGTCCATCGCGATCTCCTGGCAGCCCGAGACGCAGCACGTGCCCATGCCGCGCGCGACGACGGCCGCGTGGGACGTCATGCCGCCGCGCACCGTGAGGATGCCCTGCGCCGACTTCATGCCCTCGATGTCCTCCGGCGAGGTCTCCAGGCGCACGAGCACGACCTTCTCGCCGCGCTTCTTCCACGCCTTGGCGTCGTCGGCCGAGAAGACGATCTTGCCGCATGCCGCGCCCGGCGACGCGGGGAGGCCGCGCCCCATGACCTTGCCCTTCTTGAGCGAGGCGGCGTCGAACTGCGGGTGGAGGAGCGTGTCGAGGTTGCGCGGCTCGATCATGAGCACGGCCTCCTCCTCGGTGCGCATGCCCTCGTCGACGAGGTCGCACGCGATCTTCAGCGCCGCCTTTGCCGTGCGCTTGCCGTTGCGCGTCTGGAGCATGAAGAGCTTCCGGTTCTCGATCGTGAACTCCATGTCCTGCATGTCGCGGTAGTGGGCCTCCAGCTTCGCGCAGATCTCCTGGAACTGCGCGAAGCACTCCGGCATCACCTCGGCCATCTTCGCGATCGGCATCGGCGTGCGCACGCCCGCGACGACGTCCTCGCCCTGGGCGTTCATGAGGAACTCGCCCATGAGCTTCTTCTCGCCCGTCGCCGGGTCGCGCGTGAAGGCGACGCCCGTCCCCGACTCGTCGTTCAGGTTGCCGAACGCCATCATCTGCACGTTGACCGCCGTGCCCCAGCTGTACGGGATGTCGTTGTCGCGGCGGTAGACGTTCGCGCGCGGGTTGTCCCAGCTGCGGAAGACGGCCTTGATCGCGCCGAGGAGCTGCTCCTTCGCGTCGGACGGGAAGTCCGCGCCGATCTTCGCCCTGTATTCGGCCTTGAACTGGCCCGCGAGCTCCCTGAGGTCGTCGGCCGTCAGCTCGACGTCGAGCTTGACGCCCTTCTTCGCCTTCATCTCGTCGATGAGCTTCTCGAAGTACTTCTTGCCGACCTCCATCACGACGTCGGAGTACATCTGGATGAAGCGGCGGTAGCAGTCCCACGCCCAGCGCGGGTTCTTCGTCTGCTCGGCGAGCGAGTCGACGACCGTCTCGTTCAGGCCGAGGTTCAGGATCGTGTCCATCATGCCCGGCATCGACGCGCGCGCGCCGGAGCGGACGGAGACGAGGAGCGGGTTCTGCGCGTCGCCGAACTTCTTGCCGGCGGACTTCTCGAGCTTGTCGATGTACGCCATGACCTGCGCCAGGATGTCTTCGCCGATCTTCTTGCCGTCGTCGTAGTAGCGCGTGCACGCCTCGGTCGTGATCGTGAAGCCCTGCGGCACCGGGAGGCCGAGCCCCGCCATTTCCGCGAGGTTGGCGCCCTTGCCGCCGAGGAGCTCGCGCATGTTCGCATTGCCTTCGGTTTGCCCCGCGCCGAAGAAATAAACGTACTTCTTGTCAGTGTTCATGTTTGGTGGTTCTGTCTTTTCTCTTGTTTCAGTTTCAACTTGCGCGAATTATACCATAATCCGCGCCGCGCGGCAAAAGAGGTCGTCCAGCGCACGGAACGCCGCCGCAACGATCGTGCGCGTCTCGTCCGCCGCCGCGGCATCGGACGGGATCGGCTCCTCGTTCAGCAGGTCGTCCATCAGATGGCTCTTCTCCGCCGCCAGCCGCACGATGGATGATCTTTGAACTGCCTTTATATCTTACCTTTCAGCGGTCTGTCAAAAGACACTCGCCAACAACACCCAAGCAAAACCAATAAGAGGAATCACAAGAAGTCCGATGTGGACGACACAAAGCACGACATAGATCACATACCATTTGCATGAACGCCTACGCATCTGCCGCAACATTTCCGTGAAAGCCGATTCAAGACCGCAGACATTAATCGACACCGAATGTGTGATTCAACGAGCGACAAGAACCACCCTATCGTCCAGCAAACGGCTAGAGTCTTCCCCCAGAAAGCATATTTATCCATATTATGTCTCTTCTAATGAACGATTAAAGGCCCAAAACACCTCCTATAACTGTTATGGCCGCACCTATTCCGACCAATGCAGCACCCGTAGCCATACCAACAACTGTTACAACAGGCGGAAGTTGGCGAGACCCGTCGCCGCCGAGCGCTCGCGCCCCTGGAAGCGGTAGCGCACCGTGCGAAGCCCCTCGGCAGAGGGAGCAGCCGAAGCGCGTCGTGGTCGTCTCACACGGAGGCACGGAGGGACGGAGAAGCGGCGGGGGCGCATATGTGAGGACATTGTGTGTTTCGACAGCCTCAGAACAGGCTCTCCAGCCATCTGCCGAACCACGGCAGGATAAGGACGCCCAGAACCGCGAACATGACGCCAAGCCCAATCTTGGACGGAAAGACGTTGCGCTTCGACCACTTGGACATCTGCACGGCGTCCGCCCCCTTCGCCGCAAGGACGAACACGGTGACAAGCGGCGCAATGAACGCGAGGTTGTAGACAATCAGCATTCCGAACGCACGCAGGGCTTCCGGCTCGCGCGAAATGAGCGCGAGGACGGGCACGTAGACCTGTCCCGTGCAGAGCGAATCGAGCAGCGTCACGAGAATGCCGCAGCCGACGCCGGCGACGACCACCGTCGGGCCGCTCCAGCTCGTCTCGGCCACCACGCGGATCAGCTTTTTCACGCGATCCGGCAGCTGGAGCGTGATGACCGACGGCACCCTGGCACGACGGTAGCGGAAGGCGTCGCGGACGCTGAGAAACGCGAGGACAAACAGCGACACCGCCAGTGCCGTCATCACGACATTCCGCACGGTCTCAAGTCCGTCCAGTGCCTTGAGCGCCCGCATCAGGCCTAGCCCCATCAGCACGTAGGTCAGGAACGAGCCGAAGCAGAACGCCCATCCGCCCAGCATCCGAGCCCGTTGATGCCGTCCGCCGACGGCGAGGATGCCCGCGAGCGCGATCACGATGGAGAACGCGCAGGGGTTGAATCCGTCGGCGACGCCCGCCATGACGACAGCCGGAAGCGTGAAGCGCGAGACGGCGCCGTCCGTACGCCGCGCACGGGCCGTGCCCGTCACCGGGATGACGGCGACCGGGCTCTTCGGGTCGTCGCAATAGAGATGGACGGACTTCGAGATCTCGCCCGGCAACTGCGACTTCAGCGTGACCGTCAGCACGGCAGACGCGCCCGGCGCGAGATTCAGGCTCGAAAGCTCCGCCGTCGCACCGCAGCACGCCTTGACCCGCGAGACGCCGAGCGGCGAATCGCCCGCGTTCCGAACCGTCACCGTTCCCGACACGGACTCGCCCGCAACGATCTCCCCCAGCGCGACGCCTGCCGCAGGGACTTCCAGACGCGGCGTTGCCGCTGCAACCAGCGCGAAAGCAACAGCACCGAAAGACAAACACAATTTCATCTATTTCACCTCCTGTTTCAGGCGTCCTTCGATTCTTCGGATGGCCGTCTCGACCGCCGGACACAGGCGTTGCCCGCCACACGTCTTCAGCCGCTCCAGCCGCGAAAGGTCGTCCCGTCCGCCAAGCAGCCCCAGCGTCCCGACCGCGACCATGTCCGTCACCGCGTCACGGCGCGCCCCGTCCAGCAGATTCCGCACGACGGGCAAGACCTCGCGGTAGCCGCGCTCGCCGGCCAGCTGCAGAGCCGACATCCGGGCGAGGGGATTCGCCGCCGCGCCACAGGCGGCGACCGTCAGTCGGCGCAGTTCGGCGTCCTGCGCCTTGGACATCTGCCCGATTGCGGACAGCGAATAGAGTGCCGTTCCCGCGAAAGGCTCACGAATGTCCTTCGCCGCCGCGACAAAAAGATCTCGGACGTCTTGCCGCTGTGACGCCTCAAGGTCGTCTTTCTGCAAGGCGCCAAGGTGCTGGAGGGCGTAGTCACGAACCTCCGACGGCTGCGCTTTGCAGGCAAACATTTCCATGAGCAGGTCGGCAAGCCCATCCGGGAACGTCGCCTGATTCCGCAAGAGGTTGAGGACATCGTTCTTCAGCGCGGCTTCGCGCTCGACGCGCAACGCACCATCCGTCGCGCGAAGATAGTCCATCAAGGCCTGCACGTCATCAGCGCCTAGGTCGCGGCAACGGGCGAGCGAACGCAACGCGGCATTGCGCGCCTCGTAGCGGTCGGCGGTCTCGGCCTCGTGTCCGCAGACGACGGCAACCGCCGCCGAGACGTCTTCCGGCTCGACTGCCGTGCGGGGCTGCGACGCACGGGACGCGGACGGGACTGCGACTACCTTCGTCTGAATCGGACGAACGTCTTGCCGAATCGCTGTCGGCACTTGTGGCGTCTTCCTGTAGAACAAGCAGACTGCCGCGACAGCAACCGCAAGAACCACGATCAGCATCAGAATTCCTTTTTTCATAAAGACCTCCGCCTTTCAATTGGCAAACGGCTTGTTCCCCAGTATCTGACGAAGTTTATCCGGCATCTCTTTGATCTTCTGCTTGATGGCCTCCAAGTCACGCAACTGCACGCCCCGTTCCTTGTCCCGGCAAGACGAATGGTATTCTTTTCCCGCTTCTTTCAGGTCATCCGGCACCAGTTCGGAGCACCATGCATAGACAACCTCGTCAACGCCCATAAACAGGAAGCCGATAGGATACGCGACGACCTGCGCGACTTCCCTTGACCAGGCCTTGCTTTCTCGTTCGGCCAGACGAATCAGTTCACACAGGGCATCGCACAGTGACCATGACTCCCGAAGGACAAGACGCGCCTCGTCGATGGAGCGTGGAATCCAACGCCCCTCCTTCGGAACATTCAATGTTCGCGAAAGTTCCATGTACAGAACTTTTACACGATCTATCGCATTCTCCATTGCCTGTTTATCCATGCGACCCTTTATCCTGTAATAACCTTTTCCGTCTCCTTTCGCCAGAATCTCAGAGAAAACGCCGCAACCATCCCTGTGCCTTCCTGAAGAAACTGTCGTCCCCCATCTCATGTATTACATCATCTAATTCACCAGTCCTGTTTGCCTTTTGCAATTCACGACGCTCATCACGCAATGCCTGACGATAAATACCTTCCTTGTATCGGACTGATACTGTCTGATTTTGGATGATAAGACATTTTGCGGCCATGCACCCTGATGTAGCACAAAGCCAGATTTCATTTTCACTTAGATCTTTCATGCGACACAATCGAACATAGAAACCTCTATCATGGATATTGTTCTCCACCATCCAGACAGCAACCTTCTCATTCCAGCGTGGTGGCCCCATGTTTCTTCCTATGTACAAAACAAGCAAGCACATAACGACCGTCAACACAGACAGCCCCCAAAAACTCCCTACGCCTTGGATGTTGTCACTTTTCACAGCAACAAGGCTCCCATTTACAAGCATCATCTTGTGCTGATTCAAAAGCACTTCCTCCCAATGCCAAAACAGCTTCAGCATACAATCCTGCCTGAGCGACACAAGCGGTATGTAGCGATGGGACACTTACCACCGTTTGGCACATGGCCGCCATACACCCCCCAAGTCCTAAGTCACATAGGCTTTTTGATTTTCCGCAAGTTCCATAACATATATCATGCCCATCACAGCAACCTGTAAAATTTACAATACCCAGAAAACTACCAGGGACACTTATTCCACCTTCTGCACCGCAGCCATTTGAACTCTTTCCGCCTCCAACATCTTTATTTGTCCTATACTCGCATATGGATCCTACTGATCGAACTTTGGCACCAGACGGGCATTTCTCCATTAATCCCAAATAATCAAATGCATCTACTGCATTGTTATGCAACAAGAGATATGGGTTTTTATCGTCATTGTTCAACGGCTCTCTCGTTGTCCATCTGGAAAGCTCTAAAGCCTCTAATCTGTAATTATAGTAAACAAGGTTTAAAAGATCATCACGGAATTCAGAGCTTCTCAGCCAAGGAGATCGGCAATTTCCGTTCAAAAGCACCGTCTGCCCTACAAAATTGCAATTGCGAATCACTTCGCCAAACACTTCATTAATCGTATTCTTATTCCCGTCGTGAAACAAGTATGAAACGGTCTCATCAGATTCCCACACGAGCGGCCTCGTCGCAACGGGCTCGGTCGGGTCCCAGACCGTCCGGCTGACGTTCAGGTAGCCGTCGTAGACGAACGTCTCGTCGTCCTTCATGACGCGCCGCCCCATGCGGTCGTAGGCCATCAGGACCGTCGCGCCGTCCAACGTGCGCGTCCAGCGCACGGGCCTGTTCTCGCCGTTATATTCGACCGCCCACTCGCCCGTGGCCGTCACGACATTCGTCTGGTTGCCGTCGAGGTCAAACGCCGCCCGCTCGGAAACGCCGCCGCGCACGATGCCCGTGTACTGGTTCAGTCCGTTCGCGACATACGTGCAGTTCGTGCCGAACTCACGCGACCAGAGCCGGTTGCCGATGTCGTCGTAGCGGTAAGCGAACTCCGTGCCCGTGACGACGTTCGTCGCCAGAGTCAGCTCGCCACGCGCATTGTAGAAATAGTGCTCGTCATTCTTCGAGGTGCGCTTGCCAGCCCCGTCATACGTGTAGCGGAAAGACGAGTAGACGTCGTTCGAGACGAGCGTCATCAGGTCGCGTCGCGGCTCGTATTCCCAGGAGACAAGCGCACCGTTCGGGTAGCGGAGCGTATGCTTCAGGTCACATCCGGGATGATATGTCCATGCGAAATCGTTCGTGCAGCCCGCCACACGCATTGCCGCGATGCGGCCTGTCGCGGGGTCACGGAAAAGAGCCGTGCGCCGCTCGCCGTTGAGCGCGTAGCCGACGTCGCGTCCGTAGGCGTCGGTAAAGCGTTCAAGGACGTTGGTGCCCGCGACGCCGACAATCGTCTCGTTCGTGTTTGCGCCGTAGACATCGTAGGCGAACGTCGTCACGCCCGCTGCGTCATGGGCCCCGACCTGACGTCCAAACGCATCGTTCCGCGTGGAGACTGTCGTCGTGCCGTCCGAATAGACCGTGTTCGTGAGCGCACCCCACTCGTCGTAGGCGTAAGACGTGTATTCACAAGCCCCCAGTAGAGGAGTGAGAATGGATTTCTTCATCGCCCCTCCAATGCCCGCAGGGCGCAAGCGGACGACTTGCGCACGACGGCGTTTTCCTTCGGGTCGTCCGCGAGGCGCTTCAGGAGGCTGCGGGACGAGAGGACCTTCCGCTCGCCGCAGAGCTGAACCGCCATCACGCGCGCGGCGGACGAAGCCGAGGCGTCGGCGGCGCAGGAGAGCAACCGCGCCTCGAACCGCCGGGCCTCGACGTGCGGGTCAAACGCGGAGAGGTCGTCGAGCGCGCGGAACGCCGCCGCCGCGACGATCGTGCGCGTCTCGTCCGCCGCCGCGTCAAGGGCCTTGCGCAGTTGCGAAGCCTCCGGCGAGGACGGGTCGTACGCGCCGCGCCGGTGCAGGGCCTCGGCGTAGAGGCCGATGTGCTGGACGGCGAAGTCGCGCGTGTAGACGTCCTGGCCTCGGTCGCGGAAGAGACAGACCATCACCTGTCCGTAGTCGGACGGGATCGGCTCCTCGTTCAGCAGGTCGTCCATCAGCTGGCTCTTCTCCGCCGCCAGCCGCACGATGTCGGGCGACGACGAAGCGGAGTCTGTCTCTGGTTTCGGAACCGAACGCAGCATTTCCTTCGCGGCCGTCGGCTCGGCTTGCGGCGAGCGAGCGGCTTCCGTCGACCGCCGCACAAGTTGCGCCTGTTCTTCGGCGTTGGCTACAGATTGCGGCATAAGCCGTTTGGATGGAACACCCGACTTCTCAGAGCCAAGGTACGGTCGTCCGTCAACCGAATGACTATTTCCATTCTGCAGCTTGCAACCTTGACTCCGACAAAAATAGACGACCGCGAACAACAACATCAGAATTGCCACGCCCGTCACAAGAATCTTCATTTCTTTCCCCCATTCTGAACGCGAGAGTCCTGCGACTCAAGCCAACTCAATTGAGAATTTGAGTATTCCATATGCTTCTCATCCAGCCTCTTTCGGACACATCATTTATCCAAAATAGGGGATTTCGCACACTGCCAGTTTAGGTTTCACTAATCGTAAATATGATTCTCGAGATACAGGCGACAGCACCTCAAGAGTCAATTCGATCTCATCATCATAACGCCAGTCAAATTCGCCGGCATGAAAAATGAACAATGTGTGCCCAACATAAAACGAGATACCTTCTGGCAAGAAATCCTGATAAACGATCGGAATTCCTGTATGAAATGGAACTTCCAGTTTTGTCTGTCCATGCTTGACTACTAACCGAGCCGAGAACCCTTTTATCACCTGTTCAGCTCGCTTCCACCTGACGCATCCATCCTTTGGGTATGTCACCCAAACCATATGAGGCAAAGCATGTTGCGGCCTGAACCTCGCCCGATACACAATGCCCGTATTTCCAAACGAGAATTCAGAAGGAGTAAAATCATAACTTTCAAATTCTCGTCCCGTCACAAAGAGCCATTTCACAAATTCCACGACCTGTGCCGCTTCGTTGTACATCTTTCCGAGCCATAGGCTGGAAACGAGCGAGAATGCGCCCAACATCATATTCATGCAAGAACTCATACTTTCGTTATTGTGACAAGCGGTGATATTCTTCTATGACGGCCGAGACAAAATCCTGGCAGTTATGCGACAGCACTTTATATTCAGAACCTTTCCATGCAGGATCTTTTGAGAGATTCTCAACGGCTTTTCGCATTGTTTCGTCATCATATATGTTCGGCCCATGCCTATTGTATGGAACTTTTGAACCATCTTGATGCGGGCCCTTATCGCTGTATCCAACATGACTCGGTCCATTCCCAGGCCCATCGTCGAAGCAAATCTCAGCATGCCGTGGGTCTATATTTCCAGGCAAGTTCAGATGAGAAAGCAAATTATTAAGGGCTTGTTTCACTTTATTTCCCCTTGCATCCAAAGGTCGTGTTGCGATATGAGCCCACCCAAGAGGATCCAAAAGGTTAATTGAATTTCCTCCACAAAACGCATACAAATTCAGTCCGCCGCTAAGTCCGATAGGGTCCTTGGAGAGCCAGCGGCCCGTCACGGGGTCGTACCAGCGCATGCGGAAGTTGACGAGCCCCGTCGCCGCCGAGCGCTCGCGCCCCTGGAAGCGGTAGCGCACCGCGCGAAGCTCCGCCGCGCTCGCGGCGACATCCTCCGACAGCACGTTTCCCCAAGCGTCGTACGTCCAGCGCGCGACGACGGCGCCGCGCTCGTCCGCGTAGCCCCAGATCGTGCCCTGGATGTCGGTGAGCGCGGTGTACGTGCGGCTGCCGATGCGAACCGCGAGCAGCCGGTCGATTCCCTCGCCCCACTCGTAGGCGCGGATGACGCGGCCGCTCTCGTCGACGTCGGCAATGACCTGCCAGCTCTCGTCGTAGACGTGCCGCTCCGTCCCCGCCGCGCTTGTCGTCGCGGCGCGCCGTCCGAGCGCGTCGTACGCATACGACTCGGCGAAGGCGCCGTTGGTGGCGACCGAGACGAGCTGGTACTGCCCGTTCCACGTCAAGTCCCACGTGTCCGCGCCGCGCGCGATGCGCGTGACGCACCCCGCCGCGTCATGGTCGTACGATCCGCCCGTCCACGACGCGAGGCGGTCGCCAGCCCCAAGCGCGTAGGCGACGTCGCCCCCGGCATCGCCGCGCTTCGCCGTGCGGTTGCCCGCCGCGTCGTAGGCGTACGACACGCCGCCGTCGGACACGAGGCGGTCCAGGCCGTCGTAGGCGTAGGCGCGGTCGAAGCGGTTCGTGCCAAGCGCATGCTCCCGCACGACGATGCGCCCGATGGCGTCGTAGGCGTAGCTGAAGCCGCCGAGGGATGCCCCGCCCCGCGCCGACCACGTGACGTTCGTCACGCGGTCCATCACGTCGTAGGCGTACGCCGTCACGATGCCGTTCGCGTTCGTGACCGCCGCGAGCAGCCCATTCCACGGGCAGTGGCCGAACGCAAGCGTCCCGGCGGGCGAGACCGAGCGCACGCGCCGCCCCGCCTTGTCGTAGGCGTAAAGCGCCGTCCCCGCGACGGAGACGCATGCCGTCACGGCGCCGCCGTCCGAGCGGATGTACCGCACCCAGCGCCCGTCCGCGCCGCGCGAGGCGTCGAGCCAGCCGGTCGCGGCGTCGTAGGCGTTCGAGACGAGCCCCGCCGCGCTCTCCGCCGAGGTCATGAGCCCGTCGCCGTCGTAGCCGAAGCGGAGCGTGCCGCCCGGGTAGGCGACGGTGGCGAGGTTCGCGTCCGCACCGTAGCCGTAGGCGACGGACGTGCCGTCGAAGCGCGTCTCGGACGCGACCATGTTCCCAAGCGCGTACGTGCGCCGAAGAACCTGCCCCTCCAGGTTCGTGACCGCGACGACGCGCTCGTTCTCGTCGAGGACATACGACTCGGCGCGGCGGCCGAGCGGGTCGTCGATGGCGACGACGTTGAGCTGCGGGTCGTGCGAGACCGCGTAGAGCGCGTTCGTCACGCCGCCAACGACGCGCGCGGCGTGGACGGGGAGGCCGAGCGTCCAGCGGTAGACGTCCTCACGCCCGAGCGCGTCCACGCGGCGGACGATTTTCGTGCCCTCGCCGTCGTAGGCGAGCGACTCCGACGTGCCGTCGGGGTACGATATCCCGGTCGGCTTCCCGCGCCAGTTGTTCGCATACGAAACCGTCCGCTCGCTTTCTCCCGGCCCCGGTCGCGTGACGGCGGCGACGTGGCCGAGCGCGTCGTAGGCGTAGGCGACGCGCGGCAGCCCCTCCGTCTCGACGGCGGCGACGGAGCCGTCGGGATGGTAGGCGACATCCGTGCGCCCGCCGTCCGGACCGAGGACGGCCTGGACGTGCCCGTTCGTGTCGCAGACGCGGTACGTGACGAGGCGCGCGTCGTTGCGCCCCGCCCCGTACTCCACGACGTCGAAGCCGTTCGTCGCCCACTCCCAGACACGCCCTTCGGGCGAGACGATGTGATTCGGAACGCCCCGCGTCTCGTCCCAACCAATCTGCGTCACGCGCGACAGCTCCGATGCGCCGTAGGCCCTCGCGACGGAGACGTACCGATGCCGCCCGTCGTATGTCCGACGCGTCGTCAGCGTACAGGGGCCGTTCGTCCGAACCGTCCAGGCGACATTTCCTGCGGCGTCATAAGACGTGAGCAGGAATTCCTCGCCCGTCTGCCGCATCGTCTCACGTCGCTGGGAATCATAGTGATAGCACGTCGCGGACGTCCCGACGGACGTCGCCTTCCGCTCCACGGTGAAGCCCTTGTAGTACAGGAACTCGGACGCGAAGAGACCGCCCGTCATCTCCATGCGCCGACAGCGGACTTTCGGCCCATCCGTCAGGCGGTCGTACTCGTAGACGGCGGAAAGGCCATTCGCGTCCGTCTTCCGCGACAGGACAGGGACTGTCGACGACGTTGCCGCAAACGCCTGCCGAACAGACCGAACGGCAGACCGTTCGCCGCTCGACCGGGTGGGAGGCAAGACGCCAACCCGCGAATCTCCACCCCCGCCATAAAACATCGCCGGGTTGTAGGGAGGCGTCCGCCATGTCCCCGGACGCGGACGCGAGACATATTCATATTCGTTCGTCAAGGCCCGCCCGCCGTCGTGGCGCACAACGCGCTCAAGCCTCCTCACGCCGCCCATGTCCCGCTGCCCGAATTCGAGCCAGACGGCCGGATTGGGCGTCGCGATGCGCGCGATCGCCCCATCCGCCGAACAGGAAAAGACGAGTTCCTTTCCGTTGGCGTGGCGAACGCGCTGAATCGCGCCGCTTTCGCTTCGCAGCACGTCAACCCGCGTGCCGTTCCAGGTCGAGATGGAGGCGAGCAGGCCATTTGTCGTAAAGGCGTATCGCGACTTGTCGGGCGTCACCAGCGCGTAGCGCCCGTCCAGACCCCGCGACAACCGGTATCCATCGGCGTTGGCGACCGACTTTCCCCTTCCAACGCCGTTAAACGTGTGGTCCGAGTCCGATGCCCCGCTCTCGCCGGCCGAACGAACAATGACCTTTCCGTCCGCGACCCGAACGCGCCAATCATACGTATGCGACCAGCCATAGCCAAGGTCACCAGTGGCATCCGACCGTGAACTGTAGCCCCGCCGGAAAACGAGATCGATGTCCGGACAGGGAATCCGCAAATCGGTCACTGTCTCGTACACATTCCCCGAGATGTAGCCGACGGGATCAGGCGTCGTCTCCTCCTCCGGTGCGTTCGGATCGTCCGGTGGATCGTCACCATCTCCCGGCGGCGGCAGACTCGGAGGGGGCGGAGGAGGGGGCGGCGGGGGTGGGGGTGGGGGCGGAGGTGGAGGATCGTCCCCCTTCTCCCCCGAACCTCCACCACCGCCCTCGTCTCCATCACCGCCTCCACCATCATCTTCACCCCCGCCTTTTCCAGGCGGGTCACCACCCCCTCCGCCAATGTCCGCGTTGGACGCGGAACTGGGCGCAGCGGCGAGCACGGGCATTGGGCACAGGGCCAGCAGCGCAACGAGCAACGCAACCGGAAACAGGAGTCTCTTCACTGGGCCACCGCCTTTCCGTCTTTCATCAGCCGAAGGAACTGGCACGGATGCCGCACCCCCTCCGGCACGTAGAACCTGTAGGAGAAGTCACCGATTTCGTCAAAGTCCTCCGCAGAGATCGTCAGCCGCCCGGCGCCGTCCTCGAAGCAGATGCCAGAACCAGACGTCATGCGCAGAGTCAGGCCGGGCGGCACATCGAACGCGGAAAGTCGATTCTCAACGATGCGCGTACCGTCCACAAGTCTTCCGACGACGTAATACTTACGCTCCAGCGTGTAGTAGGCCGAAAACGGGGAAAGGGCCACGCCGCCGGCAACGGACGCCTCCGCAGTGGGAATCTCAAAGGCCAGGCTCACGGGGCGCCCCTCTGCTCGGACGGCGAGGCTGACGAGTGCCTCGTCGGCTCGGCGCTCGACCGCCACGAGCGAGGCTCCGGCATCGGCGGATACGGACATCATGTCGAACCCCCTCCCCTTCACGCCCAGAGAGTTCGTCTTACCCCTCCAGACGGGGACGTTCTCGGCGTTCACGACCTCAACGACCGTCACCGTCAGGGCGTTCTTCCGCCCATCCGCCGCAACGCACGAGAGGACACATTCGCCAGCCTCGTCAAAGCGGACGGGCGTCGGCCTGTCGCCAGTCCTGTCCACCGCCACGCCGTCTCGCGTCACCTCCGCGTCTGCCGGTGCCATCAGAAGAAGCGAATCGCCACGACGCAAGACAATGTCCGTTTCTGCGAGGAGGTCGAACGGCTCCCAGCCGATGCGCACCACCTCCGTCTTGAAGCCGCCTTCATACGTGACGGTCACGTCCGTCTCTGCATCTACCGCAAGCGGCACGTCCGTCCACCAGCCGAAATCGGGCAGTGCACGGACGGGCGTCCCAGCGCTGACGGACACGAGATCCGGACAGGCCGCCCGCCCCCGTAGACAGAACGGCGACACGCGCGAGCGAACAAGTCCCGTCTGATCGCACCGCGAGCGGCGGCGACGAACGTCCAGCCAGTCGGGGACACCGTTTCCATCCGCATCCGGCCCTTCGGGCGTACAGACGGCAATGTCCGAGAGCGAGAACCGCCGGTCGTTCGAGAAGTTCTGCAGCTCGAACTCCAGCGTGTGCAGTCCCCGTGCAAGCCAAGGCGTCGGGAAGCGGACGGGAATCACTCGCGTCTCCTTTGACGAGCCGAGCGTGACGACGCCGACCCGCCGGCCGTCGATCCGGCAGACGAAGTCCGCGTCGTACTGTCCGGCGAACGACACGTCCAGCCGAATCTCCCGCACGCCCGGTTCGGCGAGCCGGAAGTCGTTGGTGAACGAGACGGCCCCCGCCCGGTCGACCAGCGTCAGGGCCTCGCCGTCGACGCGCCACAGGCCGCGCGCCACGTCCGCGTCACGGCAGGGGATGACCGCGTTCGTCGCGACGGAGGCCGCGAAGTCCGCCGCCAGGGGGTCGCTGAAGTAGCCGCGCATCTCCAGCCCGTCGGGGCATCCGTCGCCGTCCGTGTCGGGGTTCAGGGGATCTGTTCCCGCCCGCCACTCGTCCATGTTCGCGAGGCCGTCGCCGTCCGGGTCGTCCTGCGCGTCCGCGCGCGCCGGGGCCGTCCCGATGCGCAGCTCCTCGGCGTCGGGGATGCCGTCGCCGTCCGTGTCCGCCGAAAAGGGATCCGTCCCCGCGAGGAACTCCTCCGCGTTCGCGAGACCGTCCCCGTCCGGGTCGCCGTCCGCGTCGAGCACGGCCACCTCCAGCCGCGAGGTCGCGGACGCGTTCCCGCCGTCGTCGACCGCCCACGCCGCGAACGCGTAGGTGCCCGTCGCGGCGTTCGCCACGGTCGCGACGGCGCGCGCCGACGGGGACAGGGCCAGCGTCTCGCCGCCCTCCAGCCGAACGCCCGTCTCGACGACGCGCCCGGCGACGTCCATCGCCGCCGCCGTCAGGCGGACTGTCCCGCCTTCGACGTACCACGGATGCGACGCCGTCAGCTCGACGTGCGGCGGCACGTCCACGGGCAGATGGCAAAGGAATTCAGCCGGGACGGCTTGCCGCGCGACATCCAGTCCCGACCAGTCGAGGTCGGCCCTATCCACGTCTTCCGAAGGCACGACGACGCGCAGGGCGTGCCAGCCGACGGACAGTTCGACGCCCGTTGTCGGGACGCGCGCGCCATCGATCCAGACCTCGGCGGATTCGGGCGTCGGGTGGAAGCGACGAAGCCCCGCCGACGGAATCCAGATGAATCCGCTGAGCGCCCCCGTGTAGTTCCCGTCCGGCAGCCGTTCGGGCCAGAGCCCGTCCCGACGCGTCCGTGGATCCGGCTCGAACGCAAAGGGATCTGTCCCCAGGCGAAACTCTTCCGCGTTGTCGATGCCGTCTCCGTCCGGATCGGCGTGCGCGTCCGACGGGTCGTTCGGGTCCGTGCCGCACCGGATCTCCCAGCGGTCGGGAAGCCCGTCGCCGTCCGTGTCGGGGTTGAGGGGGTCGGTTCCCGCGCGCCATTCGTCAACGTCGCGCACACCGTCGCCATCGGCATCGCCGCGCCCAGTGCGTTCGAGACTTCCGAAGTGTCGGAGCTCCCAATCGTCCGGAAGCGGGTCACCGTCCGCCGAAAGCCCCTGCGGGCGAATCCGCGTCACGCGAACGTCGTCAAGGACCGTCTCGCCATCCCCAACGAACCCAAAGCCCTTGAATGGACCGACGGCGACCCCCATGGACAGCCCTCGCGCCGCAAGGACGCCGCCGACGTAAAGATCCCACTGCCGCTTCGGGTAGTCAAGGCGCAGCGTCATGCGATGCCAGGTCTCCAGCGAGACGCGCATCCGGGCATTCGTGACAAACGTGCCGCCGTCGCAGGCCACGACCCGTCCACCTCCGTCGAACAGATACGCCGCCGCGAAGTCGCCCCCCAGCCGCACCGGGGGCTCCGCCGCCTTCGCGACCTGGTAAATGTCAACCCAGACGACTTCCCCCGCATTCGTGGCAGGGCAATCGACGAAGACATCGCCCAGTTCCTCTCCGCTCGACACACGGAGGGCAGCCGCGCCCGTACGCACGGCGCTCCCCTGGACGACGGCCGCCTCCGGCACACTGACCCGCCAGCCGTTCTGCCCCATCAACACGCCGGGGGCAACGGCTGGCGCCTCGAAGGTCTCCTCGAACGCCGTCTCGTCCGCGCCACCGGCGAACAACGGGTCCGTCCCGTCGCGAAGCTCCTGCGCGTCAGAAACGCCGTCGCCATCCGTATCGGACGAAACAGGCGACGTCCCGTAGAACCTGACCTCCACCGCATCGGACAGCCCGTCCCCATCCGTGTCCGCAAGCAATGGATTCGTCCGATGGCGGAACTCGTCGAGGTCGGACAGCCCGTCCCCGTCCGCATCGCCCGTGCCGTCGCGATCCAACGTGCCGAAGTGGCGCATTTCCCACTCGTCCGGCAATTCGTCCCCATCGGACGAGAGTCCGAAGGGACGGCGCTCCGAGATGGAAACGTCGTCCATCGTGGTCTCGCCTTCGCCCGAGATGCCGAGGCCGCGAAACGATCCGGAGCCGCCCATCCGAAGCCCCCGTTCCGCAAGAACGCCGTCCACGTACAAGTCCCACAGCCGTTTTGGGTAGTCGAGCCGGAACGTCACGCGCGCCCACTCGCCAAGGCTGACCTTCCGCACGGCATTCGTCCGCCAGACGCCGCCGTCCAAAGCAAGCACCGAGCCATCTGCCGCGAAGCAGAAACTGCCCGCAAAGTCCGCATCCGCCAGGTCGGCGGGGCTCGCCGTCTGCGCGAGCAGATAGAGATCAACCCAGACGACTCGATCGGCATTCGTGACGTCATGCTCGACGACAACAGGAACCTCTTCGGACTCGTCGGATTCGACCGACAAGCGCAACGCCGCCCTGCCGGCATGGGCCGTCCGCGTCTGCACGACCGCCGCTGCGGGCCACGTCACGCGCCAGCCGCGCTGGCCGTCCAGAAGACCGGCCACCACACCGGGCCGCTCGAACGTCTCGACGAACCGGCTGTCGCCGATTCCCTCGTCACGCAGGGGGTCGAGTCCCCAAGCAACCTCAAGGCCGTCGCGGATGCCGTCGCCGTCCGTGTCCGCAAGAAGCGGAGACGTCCCGTAGGCGAACCGCTCAACGATGTCGGGAAGCCCGTCGCCGTCCGTGTCCCGCGTTGCGTCGGCAGCCAGGTAGAACGTTGCCCGTGGATCTGCCGCGAGCGCGTCGTGCCAGACGACGGGGACGACATCTCCGGGAAGGCGCCCGAGTCGCGCCCAGCGCCCGTCCATCCCCTCCCATCCGTCGCCGTTCGTGCGTAGGCGCAGAAGATCCGTCACGCGCGCGCCCGTGTCCACGGCCAACGAAACCGTTGCGCGGGCAAAATCAATGGACATACCGACGAGCCTTGGCGCGTCCTCCGCAAGGACGTCATAGGGACGAGCCCGTTCCCAGCGTACAGCGGCGACACTCGCGTTCGTGACCCAGAACGCCGACCACCAGGGAAGTGCCTCGACAGGCAGGGGCCTTCCGACCACATCCAGCGGGCCCTCTGCGTCCTCGGGGAGCGACAAGGACAGCGGGACGTCGGACGGGTAGCCCCACGACAGCAGGTTGAGTCCGGGAAAGAGCGTCGCCGTCAGACCAGCGGATGCGGGCACACGCCCGAACACATAGAGTTCCGCCGACTCATCCTGCCCGGGGCGAAAGACGAGGGCGTCTCCGGCCCGGACGCGCGCGGCGCTCGAAGAACCGTCCGCCGCACCCACCCAGACGCCGTTCGAGAAGACCGACACCGTGACGGAACCATCGCGTGACGAGACGTGCCAAAGGCGATCGGAGTCCCCGCCGCCGTCGCCTACGAAGCCGCCCGAAAGGAAGTCCGCAATCCGCGCAGAGCCCAAAGGCTCGAACGGCACGGCGACCGCGACCGTCTCGTTCGAGGCGACGTCGACGCGGAGGACGCCGACCGCGTCGTCCGCCCGCACGGACAGCGCCGCGCACAGCAGGGTCAGGCAGAATCCGACGCGAAAACGGCTCAAGGGCATGCGACACCTCCACATGAACGATTGTTGGGGAAAAACGGACGGCAGACGATACGCGCATTATAGCGAATCCGCGTCGCATCTGTCAATGGCCTCAACAAATTCGCACGGTTGCCGCAGGTTCCGACGAAACGGCGGCGCGGGCTACGTTCCCAGATCTCAGTCAGTCGTCCAGCAGGCTGCCGAGGTTCATCGCGTGGGACGCCTTGAGCAGCACGAGGTCGCCCGCCGAGACGTCGAGGCGGAACTTCTTCTTGAGCGTCTTCAGCTCCTTGTAGACGCAGTGGCAGAGGCATTGGGCCGACTGTTCGCCGACGCCAATCACGAGCGGAATCTTCAGGCGCATCGCGTGGTCGAACACCTGGCGGTGATACGCGAGCGCATCCGGCCCCAGCTCGAACATGTCGCCGAGAACCACCACGCGCTTGCCGTCGCACGGCGTCGCCGCAAGCGTGTCAAGCGCGGCAATCATCGAGTCGGGGTTCGCGTTGTACGTGTCGTCAATGAACGTCGCGCCCCACTTCTCGCGCAGCCGCCACCGTGCGCCGGGGAGCGCAAAGCCGTCCAGCGCCGCCCGCGCCGACTCGCACGTCACGCCAAAGCGCGCGGCGACCGCAAACGCGAGCGCGGCGTTCGCGGCGAAGTGCGGCGGCGTGGGCCGCGCCGGGTCGAGAAGGCCCGCCGGCGGCTCCGTCGCGACGGGGATCGCGCGCGGCGAACGCGCCGCAAGGGCGTCCGCAAAGTCGTCCGCCGCCGGAAAGAGCGCAAAATCCGTCGCGCGCGCGAGGAGCGTCCCCTTTTCGTCCGCAATGCCCGCACGCGAGCCGAAGAATTCAAGGTGCGCCGTGCCGACGCCCGTGACGACACCGACGTCGGGTGCGGCGATGTCGCAGAGGGCCGCGATCTCGCCCGGATGGTTCGAGCCCATTTCAAGGACGAGGAACGCCGCGTCGTCCGGGCAGTTCAGAATCGTGAGCGGGAGGCCGATGTGGTTGTTGAAGTTCCCTTCCGTGCCGTACGTGCGGCCCGCGCACGCGAGAAACGTCTTCAGGAGCTCCTTCGTCGTCGTCTTGCCGGCCGAGCCGGTCACGCCGATCACCTTCGCCTTCAGTGCGCGGCGTCGCGCGCGCGCCTTCGCCTGAAGCGCTTCGAGGCCGTCGACGATTTCCGCCGCGCCCTTTTCGAGCGCCATCGGGATGAAGTCGTGGCCATCGGCCTTCTCGCCCTTCAGCGCGACGAAGCCCATGCCGGGCTCGACCGCGCGGCTGTCGAACGTGTAGCGCATCAGCAGACGCCGCGCGTGGAGTGGCGGTAGAAGGCGACGAGTTCCTTGATCTCGTCAAACGGCTCGACGTCGTTCTCGACGCGTTCCAGCGCCTGCGTACGGTTGAGGCCGTCGCGGTAGAGGAAGCGGAACGCCTCCTTCAGGGCCTGGATGACGTCCTTCGAGAAGCCGCGCCGCGTAAGGCCGACGACGTTCGGGCCGATCGCCTTCATCGAGCCCTCGACCATGTCGCAGAGCATGTACGGCGGCACGTCCTGACGGATCTTGCACATGCCGCCGACCATCGCGTGGCGGCCGACCGTGCAGAACTGGTGCGACGCGGCGCACCCGCCGACAATCACGTAGTCCTGCAGGTGCACGTCGCCCGCGAGCTGCACCGTGTTCGAGCAGATCACGTGGTTGCCGAGGATCACGCCGTGCGCCGCGTGGCAGTAGGCCATGAACAGGCAGTCGCTGCCGATGACCGTCTTCTCGCCGTCCGCCGTGCCGAGATGCACCGTCGCGAACTCGCGGATCACCGTGCGGTCGCCGATCTCCACGTAGCTGACAGACCCCTCCTTGTACTTGAGGTCCTGCGTCTTCATGCCGATCAGGGCATACGGGAAAATCTGGCACCGGGTGCCGATGGTCGTGTGCCCGTCGACGATTGCGCCCTGCCCGACGGACGTGCCGTCGCCGAGCTTCACGTAGGGGCCGATGTGCGCGTAGGGGCCGATCTCGACGTCCGCGCCGAGCTGCGCGCCGTCCTCGACGATCGCCGTCGGATGAATCTTCGTCATGTGAAACGTCCTCCTTCTTTTCGTGCAGCAGGCATCAGAGATGCCTGCGAATGAGCCGTGCGGCCAGCGCGGCGCAGAGCAGCACCGGCAGCCAGATGAGATACCAGGGATAAAGCGAATAGCGTTCCTCGCACGAGAGCATCAGGATCACGAGCACGTAGTAGCCGAGCGAGACGGCAAGCGAGATCGCCATGCCAACCGACGACTCCTTGCGCTGCGAACGGATGCCGAGCGGGATGCCGACCAACACGAAGCAGATCGACGCCATCGCGAAGACGAAGCGCTTGTTGAGCTCGACCTTCAGGCTGCTCAGCTCGCGGCGCATGAAGTCGCGCTGCGCGTCGGCGACGCGCCCGCCGGCGTTCTGCCCGTGCAGCTGCGCCTCGCTCGCGCGAATCTGGCCGAGCATTTCGCCAAAGCGGAAGTCCTTCGTCCGCCGCTTGTAGCCCGACGCCTTGATTACGTCCTTCAGCGTGTGGACAAAGCGGTTCGCACGCGCCATCGTGCGGTGATCCGCATCCACGGGATCGACCGTCGTATGATAGAGTTCCAGGTCGACGTCCGTCCCCCGCTGCGTGACGAGCGCCTTGTCGGCCGTGATCATGCGGTCGACCCGCGCGTCCGAGTAGTCGAGGACAATCAGGTCGTGGAGCCAGTTGCCCTCCTTGCGCCCGAAGTAGATCTTCATCTTCGGGAAGTCGTCGATGATGCGCCCCGGCTCCAGCAGGCTGATGCCCGTCTTCACCGAGACGCGCGACTTGAGCGTCCGCCGCACCTCATGCCCGCGCGGCACGACCTCATTGTTGACCCAGAAGCCGAGCAGCGTGCAGAGAAGTCCAAAGAGGATCGGCCACTTCATCACGGAGAGGATGTTGATGCCGCACGCGCGCATCGCCGCAATCTCGCTGTCGGCCGACATGCGGGAAAAGACGAGGATCGCGCTCACGAGCAGCGCAAGCGGCATCGACCACTGCAGCGTCTCCGGCAGCGAGACGGCACAGAACTCGCCGACGAGCGACATCGGCACGCCGTCCATGATGAAGCCGATGATCTGGATGAGAAGCCCGATCGTCAGCACGAACGAGAGGACGAGGAACGCGAGCGCGAAACTCGACAGGAACGAGCCGAAGACGTATCTTTCGATGGTTTTCATCCGCCGATCCCGCGCGTCCCCGTCAGGCGAACCGCAGCACGAAGTAGTTCTTCTTGCCGGAGCGGAGAACGGCCACGCCCTCCTTCACGTCATCCGCCGCGAAGACGCGCTTCTCGTCGACCTTCGCGTCGTTGAGCGAGAGCCCACCTTGGGTGGCCATGCGGCGCGCCTCGCCGTTCGACTTGAACATCCCGGCCGCCGCCGCGACGGCGAACACCGCCTTGCCGACGCAGTCCGCGAGCGCAACCGTCGCGCTCGGCACGTTTTCGGCCTTCGCGACGTCCGCCGCCGACTTCTTCGCGTACAGGGCCTCGGTCGCCGCCTGCGCCTTCTGAAGCCCCTCCTCGCCGTGCACGAGCCGCGTCAGCTCCTCGGCGAGGGCCTTCTGCGGGATGCGCGCCTCCGGGTGCGCCTTCATCTCGGCCTCCAGCGCGGCGATCTCCTCCAGCGAGCGCATCGAGAAGACCTTCAGGTAGCGGATCACGTCCGCATCCGCCGCGCGCAGGAAATACTGGTACCAGTCGAAGACGGGCGTCATCTCGCCGTTCAGGAAGAGCGCGTTGCCCTCGGACTTGCCGAACTTCCGCCCCGTCGAGTCCAACAGCAGCGGGAACGTGAGGCCGTAGGCCGTCTGGCCGCGCATGCGCCGCACGAGATCCGTGCCCGCCGTGATGTTGCCCCACTGGTCCGCCCCGCCGACCTCCATCTGGCAGCCGTAGTTGTCGTAGAGGTGCAGGAAGTCGTTGCCCTGCAGGATCTGGTAGGAGAACTCGGTGAACGTGAGCGCGCCCTCGGACGCCTCCAGCCGCTTCTTCACGGACTCCTTCGCGAGCATCTGCGGCACGCGGAAGTTGATTGCGATGTCGCGCAGGAACTCGATTGCGCTCGTGCCCTTGTACCAGTCGTAGTTGTCGACCATCACGGCCGCGTTCGGGCCCTCGAAGTCGAGGATGCGCGCGAGGTTCTCGCGGATTCCCTTCTTGTTCTCGGCAACCTGCTCGACCGTCAGCATGTTGCGCTCGGCCGACTTGCCCGACGGGTCGCCGATGAGGCCCGTCGCGCCGCCGACAAGCGCAATGACCTTGTGCCCGGCCTGCTGAAAGCGCTTCAGCACGATGATCGAGACGAGGTTCCCCGCCTGCAGCGAACGCGCCGAGGGGTCGAACCCGCAGTAGACCGTCATCGGCTTCTCCAGCGCCTTTTCGATTTCGGGATCCGTCAGCGCCTCGACGAGTCCGCGAGCCTTCAGCTCTTCAATGAGTTTCATGCGAACCTTGTGCCTAGAGCGGGCCGGTCAGCCCGCAATGAACTTCTCGCCGAGGGCGACCGCCTTGAGGTTGAGCTCCAGCAGGCTCGCCTTGCGCGCGCTGATCGTCTCCTTGATCGCCGCCGTCAGCGTCTCGGGCTTCACGCAGCCGAGCTTCTGGACGATGGCGCCGAGGATGATCATGTTCGCGAGCGACACGGCCTCCATGTCCTTCGCCATCTGCGTCGCCGGGATGTAGACGACCTCGACGTCCGTCCGCCGCACCTTCCGCTCGATGAGCGAGGAGTCGACGAAGATCGTGCCGCCGGGGGCGACCGTGTCCTCGAACTTGTCGAGCGACGGCTCGTTCATCACCATCAGCACGTTCGGGTGCGCGATGATCGGCGAGCCGACCGGGTCGTCCGAGACGATGACCGAGCAGTTGCACGTGCCGCCGCGCATCTCCGGCCCGTACGAGGGGAGCCACGAGAGCTCCTTCTGCTCGATGAGCGCCGCGTGCGCCAAGACCTTGCCGGAGAACAGGAGCCCCTGTCCGCCGAACCCCGCCATGATCGTTTCGTATGTCATTTTACTTCGCCTCCTCGGCCGTCCGGTCCTTGAAGCACCCGAGCGGATAGAACGGAATCATCTTCTCCTCCACGAACTGGCACGCCTTGTCGGGCGTGAGGCCCCAGTTCGTCGGGCACGTCGAGATGACCTCGACGAGCGAGAAGCCCTTGCCGTCGACCTGCGTCTGGAACGCCTTCTGGATCGCCCGCTTCGCCTGGCGCACGTGCGCGACGGAGTTGACGGCGACGCGCTCCAGGTAGGCCGGCGCGTCGAGCGTCGCCAGCAGCTCGCAGATGCGAATCGGCATGCCCTGCGTCTTCGGGTCGCGCCCGTACGGCGAGGTCTGCGTGACCTGCCCGACGAGCGACGTCGGCGCCATCTGGCCGCCCGTCATGCCGTAGATCGCGTTGTTGATGAAGATGATCGTCACGTTCTCGCCGCGGCACGCGGTCGAGACCGTCTCGCACAGGCCGATGGACGCGAGGTCGCCGTCGCCCTGGTAGGTGAAGACGACGTGGTCGGGCAGCGAGCGCTTGACGCCCGTCGCCACCGCCGGCGCGCGGCCGTGGCTCGCCTCGATCATGTCGCACCGGAAGTAGTCGTACGCCATCACCGAGCAGCCGACCGGCGCGATGCCGATCGTCTTGCCCTCGATGCCGAGCGCGTCGATCGCCTCGGCGACGAGACGGTGCACGATGCCGTGCGTGCAGCCCGGGCAGTAGTGGTACGGAACGTCCGTGAGGGACTTCGGTTTCTGAAACACGATGGCCATCTTATTTCGCCTCCTTCCGGATTGCCGCCAGCACCTCGTCGGCGCTCGGAATCATGCCGCCGACGCGGTTGCACATGTTGACGGGCTTCGCGCAGCTGATCGCGAGCTTCACGTCCTCGTTCATCTGGCCCATGTTGAGCTCGACGGTGAGGAAACTCTTGACCTTCGCCGCCGCCTGCGCAAGCGGCGCCTTCGGGAACGGGTAGAGGGTGATCGGACGGATCATGCCGACCTTGATGCCCTCCTTGCGCGCCGCGACGATCGCGTTCTTCGCGACGCGGGCGGTGATGCCGACCGAGACGACGCAGACCTCCGCGTCGTCCATGAGGTACTCCTCCCAGCGGCACTCCTCCTGCTCCAGCTTCGCGTAGCGCGCGAAGCGCTCGAAGTTCGTCTTCTCCAGCTCGTCCGGCTTGAGGTAGAGGGAGTTCACGATGTTGTGTTCGCGCTTCATCTCCGTGCCCGTCGTGGCCCACGGCTTCGTCGCGGGGATCGTCTCGGGGTCGACCGTGTCCTCCGGGAGAACGACCGGCTCCATCATCTGGCCCATCGTACCGTCCGCCAGCAGCATCGCCGGCATGCGGTACTTCTCGCCGAGCTCGAACGCGAGGCGCGTCATGTCGGCCATCTCCTGCACGGTCGCCGGGGCGAGGACGATGATGTGGAAGTCGCCGTGGCCCGGGCCGCGCGTCATGAAGAAGTAGTCGGACTGCGACGGCTGGATGCCGCCGAGGCCGGGGCCGCCGCGCTGGACGTTCACGATCAGCGCCGGCAGGTCCGCGCCCGCGAGGTAGGACATGCCCTCGGCCTTCAGCGAGATGCCCGGCGAAGACGACGACGTCATCGCGCGCCGACCCGTCGAGGCGCAGCCGTAGACCATGTTGATCGCGGCGATCTCGCTCTCCGCCTGGAGGAACGTGCCGCCGATCTTCGGCATGCGCTTGGACATGTACGCCGCGATCTCGGTCTGCGGCGTGATCGGATACCCGAAGTAGTGGCGGCAGCCGCAGCGGATCGCCGCCTCGGCGATCGCCTCGTTGCCCTTCATCAGAACTTTTTCAGCCATTGTTGCCTTACCTTTCCACCGTGATGACGCAGTCGGGGCACATCAGCGCGCAGCTCGCGCAGCCGACGCACGCCGCCGGATCCGTACACTCGACCGGGGCGTGGCCCTTGTGGTTGAGCTTCGTCTTCGAGAGAGCAAGGATCTTCTTCGGACAGGCGGTCACGCACAGTCCGCAGCCCTTGCAGAGGTCTTCCCTGAATGTCAGTCTAGCCATTTTTAGCTCCTTTGAAGCGCGTAGTATACCAAAAACCGCCGCCGGACGGAAGCAGGGCGATTTTCGTCCGCAGCCGCCGGTGGCTTATGCTATAATACGCGCCCATGAAGAAAGCACAGCTCTTGACTCTCCGCAACGGCCTCCGCGCCGGCCTCGTCCCCTGCGAGGCCGAATCGATCGCCTTCGGCCTCTTCGTCGCCTCCGGCTCGCGCCACGAGGACGCGAAGTCCGCCGGCATCTCCCACTTCATCGAGCACATGCTCTTCAAGGGCACGCCCACGCGCACGCCGCTCGACATCACGCAGGCGATCGAGGGGCGCGGCGGCAACTTCAACGCCTGCACGGGCGAGGAGTCGACGTGCTATTTCGCGCACATGCCGAACGAGTGCCTCGACGAGGCGGTTGACATCCTCTCCGACATGTACCTGCGCGCGACGATTCCCGCCGACGAGTTCGCGCGCGAGAAGCAAGTCGTCATCGAGGAGATCAAGATGTACGCCGACGAGCCGGACTCCGTGGCGATGGAGAACCTGCAGCGCAACCTCTTCCCCGACTCGCCGCTCGGCGCGCCCGTCGCCGGAAGCGCGCAGTCGCTCGGCCCGATGACGCCCGCCGTCCTCCGCCGCTACGTGAAGACGCACTACCGGGCGGACAACACGATCGCCGTTCTCGTCGGCGCGTTCGACCCCGACAGGGCCCGCGCGACGCTGGAGGCGCAGCTCGGCCGCTTCGCGCGCCGGGCCGGCGCGTCCGACGCGGTGCGCGGCGACGATCCCGCGCACGTCCCCGTCGTGCCGCACGTCTCGGTCGCGCGCGAGATCAACCAGGCGCAGCTCGCGCTCGGCTACCGCACGTTCGGCCTCCGCGATCCGCGCAAGTACGCGGCGACGGTGCTGGACGCCGTCCTCGGGCGCGGCATGTCGTCGCGCCTCTTCCAGGAGGTGCGCGAAAAGCGCGGCCTGAGCTACGACATCTCCTCGCGGATGCACTTCTTCGCGGACGCGGGGATGTTCACCGTGACGGCGGGGCTGGACGCGGCGAAGGCCGAGGCGACGCTCGCGACGGTCGACCGCGAGCTGAAGCGCGTGGCGACGAAGCGCGTCGGCGCGGAGGAGCTGCGGCGCACAAAGGAGTTCCTGATCGGGAACTTCCGCCTCTCGCACGAGAAGATGACGTCCAAGATGTTCTTCTACGGACAGACGATGCTCGCGTTCGGACGTCTCGTCGAGCCGGCCGAGCAGGTCGAGGGCATCCGCGCCGTGACGGCGGCGGATGTGCAGGCCACCGCCCGCGAAATCTTCCAGACGAAGAACCGCGCCGTCAGCTGGGTCGTGCCGAAAGGCGCCTGAACGCCGCGCGCCTAAAGCGCGGCGACGTTCATCTCCTTCAGCGTCGTGCGGCCGTCGTAGAGCGCCTTGCCGACGATGGCCGCGCGCAGGTTCGGGCGCTCCAGCGCCTTCAGGTTCTCGACGTCGAACGGCGACGAGACGCCGCCGGAGGCCGTGATCTGGCACGTCGGCGCGGCGTCGCAGATGGACGCCATCTGCGTGAGGTTCGGCCCGCCCAGCATGCCGTCCGTCGCCGTGTCGGTGTAGATGATCGTCTTCACGCCAAGCCGCGCGACCGCCGCCGCGAGATCCGTCGCCTTCACGCGCGTCGTCTCGACCCAGCCCTTCGTCTGGACGTAGCCGTCGCGCGCGTCGATGCCGACGGCGATCTTCTCGCCGTAGAGCTCGACGGCCTTCGAGAGGAACTCAGGGTCGTCGAGCGCGGCCGAGCCGATGATCGCGCGCGCCGCGCCCGCCTCGATGACGGCCGCGAGCGCCTCGGGCGTCCGCAGGCCGCCGCCGACCTCGACGGGGCCGCCGAACGCCGCGATGATGCGCGCGATCGTCTCCGCATGGCGGGGCGTGCCCGCGAACGCGCCGTCCAGGTCGACGACGTGGAGTTCGCGGCCGCCCTGCTCGGCCCAGTCCTTCGCCTGGGCCGCCGGGTCGTCGCCGTAGACCGTCACGTCGTCCGCGCGCCCTTGGCGGAGGCGCACGCACTTGCCGTCCTTGAGGTCGATTGCCGGTAAGATGACCATCCGACTCCTCAGAACAGGTTCTTGAACCAGCCGTCCGCCATCGACTTGTAGCCCGTCCACGGCTTGCCGCCCGCGAGCACCTGGCGCGACTCGGCGTCGAAGGTCGCGCGCATGCCGGTGCGGAGCGCGGCGTTGGACATGATGAGCGCGATCGCGTGGCTGTAGCCCGCCTCGACCGGCGCGTTCGGGTCCTTGCGGCTGCGGACGCATTCCATCCAGTTGCGCATGTGCGCCGACGTGAGCCGGTCACCGCCGGTGTTCGCGGACGTCACGACCGTCTCCTTCGGGCACGGCAGGTCTTCGCTCGTCGGCTTCGCGCGCTCGACGCCCTCGTTCGTGACGGCGCCCGCGCCGAGGTCGATGCAGCCGTTCGGGCCGAAGTACTTCTCGACCGGCGACTCGTTGTTCGGCTTCACGCCGCCCGCGCAGTTCGTCTGGTGCGACTGGAACATCACCTGGAAGCCCTTGCCCTTCACGCCCGACTCGCCGTACT
>CAKURH010000011.1 GCA_934675625.1 uncultured Kiritimatiellota bacterium
GCGTATATTATAGTATATGCGTATGCGAAAATCAAGCGGGAAATGTGGGGTGGCTGCATAAATATCTCGGTGCACCCACAAGGAACGTCACGAGGATATACCTCTTTACAGGCACTACACGCCCGAAGACTTCCCGAAGATCGTGAACTACGACGCGATCTTCATTTCAAAGACAGAGGATATCCCATGCGACTTCGACGGCGAAATGGGCGTGCCGATCACGTTCATGGACAGATACAATCCCGCGCAGTTCGAGATTGTCGGCAGCAGCCTTGAATTAGCGGACATGAACATAATCCGCAAGTTGCAAGGGAAGGCGGGCGGCGGGCCTCGGTTCTACATCGAGGAGAACGGCGAACTCAAACGAAAGTTCGAGCGCATCGTCATCCGCCGCCGAAAAGACGTAGACATGGCCTGCCGCGCCTAACGCGGAGGAAACGGAGGATGGAAGACGCGGAGACGCGATTGAGGCTCACAATCTCCGTGCCTCCGCCTCTCCGCTCCCTCCGCGTTCAGCGAAAGCAACAATCGTTCAGAGACAGCAACAAAACCACAAACCACCAAGGAACGGCAAGATGAAAATTGAGATGCATGACGTGACGATACGCGAGCTGGTCGACGGCTACCGCGACGAGGGGGACGACGGCGTGTTCGGCTACGGCGGACGCCTCGACATCCGTCCGCCCTACCAGCGCGAGTTCGTCTACGACGAGAGGGACCGCGTGGCCGTCGTCGACTCAATCATGAACGGATTTCCGCTCAACGTGATGTACTGGGTCGAGCGCGCGGACGGCGGCTACGAGGTGATGGACGGGCAGCAGCGCACGGTCTCCATCGGCCAGTTCTTCTGCGGCGACTTCTCCTACGACATGCGCTACTTCCACAACTTCGGGCCGGAGGAGCGCGAGCGGTTCCTCGGCTACCGACTCAAGGTCTACTTCTGCAGCGGGACGAACGAGGAGAAGATCCGCTGGTTCGAGCGCATCAACATCGCGGGCAAAGACCTGTCGCGGCAGGAGATCCGCAACGCCGTCTACCACGGCCCGTGGGTGATGGACGCCAAGCGGTGGTTCTCGAAGAGGAACGCCCCCGCGCGGAAGGTCGCGCGGAACTACGTCGCCGCCGAGTTCGACCGGCAGGGCTGCCTGGAGACGGCCATCCGGTGGTACGTCGGGCAGAAGTCTGACGAGGCCGTGCGCGAGTTCATGGCCCTCCACCAGAACGACCCAGACGCGAGCGAGCTGTGGAGCCACTTCAGCGCCGTCGTCACGTGGATCGAGGCCAAGTTCAGGCACACGTCCGACCGCGTGAGGATCCTGAAGGGCCTCGACTGGGGCGCACTCTACGCGAAGTACGGCAAGGCGAAGCTGGACGTCGCGAAGATCGAGGAGCGGACGCGGCAGCTGCTCATGGACGACGAGGTGGAGAGCAAGAAAGGCATCATCCCCTATCTGCTGACGGGCGAGGAGAAGCACCTTCACCTGCGCGGCTTCTCCGACGCGCAGAGGCTCAAGATGTACGAGCGGCAGGGCGGGGTCTGTCCCCTCTGCGGAAGGAGGTTCGCGCTGGAGGAGATGCACGCCGACCACGTGAAGCCCTGGTGCAGGGGCGGGCAGACGACGCTGGAGAACGGGCAGATGCTCTGCCACGACTGCAACTGGACGAAGGGGAAGAAATGACAAACTTGATGACATGGCAGTCCGGGCGGCTTGTTCGGAACTTTGGTATAATTCATCTCATGAAGGTTCTTTCGGCACTTCTCGTCTTTCCCCTATCGGCGCTTGGCGTGGTCGTCCAGCCGCTGCCGTTTGACGATGCCGCCCTTTCGGAGGCGTCCACGAACATTCCGTTTGCGGTCGACTTCGGGGCGATGAGCCGCATCGAGTTCACGCTTGCGCTCGACGCCTCGCCGACAAACTGCGTCGAGGTGGCGATTGGGACGGACGCGAACGGGGACGGCGTTCTCGGACTTGACGAAGACGACCTGTCCTTTGGCTTTGACTGCGGCAGATGGTTCGGCTTCGCGACGACGGCAGACTGCCAGACGGAAGAGGACGTTCCGACAGATGGGCAAGCAGAACGAACTTTCGTCCTGAAGCGTTCGAAGATGGACGCGACGTGGAATCTCGTCCGCGTCACGCGGCGGGGAGCCGCCAAGGCCGACGAGGTCGTTCTCGTCGAGGGCAGGCGTCCGGGTGTCGTCGTGGAGATTCGGTGATGGTCGCGCCAATCTTTCAAGAATCGGCATTTGTGTGGGCTTGTGTGACCCTCGCGGGCGGTTGCCTCGCCGTGGCGGTTGCCGTGCGGACAAGGCATTTTCTGCACGAATTGTCTGAACAGTTCATCAGGTTGCCGCCGTCCGGCAAGGCTGTGTTTGTGGCAGCGGTCGTTGTCGCGACGGTCTTCGCGCAGAAGCCGACGAACGTGTCCACGAACCAACCTGAATCGGCGCGAGCCGAGGAGGGGGTGTCTGCGACGCTTGCTGAAGGGATGCCTACGGCGTCTGACACATGCGCCGAAGAAACGCAAGGCGTTTCGGAGGGAAGGTCGCAAAGCGACAGTGAGCACAGTGAACTGCCCGCAAGGGCCCGCGAGGAAACGGAGGGAGGAAGACACGGAGAAGGTTTTGAGGGTGGTGACCCAACTGTCGCGTCTACGACACCTGCCAACTCTCCGTGCCTCTCAAACTCCGTCACCTCCGTGTTAAGCGTCGCAGACACCCCACCCCTCTCGTCCAACGATGTGGTGCGCGGCTACCGCCTCGAAATGGTGCGGACGAACGAGGCAATCTCCTACACGCGACCAACGAACGCGCGGCTCGTCGGCACGTGGCACCTCACTGACGCCTACAGGGGAAGAGCATGGGTGTTGCTGGGGGATGAAGGAAAAGGGAAGAGGGAAAAAGGAAGAAGTGCGGACGGTCAACTTCTTCCCTCTTCCCTCTTCCTTTTTCCTTTGGGCCCCCATGTCGTGACGTCGCTCTGGGCGCACACGTGGGGCAAGGCGCGTCCGCAGCTGCGGAACGCCTCGAACGAGATCTTTGTCATTGGCGCGCCGATGTTCGCGCGGCACGACCAATCCTACCTCTGGACGGCGGCAACCGCGAACGGCTCGGTGCTGCTGACGTGGGAGAACTTCTTCCTGGGTAATCCGTATGAGAGAGAGGTAGCCACGGATTCACACGGATTAGCACAGATTGGGGATGGAAAGCCTACGGTGTTAAACACGGAGGGCATTGAGGAACGGAGGCACGGAGGCGGTCTTGATGGGGCTGTGGCAACTGTCGCATCCGCGACACCCACCAACCCTCCGTGCCTCACAAACTCCGGCGTCTCGTGCCCGCTTGCGCGCCCTTCGGGTTCGCCTTCGGCGAAGGTTCCCTCCGAAACGCTTTGCGTTTCTGCGGCGCATGTGTTTAGCGAAAGCAACCCTCTCGTGGTTCATCCCCCAATAACCGCCCAGCTCGAACTCTTTCCGAACGGCGACTTTATCGCCCGCTCGAACAGTGTCGAGCGCGTCTACCGCCGCGTCAACCCCGACGACTGGGACGACGACGGCATCCCGAACGACGCGGACGACGCGCCGCTCGCCCCGGCTGACGCGCCCCAGTTCGGCCCGCACCAGACGCTGCCGGAGGGCGCGAACGCGGACGCCTACTGCTGGGTCGATCTCGTCGTGCGACAGGCCAACGCCCAGGTGACGTTCGCGGGCGACGGCGCGTCGAACCTCGCCGACCCCTCGTTCATCGCCGAGGCGGACGCGACGAACCGCGTCACGCTCCTCATCGGCAAGACGTACCGCGTGACGTGCCCGATGCCGTTCGAGGTCGCCGCCAAGTCGAGCGACGACATCGAGGACTCATGGGAGGAGGATCGGCGGGCGCTTTGGCTCCATTGGCCTGTCGCGATTCATTCACACGGAACGTCCGAGCAGAGAAGTGTTGCTCGCACGGAGATGCGGAGCCACGGAGCGGCAAGCACGGATTGGCACGGATTAACACGGATAGGGAATGACCTGCTTTCGACGTTCGTGCAGACCTACGCGAAAACGTCGCGCCTTTTCACCATGCAAGTCATACCCTCTGGCCTTGGCGGGGCGTTCACGTGGACGAATGTCTGCTGCCGCATTTCGGGGAGCGACTACACGTTCTCGATCACGTGCGGCGACAGCTGCTCCTGCGGCGGCTGTTCCGCGACGGGCTACCTCGAATACGAGGGCTACCGGCTTCCGGCCTACGGCGGCTTCTGCGGCTGCAGCGGAAGCGTCGACCACCCCGGCGACGACCAAGACCCCGACAAGGACCCACCCCTGCCGGGCGCGTCGGCGACGTTCTCGAAGCGTGTCGTCTTCTTCGAGGACGAGTACGAGAACGCGCCGGGCGAGACCGTCCCGTGGCGGTCGACCGAGACGGAGCTCGACTGCTGGGCCTACGGCGGCACGCGCGGCGGGCACGTCCGCATCGAGATTCAGGGCGCGGACGGCCTCGTGCAATACGGCGGGCGCCCCCTGCCGTTCGAGCAGGACTTGGAGCCGGGCGAGGAGGTCACGTTCAAGAACACCTACCGCGCCGTCAGTCCGAGCGGTGGCGAGGACGACATCGTCGTCACGGCGACGTTCACGGAAAACGAGACAGACTGGTCGCAGACGACCATCGACAAGGCGACGGCGGTCAAGGTGACTGTCAAGCCAAGAGTGCTGGCACCGGAGAACGAAAGTCTTTCCCGACATAAGTTCGGCATTGGCGAAATCGTGGACTGCGAAAATCAGCCAAAGGTTGAATCAGTTCGCTGGAAAAGAAACGGCGGGGGTACTCTCAAAGAATCAAATGGTTCTTATGAATACAGATGTCCTCTCTCTGCCGAGGTGAATGGCTTTGAAATCGCTGGTGAAGGTTGCAGTTATGTCCCGCGAACAAGGGTTGTAGAGCCGCAAGGCGTACTTGCGCGAGATGCAGGATATACGACCGCACCGAAAATCCGTTCAGGACAGGCGGGGGGAATTCTATTGACGATAGACTTGTATGTGTTGCCACTGGACGTTTCTTTCTCAGGGATTCGGATTGAAGAAATCCCAGACGTGGGGGGAAGTCACAGCGGGTATTTCGCCGACACGTTTTTCATGTCCGAATGGTTTCATGGAGAAGACGAAGGGGCTGGCGACTGGCGTGAGGTGTATGGCAACAACAAGTTCCTGAACGACGAAGCTGGCTTCAAAAGGGCGTTGCCACAATTGGATTCAACAGGTTTTGTCTCGACAACAGGGACAAATGGATGGGCGAATGGCAACCTGACATGGGAAGTCCCTTGTGGTTGGGCAGATTCCAACGTCCAAAAAGGAGACGATCCAATTGGCACTTTTGCGAATGGCTCCCGGCAGGTCATGACAATTGACGCGCAAGGGAATGTCGAAGTGCAAAAACACGGCAATGCTGTCCGCCGTGAAATAAGCGGCGGCATCATCCTCAATGGAGTGCGGGTACAATGAAACGAAGCATATTTGCAGTTGTTGTCCTTTGTGGTGCGTTGGGCTGCGAGAAAGGTCCGCCAACACAAGAGGAAAACGCCATCGCGACGGCGCGCGCCCTGATTGCAGCACTGGCAACCAATGCGTCTGTTCGCGTAATCAGGGAAAGCGATGCGGTGCGGGAAATTCTCAAAGACGTGAAAGAAAGAAAGAAACGGGAGGCTCTACTTGCAGACTGGCGAGATGCGCTGAAAAGAATTCCCGTTGAGGGCTTGCGCCCGTCTCGCAGATATGCAGCCGTTCGTGAAGCCTGTCATATGCTCAACTGGGACTTGATTGGTGCGATGTGGGATGTCGGATCTTCCTATGAAAAAACGTGGGACGCATATTTTGACACCATCGAATGGATAGATTGTCAGATAGCCGCAATGAAACCTGCAAAGCCAGCATCTGAAGGCACTTGGTCTTGGCGCGAAGAAAACGACAAGTGGGACGCCTACATAGGCTTGGTCGAATACCGCGAAAGCGTGATCGAGAATCTTGAAATCGACCAATTCGACAAGGGGCGCCATCCAAACGATGTCGACAAGATGGGCACGATTCGGGCAAAGTTCGAGAAGCTGATCGGTCGTCCTGTCCGCAAGCGCGAAGACATCTCCCGCCTTGGCTTTTACGCGAAACAGGCGCGCGCACGTATACAGAAGGAACGGGACGCGGTGTTGAAGAAAGCGGCTTCGCGCGAGTGAGTCATTCCCTGTGTTGCGAAAAGGAACTGCTGGAGGCATCAAAAGGGAGGACATGAATCTCGCGCTGTTCTTCGAGGGGACTGGGCAGGGCGTTCGCGGCAAGCGGACGAACGTGTCGCTCGTCTACGAGGCGTGCATTGAAGACGGTGCGCAGAGGCGGCATCTTGAGGCGGGGCCGGGCGCGTATGTCGGCGCGCTTGTCCTCGGAAAGACGTCCGGCGTCGGTTGGCGCATGATCTTCGCCCGCGCGCGCCGGTGGTACGAGGCGCAAGTCGCGGCGACACCTTCCGGCACGACTCGCTCCGGCTCGTCTCGAACCTCTTCGGGCTTCTGCGTCCCGCACGCCGCCTCTTCCCGCCATCGATGCGACGGCACAAACATACGTCGTCGAGGAAGACCGCCTGACCGTCCGCGACGGCGCCGGTGGCGGACGACTCCCATTTCGCCGTGCCGCCGCGCACGGCGAGCGTCCCCTCGGACGCGAAGAGCCGCGCCGCCGCATTCGTCGAGACGAACGTGCCGCCGCCGACCACCGCCACGGTCGCGAACTGCGTGAACGGCTGCTCCGTCAGCACGCGCGCGCCGCCGTGCTTGGTGAACGTGTTCGCCCCCGTGCCATGAATCGGCACGTTCAGCACCGGGCCGACGGGGTTGTTGGCGTTGTTCCCGTCCGCGTTCAGGAACGTGCGGTCGCCCGTCAGCGTCAGCGCGCCGCCGTTCGCACGCACGGTCGGCAAATCCTTGCCTTCGCCCGTCGTATAGAGCTGGACAAGGCCGAAGTCAAGGCCGTTCAACTTGACATCGCTCGTGAACGTGATGTTGCCGGCCATCTTGCCCGTAAAGTAGGCGACGCCGCCCTCGCCCGGCACACGGTCGCCTTCCCAGTAGCGAATCGTTCCCCACGGATTCAGGTCGTAGATCCAGTCCGGCCAGTAGTAGCCGTCCGTCGCAGCCCCGCCGGACAGGCAGAGACCGAGTAGGCAGACGCCCGTCAAGCGCGCCCGCATCCGATTTTGCATTTGTTTTTTCATGTCTTTCTGGTAGGTTGACTTTTTTGGAAATTGAATCTGATTCACCGCCCGACGCGAACACGGATCTTCGGCAAGACGACGTTGTACCACGGCTCACCCATGTCGTTGCGGCTCACAGGCGGACGGCGAAAGATGAACTTCACGTAGCGTCCGACGGGGTCGCTGCCGACCGTGCACAGATCCAGCTCCAGCGTCCGCCTCGTGCCGGGACTCCGAACGCGGGTCTGGTGGGCGAGGCACGTGAACGTCTTGCCGTCTGCGGAGGCCTCAATGCGAATCTCGGACGGAAACAGGTTGTCCGGCCCCGCCGTCAGCTCCGCCGCCCGCAGTTCGTAGGTCGCGCCAAGGTCGGCGACCAGCTCGAACGCCGCCTCCGGGTTCGCGTCCGCCACACCGTCCATGCCGGGCAGGACGCGCCAGTCCTCGCCGTCCACCCGGTTTCCGCCCCAGAGCGCCGCGTCCGCGAACGATTCCGCCGTCACGCCCCGGACGGCGATCGCGTGGCGGCCGGGGCCGAGCGCGCCGCCCGCGTACGGCGCCCCGTCCACCGTCACGTCCTTCGAGAGGCGGCAGCCGAACGTCGCGGTCGTCCCGGCGGGGACGGTCAGCGTCGCCGCGACCGCGTCGCCCGTGCGCTCCCAGCGCGCGGCGATGTCGCCGTGCGGCGTCGGCACGGAGCCCTCGGCGAACGTGAGGCGCGAGACGACGTGCGGCTCGAAGCGGAACGTCGCGAAGCCCGGCTCGACGGGCCGCACGCCGAGGAGATACGCGGTCATGTCGCCGGAGACCGCCGTGTCGGGATGCGACTCGTCCCACCAGCCGCTGCGCGTCAGGAAGCCGCACTCCGTGCAGCACTGCGCGCCCTCCCACGACGGGTCGGCGAGCTTCAGCCACGTGCCGTTCTCCAGCATCGCGAACGCCTTCTCGTCGAAGCCGTAGGCGAACGCGCCGCGGATGTTGCCGAGGTGGGCCTTGCTGCCGCCCGTGAGCGGCACGCGCCGCAGGATCTCCAGCGCCTCCTCCGGCGTCGCGAACCCGCAGGCGACGGGCATCCCGCTCCACGCGCCGCCGTGCGCCGGCTCCCTGTCGCCGAGACGCCGCCGGAAGAGCCCCGTCTTCCCGTCCTTGAAGGCCGTGCGGATCGCCGCCGACAGCTCCTGCGCCCGCGCCGTCCAGCGCGCGGCGGAGGCGGCGTCGCCCAGCTTCTCCGCGAGCCACGCGCCGTCCGCGTAGGCGCGCCAGAAGACGAGATGCGTCCAGAGGCGGATCGACGGGTCGGTCGGCGCCATCGAGGCGATGTTGCTGGAGCTGCGCAGCGGCTGGTCACAGAGGCCATCGGGACGCCGCAGCGTGTCGAGATAGCCGAGGCACTTGCGCGCCGCCGCGAAGAGGCCCCCGTCGAGCGCGGCCCGGTCCGCCGTGTAGAGGTAGTAGGTCTTCAGGATCGGCACGAACCACGCGCAGAACTCGTCGCTCGGGAAGTGGCCGAACTCGCCCGCCTTCGGACGCGGCCCCTTCTCGGAGAACGGCGCGGCCCAGATGTAGCCCTCGGGTGTCTGGTAGTGGGCGAACAGTTTGAGCGTTTCGCGCAGATAGGGCCAGTCCGGCCCGTAGCCCGTGTAGCAGGAGAGGTCGCCCCACCAGATGTCGCCGATCCACGCGAGGCGGTCGCGCTTCGCGCCGTCGGCGACGAACCTGAACGACCGCGTGTAGTCCCAGCCGACGAGGCGGCCCTCGGCGTCGGCCGCGTCGAAGGCGTCGCGGAAGACCACCTTGCCGTCCGCGTCGGCGACGGTGTAGGACGCGACCTGCGGCCACCACTCCTTCTCGACGTAAAGGCCGAAGCGGTCGCCGGGGAAATCATCGACGGCCTGTTCGAGGATGCGTACGCCGTTCACGGAAAGGCCGACCCTGTTCCCCTTCACGTCCGCCGTGAGCCGATGGAACACGCCATCGACAAGGCGCGCATCGAGAACCATCTTCGCGAGTTCCGTCTTCACGCCGCCCTTCAGCCGCAGGAGCTGGACGTAGGCGGGCTGCGAGGCGACGGCGACGAGGCCGTTGTCCCCGTCCGCCGCGCGGAAGAGGAGGCCGACCGCCGAGTCGTGGTGCGGGTTCTCGGAGAGCGCGAAGTCGATCGTCCAGCTGCCGTCGCCGCCCCATGCCGCCGACGAACAGAGACCCGCCGCCGTGCCGCGCTCCAGCTTGCGCGGCAGAAGCCGCCCTTCGACGACGCGCCAGGCGTCGTTGTTGGGGACTCTCGCGAGGTTGCACGTCCACGTGCACATGTCCCAGACGCGGTTCAGGCGCTCATCGCTGCAGCGGAACGCGCCGCGCACGGGCTCCGTCGCATGGACGCCGACGTTGCGGATCTCGACCGGCTCCAGTTCGACCATCGTGCCGGGCGTCTCCAGCTGGACGCGCACGTAGCGCTCCTGCCCCTGCACAAGCGGCGCGACGTAGATTCCCGTGCGCGTGACTGTGTACGTCTCGTGGCGGTTCACGTTCGCGGGGAGGACGGGGTTGTCGAAGAACGGCCCGAGGTAGTGGATGCAGTTGCGGCGCGTGAAGCAGCCCGTCGCCGTGAGGCCGTCCGGGTGCGTCGCGTAGGAGAGGCGCAGGACGGGGTAGCCGACCACGTTGCCGTCCGTGTCGCGCCCCTGCGGGCGGAAGGACTTCACCTTGATGACGGCGTAGCCGCCGACGGTCCTGCCGCCGTAGTCGAGCGCCACCACGGGCTGTTCGCCGCCGAACGTCCAGTCGAGCCGCGTCGGTGTCGCCCCGCCCTTCGCGTACAACACCTTCTGCGGGAAGCCCTCCGCCGCCCGCGCGGCGCCCGCCAACAGGCTGATGGACAGACAGCACAAGCCGGCAAACGCCAACCTGCGTCCGCCACGCGCGGATGTCCCCTTCCGATGCTCCATTCTCTTTGTCATGCAAATTCCTTTCTGGACGCCGCGAATCGACCCAATCCGCAGCAACGGGCGACATTTTAGCAAAACCTCTTCGCGCGAGGCAAGCGAATCGCGTTTGTCATTTGGCAACAAAAAAGTTGACTATTGAGCAATCATTTCTCAAAAAGCCATTCCTCGCCAATAAAACAAGGCGTTGCGGCACTTCAGAACGAGTCTGATACTTTTAACACAGAGCCACGTGCGCGGGGCAATGGGAGGTCGCGAGAGGAACGCTTTGCGCCACGCGCGACCTTCTCGTGCGCCCCGTCCAGCAGAATTTTACAACGCAAAGGCCGCAAAGATTTTGACGCAAAGTTCGCCAAGGCCCTTGATGTCAAGCCAACAAAGGTTCTTTGCGTTCTTCGCGTCGATTCCTCTTCGCGCTCTTTGCGTTAAGACACAGAGTTGCCTACGAGAACGGTGAAGCCGTTACTTCGCCGACATCCCCACAAATAATGCACCAACAAGATCGCTATTGCACTAATTGATATGCGTTATTGCAATAACGAGGACTGAAATGCTATAATTCACGCTTGAAGGAACATCTCATGGAACGATCTCTTCTCTCAATCATCGAAAACCAACGCCTTGAGCTCAATCGACTCCTGACAATCGACGTCTTGCCGAGACAGTCCATGACGCGCATTGACGTCGAGAGCCCCTTGGCCCAAGCCGTGATCGGCATGCGACGTTCAGGCAAGTCCGTCGTCTGCCGACAGGCGCTTCTGAAATCCGGCGTCGCATTTGGCTACGTCGATTTCGACGACGAATCCCTCGCCAAAATCAACGCCGGGAATCTGGATGAAATCCTTTCCTGCATTCACTCTGTCTACGGCCCAGTCACCCACTTTTTCTTCGATGAGATCCAGAATGTCGAAGGCTGGCACCTCTTCGTCAACCGGCTGCTTCGCAACGGCAACCATGTCGTCATCACCGGATCGAACGCAAGGCTCCTCACCGCCGAACTCGCCACGCACCTGACTGGGCGATACCTACCTATTGAGGTCTATCCGTTCTCGTTTTCCGAATATGTCACCTGGACAAAAAGCCCCGCCCCGACCGCCTGGGAAAAGTATTTCTTCAACGGCGGCCTACCGGAAACGATCTCCCTTCCCGACCAACGCGGATACGTCTCGGCGCTTTACAACGCCATTCTCTCCAAGGACATCCTTGGTCGGCACAAAGTCCGAAACGCCCAGCGTTTCATCGACGCCGCCTATGTGGTCATGCAGCAGTTCGCTCGTGAGCTTTCCTACGACCGACTGGCCCAGGCTGCGGGAATCTCCAGTGCGCACACAATGCAGACCTACGTTGAATACCTGGGCGAGTCTTACCTTGTCTCGCGCGTTCGCAAGTACGCGGCAAAGCCAGCCGAACGCATTCGCAACGACAAGATCTACGTCAACGATCCGGCTTTCATCTCCTACTTCACGGGTGTGCTCGGCACCGAAGAGGAGCTTGGCTGGCGGTTGGAGAACATCGTCTATCTCGAACTGCTTCGTCGACGCATCGACGAAGACCTTGAAATCTGGTATTACAAGGACCAGTCGTATGACATCGACTTCTGCCTTACACGGCACGGGAAAATCGTCGGACTTGTCCAGGTCGCCTACACGATTGAGAACGAACGAACACGCAAGCGAGAGGTTTCTTCGCTCCTGGGAGCCGGGCGAAAACTCGGATGCACGAATCTCGTCCTCATCACCGACCATGAGACTGAAACGATCAAAAGCGACAACCTGACGCTACGGGTCGTCTCCGTGCGCGACTGGCTGATGACGAATCATTGCCTCGGCGAGCCATCCCTGTTCGTCTCATGAAAAGGAAGCGCAACGTCATCATCGTCCTCAGGCTTGCCGGGACTGCCGGACGCGACATCCTCGCCGGCATCCTGCTGTTCACGCGCCAGCGCCCCCACTGGCACACGCGGCTATTCCAAATGCCGGACGAGCTGACGCCCGCGAACTTCCGCGCCCTCGCGGACGAGGGCTACGACGGCGTCATCATGAGCGAGTCGGGGCCGGACGCGACGGCCGAGCTCCTGCGGGACGCGGCCCTCCCCATCGCCTTCATCGGCGACGCCGGGCCGATCCTGTCCGCACGGAAAAGCGGCATCGCCTACATCCGCAACGACGACTGCGAGATCGGGCACATGGGGGCGCGCTACCTCCTCTCCACCGGACGCCGCCGCGCCTACGGCTTCGTGCCGACCCTCTCGCGGCAGTACTGGAGCCAGGCGCGGCATGAGGGCTTCCGCGACGCGCTCGCCGAGAACGGGCTCGACCTCCAGACCTTCGCCTCGCCCGGCCCCTCCGCCGGATCGTCACAGGATCTCGACGCCCTTCGCCGCTGGCTGGAGGCCCTGCCGAAGCCGGCGGCCGTCATGGCCGCGTGGGACACGCGCGCGACGCAGGTCATCGAGATGGCGAACGAGGCGAGGATCGCCGTGCCGAGCCAGCTCGCCGTCATCGGCGTGGACAACGACGAACTGCTGGACGAGTCGACCGTGCCGCCGCTGACCAGCATCCGCCCCGACCACGAGAAGCTCGGCTTCGTCGCCGCCCGCGAGCTCGAACGGCTGATGAACGGACGCCCCACGCCGTCCGCCGTGGCGTTCCGCGCGCCCCCACTGGAACTCGTCGAGCGCGAGTCGGCGACCGCGACGGCTCCGGCGGCGCATCTTCTCGCGCGGGCCAACCGCTTCATCGCGCAGAACGCGACGCGCGGCATCTCCGCCCGCGGCGTCGCCACCCATCTCGGCGTGTCGCGACGGCTCGCGGACCTGCGCTTCCAGCAGTTCAGCGGCGAGACGATCAACGAGACGATCATCCGCTGCCGCCTCGACGCCGTGAAGAAGCTGCTCGCGACCACGAACCGTCCGATCAAGCTCGTCTCGACCGCCTGCGGCTATGCCGACCTCGCCTACCTGAAGACGCTGTTCAAGCGCCGCTTCGGCCTCACGATGCGCGCCTATCGCGCCCAGCATTCGTCACGCGCGACGTGACCTGCCCCTCGGGCGGGAGGTCGGCGCGGGAGCCCCCACACGCCGCGAGCACCTTGTCCGTCGTCTGGAAATGCGCCTTGCAGTGGTTCATGAGCCACGTCGGCCCGTGCGCGCGCACCATCTCCTCGGCGAGGCTGCGGACGCGCGGATCGGATGACCCCATCGGGATCTTCGGCGCGGCGGCTTTCGCATCGCCGTCCGCCGCCATAGGCGCCGCGCCGCCGAACACCTCGGCCGTCATCTTCTGGATGTCGCGGATGAAGAGCTCGCGCGCGATGACGGACGCCGCCGCGACGGCAATGTCGCTTTCGGCCTTGTGCCGCTGCTCGACCGTCGCCTTCTTGCCGCGCTCCTTCAGCGCGCGGCGAATCGTCGCCTCGGTCGGCGCGAACTGGTCGACGACGACGCGCGTGCAGCCCGCGCGCTTCGTCAGAAGCTCCTCGATGGCCGTGCCGTGCGCCCATGCGAGCATGCGGTTGATGTTCTGGATTTTCGCATAGAGCCGGTTGTAGGCGGCAGGGCCGAGCTTCACGACCGCATAGCCGTCCGGTCCGAGCAGGTGGCGCAGCGCCGCGCCAACCGTCAGCACCGCCTTGTCCGTCATCTGCTTGCAGTCCTTGACGCCAAGGCGGATCATCTCGTCCGACAGCCGCTCGTCCGTATACGCGCAGCAGACGACGAGCGGGCCGAAGTAGTCGCCCTTCCCCGACTCGTCGCTGCCCGCATGGGCGGAGAAGAGTTCCGGCGACAGCACCTTCTCGTAGCCGAGCGAGACGGGCACGACACCCTTCGGCTCCAGCTGGAACTCGACGAAGTCCTGCGCGCCGGAGCCCTGCACGCAGAGCTTGCGCTTGCCGTGCTTCTCCTTCTCGTAGAGCGTCGCGTTGAACTTCTCGCCCTCGATGGAGTAGAGCGAATAGGGAACTTCGCGCCGACGGTAGTTCCCTGTCACGAAAAGGCCGAGCAGAATCTCCTGCTGGTCGTTCGTGAGCTCGAACGTGAAGCACGTCTTCTTCTGGGGCGCGTCGTCCGTCACGTGCCGGTCACTTCGCCGAGAAGCGGAATTCGGTCGTGGACGAGTAGACCTCGCCGGGCTTCACGAAGACGCTCGGCCACTTCGGCTTGTTGGGCGAGTCGGGCGCGTGCTGGGTCTCCAGCGCGCAGCCACAGCGGAACGAGAGGTGCTCGCCGCCCTTCGCCGTCTGGTCGTAGGACGCCCAGTTCGCCGTGTAGACCTGAATGCACGGCTCGGTCGTCCAGACCGAGACCTGCCGCCCGTTCAGCGGACACGACAGTTCCGCCGCGAGGTTGAGCCGCTTCGACTTCTTCTTCGTCGCCATTTCGCCGCGATCGAGAATCCAGCAGTGGTCATAGCCCTTGCCGATCTCCAGGTCACGGTCGGGCGCGTTGATCCGCTCGCCGATGCGCATGCCCTTCGTGAAGTCGAACGGCGTACCCTTGACAGGCTTGATCTTCCCGGTCGGAATCTGCCCGAGGTCGGTCGGCAGGTAGGTCTTCGCGGGGATGCGGAGGATGTGATCCTCGATCGAGCCGCCGGCCTCGCCCTTGAAGTTGAAGTAGACGTGCTGCGTCATGTTGATGGGCGTCAGCGCGTCCGTTACGGCCTTGTAGTCGACGCGCCAGACGTTCTTCTCCGTCAGCGTGTACGTGACCGTCACCTCGACACGTCCGGGGAAGCCCTCGTCGCCGTCGGGCGAGACGTGCGTGAAGACGATGCCGACATCCGTCTCCGTCACGAACGGCTCGGCCTGCCAGACGTAGGCGTTCCAGCCGCGCGCGCCCCCGTGCAGATTGCAGCCGATGCCACCCGGCGCATTGTTGAGCGCCGGCAGACGGTAGGTGTGCCCATCCATCTTGAAGATGCCGTCCGCAATGCGATTGCCGTAACGCCCGATGATGCAGCCCCAGTAGGGGTCGCCGCCGTCCCACCCCGCCGGTGAGTCGAACCCGACGACGACGTCCTGCAGCTTGCCGCGCTTGTCGGGGGTGAAGAGCTTCACGATCTTGCCGCCATAGTCGGAGACCTCCATCACGACGCCGCCCGCGCCGCAAAGGGTAAATTTCCTGGCTTTTTCGCCGTATTTCGTCACGCCGAACGCGGACACGCTAAAGGAAGGCTTTTTCATCATGTGCGTATTATACCATCTCGACACGCCTCACGTCTACACCCACGCCCGCCGCGTCACCAGTCCCTGTCGGCGTCACCAATCGTGCATCCGCCGTTGTGGACTTTGTTGCATGGAACTTGGAATCAAAACCACGCCTACGGCAAGGCCCAGTGGCCCGGCAGGTCGTCGGGGCGACCACGCGGATGTGGGGGCGGGCAACGTTCGAGCGCGTCACCCTTGAGGTCGGCAAGGTACGCCGTCACCGCAAGCGCGGGGCCAATCGTCTCCGAAACCGAATATTCACCGGACGGCACATGCAGGCCTTCGAGATTGACACGCCGCCGCCAAATCGGCCAGCGTACAATCTCCTCCTGTGTGTGGACGAGTTCGTTATCGTTCGCGTCGTGCCAACCTCCGGGAAAGGATTCCGGTGCGGCCGTCCAGTTGGTGTTGCGGCGGATGACGTCGAAGTGCGAAACCGCCACCCGTCGACCGTCCACCGTGAAGAAGCCGGACGAGGTGTCCTTGCCCGCCGCATAGTCCGCCGCGTCCGGCGGAAACGTGCCGCGTCCGACCTGCAAATGGCAGGGCTCGTCGCCCCAGGCCGTGCGCGGGGCGCACTTTTCCGACGAACCGCAGCACCGCTGGACGAACGGCATGGAGCAATGGGCCTGCCGCGTCGCGTGCAGGACGTTGCCGAATAGGGTGGTGAGCGAACCCGTTGTACGTTCGACGGCGGTAAAGTCCACCTGAACGACGACAAAGCGCGGTTCAGGGGAGGAAACACGCCACACACCATCCTGCGGCGATGGCCCGAACGGACGGACAAGGACGAACGCACCCACGGCAACGATCGCCACGACCAACGCCAGCACCTCGAGCCAAAAGCCGCACCTGCCCTTCTTCCTTTCGCTGTCAATCATTCACAAGCTATCCGTCCTGTCTTTTAGCAGACACAAGTCACCTCCTAAAACCTATCAATTCGCCTCCTTTGAGATAAATGGGGGTGCCCGGCTTGAAGTCGCCGCCTTTCTCGCGTTTGCGCTCCGCGATGAGCTGCGGCACGTCCAAGTCGCCAAGCGACACTTCCTCCTCCAGCACGTAGCAGTAATAGTCGCACTGGGCGGAAGTGTAGCCCATCTTGATCATCTTGTCCTTCTCGCAGCGCATACCACTCTTGATGCGGTATACTGAGTAGGTGGATGGAGAGGTAATGTCATATAGGACGAGGAACTTTGGGCTTCTCGTAAGCGCGGCATCGGCGACAACGGCACCAGTGCGCTTGCCGAGCCGGACGTTGTACAAATCGGAACGCTTGACCTTGTTGCGCCCAAGAATCCAGCTTCGGTGCGCAGCATCCTTGCAACAGCCGACAAGGAAATACTTTTCAAGATAATTCTCAATCCAGTGATGCGTGAGGAACCGTTTCGGCACAGGCGGCGTGGCAACCGGCGCTTCGCCGGACACGACCGTCGCAGGATCTGTTCCGAGCGGACACTCGGCTATCACAAATCCCTGCTCCAGCCGTCCTTTGACCGCGTCATTCTCGTCTTTGAATCTTGCGTCTTTGTCGAGGGCAAGTGAATAATAGGAATGCGCGCCCTTGTTCCCATACGGTGTGTACACCTTTCCAAGCGACAGCTGGAAGTTATCGCGCAAGAACTGCTCGGCGTCCACGTCTGCGCGTGGCGTCATGGCGTAGAAATCGAACCGCTCCTTGAGCATCGCCTGAATCTTTTCGCGGAACATCTTTCTGACGCTCGTCTTCCATTTCGTCTTTTGCGAGGGGTTGTCACGCGCATAGAGAGCGATTATGAAGAGGAAGTTCACGTCATAGTGTGCGACCAGCAACGTGTCGCGGTCGAAGAGGCGATTCTCGAACTGGCGCGAATTGAAAACATTTACCTTCTTGTCGGCTTCGTGTATGTCATCGGCATAGCTGAGCCGTCCGGCTGAATCTTTCACCATCCTGGCGCTGATGAAGAAGTTTGGGATGACGTTATAGCCCTCGGTAATGTCATCGCGCAGTTTCCCGAATTTTCCGTACTCGTTGAAGTCGGCCTGTGCGGCTGCATCCGGGTTGTCGAGAAAGAGGTTGAGATTCCATTGGATGACATTGCGCGCGTAGGTGAACTGCTTGTACACGCTCTCGCGCCCGATAGAATTTCCACGCTTGTAGTACTTGCTGTCGCCGATGTAATAGACTTCCTTGTCCGGCTCGCCGGTTATGAGACTTTGATAGTGGTAGAGATGGTCTACACGCTTGCCGTCTTCCTGCGCCTTAAGTCCAGCCGGCGGGTTCTTCTCGCCCACAAGGTCATCGATAATCGACTCGAATACGATATTGAAGTTCTTTGCCAGCAGATACTCCCGCCTGTCGGCCTTTACATCTATCTGCCTCGGCTGGTCGAAGTACGCCATGCACAGCTCCCAAAGCCGAAGTGCCGTATCCGAGAAATACTTGTACTTGATGGCGTTGAGCCGAATCTTCCCGTAGCCCTTGACGTAACGGTCAAACCGCTTCCCGGTTATCAGCTCGTAGCCCATGTCGATGGGAGCGGGGAACCCGTACTGCTCATGGATGCGGTTCAAGATGGAATAGAATATGACAAGCAGTTCTTCGTCGAAATTCACCATCCTTCGCTTGTTGACAGGGTTTAGGTAAGCGGGGCTCCCTTCGTCAACAACCGCTTTCGTAGTGGCAATCGTCCGCGTCCAGTTGATTTTATTGAATCCCGAATGGAGATTCTTGACTGTAAAGAGAAAGAAGTCCCGATTGTCCTTCTGGAACTGCAAGAGGGATAACAGGATATCAAGGAGCGTGGCCGACTTGCGGAGCCTCCCCTTGCCCATCATCGAGACCTGCCGCTGATAGATGATCTTCGACTCCTTGTTCAACTTTCGGAACACGCACAGCGCACGGTATATCCACACAGAGAAGCGGTAGATGAATTCGCGTTCGCCCGTTGTGAGCGGCGAGGACGCATCCATGTTCACGATGCTTTCCGGCGCGTATCTTCCAAAGACCAGGTCTTTCCCGTCTGGGCCTTCTTCCAACAGCACCTTCGGAAGAATGAACACGCAGTCGTTTACCTCTTTGCGGGAATTGAAGTAGTACCCGACATAGTTGATCGACACCATGCCATCAACCGTCTGGAATGCACCCTCCCAGAGGATGTCTTTGACAACCTCAACGGGGTACTGGTACTCTTCAATGATGATTTTCATTCCCTATTCATTCACGATGCCGGCTGCTTGCAGTAGTATCCGCCGGTTTTGGGCGCCCCCCTAAATTCGACTGTTGCAGACATTTGCGAAAGATAGCGCATAATGGTTCGACGCGTCTTCCCCAGCTGTTGCGCGTAATGCTCGGCTCGCATGCCTGGATGTGCCTTTATGAGCGAAAGCAATCTGTTCCGATCATCATTTACTGTGACATTTACTGTGTCAATTACTGTGACACCGCTTGATTTTGCTTTGACAGCCTTTTCCCTTGCCGTCCCATCCGATGTCACAGTATTTCTACGAACATTCATTCTTACGGCAAGGCCGGCATCCTCCAACTCGACAGTGCCAGTACCATAATCGGACATATTTCACATTCTGAAGTCCACAACTCAATCTTTGCACAAATGCGCTCAAGTGTGTGGTCGACTTTGACTCCTTCAAGTGAGCATTGCCTGAGCATTGCCAGACAATTATTAGATTCCAGCCGACATCGCGCCATGCCACTTCGTTCCAGTGATCACGCTTGACGTTCTTCGACCATTTCTCCACCCAGAAGGCAATGTTCGACTTCGGCATTGTCGAGTCCTTGCACCCATGCCTGTGCCAGAAGCATCCTCGCACGTCAATGATTGTTTTTGCCTTGGGGATTACAATGTCGGGTTTCCCTTTAAGCCGCTTGTCACACACTCTGAACCGCCAACCGCAGGCGAAGAGCCGTTTGCGCACGAGGATTTCCGGCAAAGTGTTCTTCGACCGGATATTACTCATGCACCTATGGCGTTGCTCAGGGCTGAAAGTGTCCATATTGTGAAATCCCGATGTTCATCACGCAAACTGAATCCGATCGAGCCCTCGTATTGACACATGGTGCTTGGTGCCACAGCCGATTATCACGTGGTCGTCAAGGGGAATGCCGACGAGCCGACCGGTTTCTGCCAGACGCTTGGTTTCCGCCATGTCCTCAACGCTTGGCGTGGCATCACCGCTCGGATGCGTGTGGGCGACGATTACCGATGCTGCGCCAAGACGAATAGCATTGCGGAAGATGTCGCGAGGGTGGAGCGGCGTTGCGTCAAGCACTCCGCGAAACACAAGCATAGGCTCGCAAAGGAGCTTTCCCTGTGTGTCGAGGTAGAGGGCAAACGTATTTTCCTGCTTCTCGTCAATTCCGGCGGACAGCACCTGCCTGACCACATCATCGGAGGTTTCGATCGCTCGTTTGAACGAACGCTGCGAGGTGCGGACGTTTCGTTTGACGAGCGCAAAGGCCGCCGCCAATTGAACCGCAGCGACCTTGCCCACTCCCGGGACTTTTGCCGCGACAATCTGCTGCCATGTCGCATCGACAAGTTCCGCCGCTCCGCCGAAGTGCTTGATAAGTCTGTTGGCGAGATCGATGGCGCTGGAACCTTTCTGCCCCGTGCGAATGAGAATCGCAAGCAAAGTAGCGTCCGACATCTCCTTTTGCGGATTCGCCGAACGCATGAACGCCTCCCGCGGCCGCGATTCAGGCGGAAGGTCTTTTATCTTCAACGTCTCAGCCATCCGCAGGTTTCCTTTTGTAGCGGCTCTTTACGGACTTTTTGTTTTTCGTCGGCTTGCCCTTCTTCCGCTTTTCTAGGGCGAGGCGAAGTTGTTTTGGCTTGTCTTTGAATTTAATATACAGGGATGCAATGGATTTTGCCGCTACGATGTTTGTCGAATCGGTGAATACTCCCGTAGCGCATATCGCTCTGACGAGAAGTTCCACTACAGGAACAGAAACGCTGTTGCCGATAAGCTTCATCCATCGCGCACGATTGTCGGGCAAGATGAAATCGTCAGGAAATCCCTGAATGCGGCATGCCTCATTCTTGCTGACGCGACGAAACTTCTTCGCGCGATAGACCTTTTCAAGGAAATCGCGACGATATGATTCTTCTCTCGTCGCCGTCACCTGTACAGGTGTTATATAGTCGCTTGAATCGCTGGCAACGAGCGTGGGGAATATATTCGATGACGGCAGGAATATCCGGTTGATTCCGAAAAGTCCAGTGCTGATTTTCGTGAACCGGAAATCGTAGCGCGTCTCGACTGCCTCAACCACGCCCTTCTCCGCAAGCGACGCCAGCAGGTGCGGTGGGTTGATCTTCCGTTTGCGGAGTTTCTTGTCGCGTCCGATAACATCGGGGATTAACTCGCCGCCGTTCGAAAGCGTCAGCACGAATGCCTCGTTGTCGTCAAGTTCAAGCGTGCGCGGCTTGCGCACGACTCTGTATCGGTAAACTTCGGGACGAAGGATGTCAAGTTTGCAGAGCGCGTCTATGTCGCGCTGCGTGATGGATGCGTCCAGCGCTTGAAAGTGCGCAAGCGAAAGTGGGTTACCGTCAAGATTGCCGTAGTCGTCCTTGCGGCGGTTCTTCAGCAACAAAAGACAAATGCGCTTCTGCTTCTCCGTCGTGTCGAGGATGTCCCACGAATGAATAGTCGTCTGTCCGTTGCGAAGGTCGTTGAAGAGAAAGTAGTCGTTGAAGCCGTTGTTGTTTGCCGAAAGGCTCGTCGCGCCGCGCTTGCCCTGTTCGTGCGATGGTGAACTCTTGCATTCCGCCGCCAACTCGACAACCGGCTCGTCGAGGATGTCGCGAAGGCGAATTTTCTCCGGCGGCGGCGGCGGAAGCGCGAACTTGTCGAAATATTGCTTTTCACGGAAACCGATGATGTAGATTCGCACCCTGCTCTGCGGAACGCCGTAGTCGAACGAGTTGATTACGTGATAGGCGGCGTGATACCCAGCATCCTTGATGCGCGACATGATGTAGTCGAGCGCGTCCTTGTTGCGCGGATCGACAAGTCCCTTGACGTTCTCGAAGATGAACGCCTTGGGGCGGCACTTGTTGAGCAGATAGAGTGCGTCGTTCCAAAGCTGTCCGCGGTCGTCGTCAAAGCCGAGGTTGCGTCCGGCGATAGACCAGCTCTGGCAAGGGACTCCACCCGTCAGAAGGTCGTGCGGCGGCAGATCCCTGAGCCTTGTTATGTCTCCGAAGTTCGTCCCCTCGCTCTGCGGATGGTTCGCTATATACGTGGTTATCGCGTCCTCGTTGATTTCGCTGAAGCCGATGCACTCGCCTCCGCACCGCTCCATCGCGATGCGGAATCCGCCAATCCCGGCGAACAGGTCAATGCAGGAGAAACAATTTCTTTTCATTTGTTCTTGCTCTCTGAATTCAAGCGAACGATCTTTTCCCAGTCAACACTTCCGTCCGCTCTTGCAAACTTCTTAAGGAATTCGGCCACAAAGAGATTTAGTTTCTTCGCATATTCAACAAGGAACTGCTCATTGCGTTGCTTGGCTTCAACCGAAAGAGGCTCAATAATCTCCAGGTACAGACGGGGATCTCCCGAAACGAACTCCCAGAAATCCTGTCCGCAATACCTGAAGTAGTCCCCCTGATCGTTGTTTCTCCTGCTCCCATAGCAGATGCCGTTTACAGCAACGACATTGAGATTGCTTCCGCTTGTCCTCAGAGTCTTTGCCGCCGCCTTGAAATCCGCTCTCATTTTGGCAAGTGCGCTGGAGTTCGCCCAGTTCGGTCCTGATTTGATTGAAACAATGTAATGTACATCACCTTTGTCCAGTTCTAGATCTATTCCCCTTGCACTGGACTTCTTGCCCTTGTAAACCTCTCCCGCGATGAATATCGCGAGGCCTTCAAGCCAATTGCCGAATATTGTCTCTTCGGAAGAGGAGACAAATGCGTCAACGATGTTCTTTACGACATCGTGCGCCGACTCAATATTCTTTGCTCTGAAGAGATATGGGTTCTTTCTCTTCAAAACGTCGCCAAGTTTCAGCTTCCCGAGACTGTTGAGCCGTTCCTTGTGAAATTCGCGAATGTGATTCGCGACATAGTTCTTGATTTTCTCGACAAGGGTTGTTTCGGTTTTCATTTCTTTCTCCTTAAGCCTTTTCAAACGGGTTGAACTCGATTACTACCGCATTCGCTTCGTTGTCGTATTTCAAATACGGGTTTGCATCTTGTCTGCTCATTCATTTCCAGCCGCCTTTCCGCTTCGCCACTTCGATCTTGCCCGTTGGATAGGCGACGCTTTCCGACGTCGCCTTGCGGATCGACGCGAGAAGCCCCGGGATGACCTCCGCGCCCATTTTCGCCGCAGCGAAGGTCAGGCGTCCCGCATCCTTCAATGACGCGCCCGTCCAGAAGAGTTCCTTCTGATCGACGATGATGAAGCGGTCGTGGCAGATTCCGCAGACGGTCTTCGTGAACTGACCCCATTGCAGAAAAATGTTGATAACTCTCCGCCTGTACTTGATAGGAACAAGACGCCAGAAGCACCCCACAGTGCATAGGCTTGAGTGCAGAGAACCACGCCTCCGCCCCCGCCTTGGAGCGCGTCCGAGGTTTGCAAGTGCCTTTGTCGGCCTGGTTCGTTTTTCGTCTCTTCTCAGGCATTGATACCCAAATTCTGGAAAGTATTATACTAAAAAAGACGGGCGGGAATGAAGTCGGCGGAAGTTCCCGCAACCTCTCGTGTAAAAAGAATGTCACTTTTGTTTACACATCGTCCTTGATGTGTAAAGCAAAACGCACTTTCTTTTACACATCGTCGTTATATTGAAATTTCAGCATGGTTCACGAACAAATCTACAAGTTTCTGATTCACGTAGTAATTGCTCCGACCGACTTTAACTTTGTCCAAAAGTCCAATCTTAACGATCGTATCAAGGTATTTTGCCGCCGTTGGACGTGAGACGGACATCGCCCTTTGCATATACTCGATCTTGGTGTAAGGGTGGAAAAAGAGATGATTGAGCAATTCATGTTTGTAGACCACACCAAACGCAGGGCGAAGCACCTGTTTGAAGACATCCATCAGTTTCTTGATGCCGTTGACAATGAGTATTGTATGTCCAGCCGTTTGCTCAATACCTTTCAGCAGAAAGAATGTCCACGCTCGCCAATCCACAACGGCCCCGTCAGAATCTCGAACAGCCTGGATGAGACGATAGTATTCCTGTTTGTTCTGGGTGATGTAACGGCTTAGATAGAGAACCGGAAGATCAAGAAGCTCGTTCACAATCAGAAAGAGAATGCAGACTATGCGCCCCGTTCTCCCGTTGCCGTCATAAAATGGGTGAATGCTCTCAAATTGGTGATGAATAACAGCAAGCCGAACAAGCGGATCTAGATCGGTCAGTTCCCTGGTGTTGATGAATGTCTCGAGGTTGCCCATGTATTTTAAGACATCGTTTCCATCTTGAGGCGGACGATAGATAACCGTACCATGATTGTCGCGAAGTTCCGTTCCGGGAACCTTTCGAAAGCCTGCACGATTGCCAACAAGGACCGATTGAATCTGTTGAATCATGTTGTTCGTCAACAACGAGTTGCCGCGAACAAGCCTAAACCCCGTCCGTATGGCTTCCCGGTACCTAAAGACTTCCTTGGAGGCCGGTGAAGCCTCAAAGTTCTCAACCTTGAGTTCATACCGATAGAGATCATCCTGAGTTGTGACAATATTCTCGACTTCGGAACTGTCTTTTGCCTCTTGAAGGGTTAATGTGTTGATGATAATGGACTCATTCGGAATTGTATGAACGATACCCTTGAGTTCGGCTAGTTTTCGATGAGCGAGACTTACCTGCTTCAAGATAGCCTTGTCCTCGATGTCGATAGCCAACGGCAAATTAGGAATCTTGTAGTCTTTCATCGTTTTCCCCTTAAAAGAACCAACATGCTTCATGTACTCGTCTTTTCCCTCGCCGTTACACCAGACGCGAATACCGCCCTCTTCCCCCTGCCGTATTCCCGCCGTTCCGCCGTCGCCTTGCGGATCGACGCGAGAAGCCCCGGGATGACCTCTGCGCCCATTTTCGCCGCAGCGAAGGCCAGGCGTCCCGCATCCTTCAGCGACGCGCCCGTCCAGAAGATCTCCTTCTGATCGACGATGATGAAACGGTCGTGGCAGATTCCGCAGACGGTCTTCGTGAACTTGCCGCATTGCGCCCCGAACGCCTCGAAATCCGACTCCTCCAGTTCGCCGTTGGAATGCGTCACCAGCTCGATCTTCACGCCGCGCCCGCGCTTCGCCAACATGTCCAAGGTCGCCACGCCGGGATAGGCGTCAATCACGATCAGCCCCTTCTTCGCCCGGCGTATGAACTTGATCAGAAGCGACTTCGCGTCCCAGAACCTGTTCTGGTAGAAGATGCTCTGCAACGGGATGTCCTCGGCGCTCATCTTTGCAAAGATTTCATCAAAACGTGCCTCGTTCTTTGACTGATCTTCAATTTGGCGTCTTTCATTTGCTTCGACACGTGAAGCAAGGGACGTCAAAGCCGGGCCCGCAGCCGCCAAGATACGTCGCATGGACACAAAGGCTTTCATAATCCGAATGCTCTCGCGTATGGCTATGTCACTTTTCAGAACGGCAGAAAGCATTGCGACGCCCTGTTCCGTGAACGCGTACATACGGGATGGCGAATGCTTCATCATCTTGAACCTATCGCAATTTGCGATAAGTTCCCTCATCTCAGTCTCCGAGAGCTGAAACATGAACTCTGGGGGAAAACGAGCAAGATTCCGCTTTACGGCTTCGTTCAGCCGTCCTGTCAGTACATGGTAAATTGCAGCCAAATCCCGATCAAGCATAACAGCCTGGCCGCGCAATTCACAGATGAGAGGACTTATGTCGTTGATTTCGACATCGCGGCTTAATGTCACGACTTCATTCATGCGGCCTCACTTTCTCTGCGTTGGGTACAAGAATCTCCCACGCTTTCGAATCCAAGGTCGAGAAATCCCGGATCGGAGCGCATCTGGGTTTTACAAGAGCTTTTGTCGGCCGGATTCGTTTTCTGTCGCTGCGCGAGCATGTTTCCCTCAAATCTTGGAAAGGTATTATACCAAAAAGGCGGGCGGAAAAGATGCCGACAGAAACTGGGGCGAAGGTAGTGGCCCAAACACAATATACACCTGTGACGCGACAGTATCCCCCAGCCGCAGGCTGTCCGAGAAGCGGATGCCCTATCAGGGGTGCGCGTCTCTCCCGTTCACGACTCTGCCGCCCGCAGATCGCGCTCGTTCTGGTTCCGCCACGCGAGCGTCGCGAAGCACATCATGAGGAGCAGAAAGCTCAGTTGCTGTTTCAATACCCATTCGAGACAAGACTGCAGATAGCAGCCTGTGAGCCCGCCCAGCAGTCCAACGGGAATGTACGCCCATCGTGTCCGCGCCAGTCGGAACGCGAGCCGGAGCGCGACCAGCCAGAAGTAGAGGAACCACGCGAGCAGCAGTGCGAGCCCGACCCAGCCGCACTCGGCCGCCGTCAGGAGGTAAATCGTCTCGACGATGCCGATGTCGCCCTTCTCGTCCCGTCCGGCAGGGCTGGAATCCTGATATTCCTCGTGTTCGTTCAGGAAGACGGCCCAGTTGTTGAGTCCGACGCCCGCGACCGGATGGTCGCGCACCACGTTGAGCGCCGCAAGGGGAAGCGAACCGACGAGGGCCAGCACGAAGAGCGCATACTTCAAGAGTCGAACGCCTTGCGCGCCTCCTCAACCGTGTCGAAGATCTCGAACACGCGGAAGACCTTCGTGATATCGAAGACGATCCGGGGATGCGCCTGCAGGCACGCAAGGCGCACGGCCGGAGAGAATCGCGTCGGAAGGCACCTTCGACACCTTCGTCTTCAATGCCGTCCTCACGAAGCCCGTCACGCCGGAGAAGTAGGGAGAAAATCACGCACCGCGCGCGTACGCGATGACAAGCGCAGCCAGCTGAAAGGCGAGTAGTCCGTAGACGAGCAGCGCAACTTTCTGGCCGTTCGACGGGTCGACCGTCTCGCGCTCGGAGAACTTCGTCACGCCTGCGATGTAGACGAACCAAACCGCCGCCGCGATCCAGGCGGGCCCGCCCAGCAGCACATTGAATCCGCGCGCCGCGCCCATGAGCAGCGGATTCTTCGTGCGGTTGTAGAGCTGGATCGCGACCGTCAGCGCGACGAGAAGAAGAAATCCTCTGGAGCCTCCGTTGCCAAGATAAAGCACGAGCACGGCGAGGCAGAGGCAGACCGTCCGCGCCATCCGCGCCGCGCGCAGGGATATCTCGCCTGCCGCGAGCGGACGCGTCTTCGGATCGGTCGCCGCGCCGACAAGGTCGTTGTCGACAAGCCCATACAGGTACATCAAGACTGACGCAAGGCAGACAAGGGCGAGATCGCCCGCCCGCGCGACGACCAAGCCGCCACATGCCGCCGCGCCCACGAGCACATCGCCTGGCACGGTGACGAGGTTCTGCACACGGAAAAGCCGAAGCCATGCATTCATTCCGAATCTTCTCCTCACAGTCAATTATACGTTGTTTCTTGGATGGGCCTTCGCGTATTCGTCGCGGAGGCGTTCGATCGAGACATGGGTGTAGACCTGCGTGGTCGAAAGCGAGGCGTGCCCCAGCATCTCCTGCACGGAGCGCAGGTCGGCGCCTGCGTCGAGGAGATGCGTCGCGAAGCTGTGGCGCAGCTTGTGCGGCGTCAGATCCGTCGGCAGTTCCGCCTCCGCGAGATAGCGCTTCATCCGCCGCTCGGCGAACCGCCGCGTCATCGGCTCGAAGGCGTCCGTCTGGAAGACCGCCACCGCACCATCCGTCCGCGCGCCGCACGCCGCCGCCGTCTCGCGCAGGGCCGTCAGCGCGTCACGGGCGGGCTGTCCAAGAATGACGAGCCGCTCCTTCGCGCCCTTGCCCGTCACGACAAGCGTGCCGCGCGCGAAGTCGATCTCGCCCCACGTGACCGGCAGCATCTCGCCGATGCGGCAACCCGTGGAGTAGAGGGCCTCGAACAGCGCCTTGTCGCGCCGCGCGGCGTATTCGCCGACCGTGCCGTCCGCAAGGTCGCGGAGCGGCTGGGCGAGAAAGCGCGCGACATCCGCCGCTGACAGAACCTTCGGCAGGGACTTCGCCTTGCGCGGCCCGTGCAACGGGGCAAACGGGTTGTCGATCAGGACTTCCTCACGCTGCAGGAAGCGGCAGAACGTGCGCCCCGCCGCGAGCTTGCGGCGGACGGACGTCGCCGCGAGACCCGACGACGAGAAGCCGACGAGAAACGCGCGCGCGTCGGCGTCGGCAAGTTCGCGCCACGGAAACGGCGGGCGGGCATCCGCCCCCCATTTCGACGTCACGAGCTGCGCGAGATCCGACGCATAGGCCGCCTGCGTATTGGGCGAGACGTTGCGCGCGGCGAGCTGTTCGCGCAGGAACGCCTTCAGGCAGGGATCGTCACCGACGAACCTATTCGGCGTCAGCCTTCCCATCGTCAGTCCTCAGCCCGAACTCCGCCGCTTTCGCCGCATAGTCCGGAATCTGGCTCCGATACACGGCTGCAACGCGCTTCAGGGCCTGAAGCTGGCGCGGCGAAAGCGAATGGCGCCGCGAATACTGCTCGGTCAGGGAGGACACGAACTCCTTGTCGTCGTAGATGCGCTTGCCGCGCTTGGCCTTCGGCCGCCAGTCCGTCACCGTGTCGAAGAGCGCCAAGAGCTTGGGCACGCTCGGATCGGCCTGCTCGACAGCCTCAAAGCCGCCGGGCACGAACGGCGCGAGCTTCGCGCGGATGGCGTCGACGTCCTCCAGCGCGCCCGCGTTCTCGCCGACGGCGCGCGCAAGAATCACGAACTGCTTCATCGAGAGGGTGCGGCCGTGCTCAACCTGGTCGCGCAGTGACTTGATGAAGGGGTTCTTCTCCATGCCGCCGATGCGGTCCATCGCCTCGAAGCAGTAGGCGACGAGCTCCGGGTCGGCCTTCGGCGCAATCGCCGATCCGGCCGCAAGTCCCGCGTTGCGCAGGCGTTCCGCGCAATCGGCAATCTGGCCCTCGTACAGGATCGCCATGCGCACGAGGAACTCCAGCTGGCGCGCGCTCATCGGACGCTCGCCCTTCTCGAACTGCTCGCGGCAGCTCGTGAAGAACTTCTCGTCGTTATACTCGCGCTTGCCGACCTTCTTCGGCTCCTTCCACTCGCGCACCTCGCCCAGAAGCGAGAGGACGAGCTTGAACTTCGCGCGGTCGGGCGGCGGCACGGGCTTCGGCAACGACTTCAAGAACTCGCAGTAGAACTCGCTGAGCATCTGATCCATTGGCTCGCCCTCGGACTCGACCTTGTCGAGCTGACCCTCCATCCGCGCCGTGAAGCCGACGGAGAAGAGCGCGTCCATGTTCTTCACGAGCCAGTCGCAGACGAGGACGCCGCGCTCCAGCGGCACGAGCTTCTTCTTCTCCGTCTTCGCGTATTCGCGCGTCTTCAGCGTCTCGATCGTCTGCGCGTAGGTCGACGGACGCCCGACGCCGTTCTCCTCCAGCGCCTTGATGAGCGAGGCCTCCGAGTAGTGGGACGGGCCCTTCGTCTTCTTCTCGTCGCAGATCCACCGCAGGGCCTCCAGCGTGCTGCCGACCGCCGCGTTCGGCAGGTACGCGACCTCGTCCGAGTCCTCGTCGTCCTCGCCGTCCTTCGTCTTCTTCTTGAGCGAGAGCTTCATGATCTTCAGGAAGCCCTCGAAGTCGACGGCCGTCGCCGAGGCGGTGAACAGGTAGGTGTGCGCAAGGGCCGGCTTCACGGCCTCGATGGAGAGCGTCTTCACCGTCGTCTTCGCGTCCGCCATCTGGCTCGCGACGAACCGCCGCCAGATGAGGTCGTAGAGCTTCAGCTCCGCCGCCTCCAGCCCCGCCTCGCCCGCGCGCTTCGGCGAGAGTTCGACGTCGGTCGGGCGGATCGCCTCGTGCGCGCCCTGCGCCTCGACGCCGCCTTTCGCCTTCGTCGCGTAGAAGTTCGGCTTCTCCGGGTAGAACTCCGGCCCGCACCACTTCTCGATGAACGCCTTCGCCGCCGCGCGCGCCTGGTCCGAGACGTTGACGGAGTCGGTTCGCATGTAGGTGATGCGCCCCTGCTCGTAGAGGGCCTGGGCAAGCTTCATCGTCTTGCCGGGCGAGAAGCCGAGCACGCTCGACGCCGTCTGCTGAAGGGTCGAGGTCGTGAACGGCGGCAGCGCGTGGCGCACCTTCGGCTGGGCCTTCACGTCCGAAACCTTCAGCGTCGCGTTCGCGAGGTCGAGGATGAGGCGGTTGGCGACCTCCTTCTCGCGGATGTCCGGCTTCTCGCCGTCCAGCCGCGCGAGCTTCGCGACGAACGACTTCGCGTCGCCGGGCTTGCGGGCCTCGACGCCGAGGAGCTGGTACGTCTCCGGCACGAAGGCGTCGATCTCGCGCTGGCGCTCGACGAGGAGCCGCAGCGCGACGGACTGCACGCGACCGGCCGAAAGCGTCCGATTGTTCGGACAGTTCACGTTCTTCCACAGGAGCGGCGAGACCTTGTAGCCGACGAGGCGGTCGAGGATGCGGCGCGCCTGCTGGGCGTCGACGAGCGGCATGTCGATGTCGCGCGGCGCGGCCACGGCCTTGAGCACGGCCGACTTCGTGATCTCGTTGTACGTGACGCGGCGGAACGGCTTCGTGCCCGCGCCGGGGCCGAGAACCTCCTTCAGATGCCAGGCGATGGCCTCTCCTTCGCGGTCAGGGTCGCTCGCGAGGTAGATCTCGCCCGTGTCCTTCACCGCGCGCTTCAGCTCCGCGACGACCTTCTCCTTTCCCTCCGAGACGACGTAGGTCGGCACGAACGACCACGACTCGGGCCCCTTCTCGACGATCTTGATCGCGCCGTTCTCCTTCGGCAGGTCGCGAATGTGCCCGACAGACGACTTGACGACGAACTCGTCGCCGAGATATTTCCCGATTGTCTTGGCCTTCGCCGGCGATTCCACAATGAGCAGCTTCTTTTCCATGGGCGCAATTATACCAAAATTCCGAAAGCGCTTAGGCGTGCGGCGCGCGGACGACGGCGTGGAGGGCGAGCAGCGTTTTCCAAAGCGCCTCGATCTCGGCGAAGCGAATCGCGTTCGCGGCGTCGCTCTTCGCGACCTTGGGGTTCACGTGCGTCTCCATGAAGACGCCGTCGACGCCCGTCGCGACCGCCGCGCGCGCCAGGGCCGGCGCGTACTTGCCGTCGCCGCCGGAGCCCGTCCCGAGCCCGCCCGGACGCTGCACGGAATGCGTCGCGTCCATGATGACCGGATAGCCGAGCTCGCGCATGATGAGGAGCGAGCGCATGTCGGCGACGAGATTGCGGTAGCCGAAGGAGCTGCCGCGTTCGCAGAGCGTGATGCGGCGATTGCCGGTCGACTCGATCTTGCGGACGACCTGCGCCATGTCCTCCGGCGCCATGAACTGGCCCTTCTTCACGTTCACGACCGCACCCGTCTCGCCCGCCGCGACGACGAGGTCGGTCTGCCGCGCAAGGAACGCGGGGATCTGGAGGACGTCGCAGACCTCGGCAACCGGCTTGCACTGCCACGGCTCGTGCACGTCGGTCAGCACCGGAACGTCAAATGTCGCACGGATTTCGGCGAGTATCTCCAGCCCCTTGTCGATGCCGGGGCCGCGAAAGGCGTCGATGCTCGTGCGGTTCGCCTTGTCGAAGCTCGCCTTGAAGACAAGGCCGACCTTCAGCTTTTTCGCGAGGGCCGTGAGCCGCTTCGCGAGGTCGAGCGCCATTGCGCGCGACTCGATGACGCACGGGCCCGCGATGAACGTGAGCCCGCCGTCGCCGAACACGACGCCCTTGTCGACCGCGATCTTCTTCACGGCCGTCGTGTGTGCGCGCGCCATCAGGCGAGATCCTTCATCGTGACGGGCTTCGGGTCGAGGCCGGGGTTCGTCATCGGCTTCAGCGCCCGCGTGTCGAACGCATAGCCGTCCGGCCCGAGCGGCCACACGACCGGCGCCGTGTTGAGCACCGTCGCGCGGAAGCCCTGAAGCGTCGCGCCCATGTTGCCCGTGTGCGAGGAGTTGACGCCCTCGTTCTCGATCACGAACGGGTGCGCATACCCCTTCGCCATCAGGTTCTCCAGAAACTTCGTCCAGTCGCACGAGTCGTTGCCGCCGAAGCCGGGGAGACGCGGCTCGTAGCTGAGGCGGTCCCACTCGCCGCCGGGGAGCGGCACGCCCGCCTTCTGCGCAAGCGCGGCGTTCACGGACTGCTGCGGATAGAGGCGGCCCCAGTGCACGGCCTCCGCGTCGTTCGCGAAGTTGCGCGTGCCCTTGATGTGGACGCGGCGCAGCTTGCGGAAGTCCATCGCGTTGATGACGTCCGTCGGGTCGATGTGCTGCCAGACGTCGTGCGAGGGGTCGTACGTCTCCTGCAGCGCGCTGTCGTCGTCGAGGATCGCGTACATGAGCTTGCGCGCCGCGAGGCAGCCGGGCAGGTTGTTGTAGGCGTCCGGCGCCGTCACGGGCTGCCAGCCCTCCATCGGGCAGTTCTCGACGCAGACCGTCACGCCGAGCGATTTCGCGTAGTTGAGGATCGGCTGGAAGACCTTCTTGAACTTCTCCAGGTTCTTCTCGAAGCCGCCGTCCTGACGGCCGAGGACGTGATCATAGCCGACGAACGTGCCGCAGACGACGTCGTTCGCGTCGCCGCCGAGCATCGCCGCAATGCGGATGAGCTTCAGGATGTGGTTCTGGTTGACGACCTGAAGCTCCGGCCTGCCGCCGATGAGGTTGTCATAGGCGCCGACGGAGATGCGGATGTTCTCGCGGTTGCAGAGGTCGATGACCTGCTGCGCGCGTTCCGGCGTGAAGTGGTCGTAGTCGAGGTGCGTCGCGATGTGGTCCTGGCGATCCGTGTCGCGGCGGAAGACGCAGAGCTCCAGCCCCTGCGCGCCGACGGCCTTCGCGCGTTTCACGACCGACTCGAAGTCGGGGTCCTTGGCGAATGCGCTCGTCATGAGCCAGATCGGGTTGTTGTTGGGCTTCGGCTTCGCGGCATGCGCCAGCGCCTCGCGCGCGCCCAGTCCGCCGACGGCGGCCAACGCCGCCGCGCCCTTGAAAAAGTTACGCCTGGATGTCTGAATCATGTTGTGAGTTCTCCTTTCTTGAATAGACGTTCGCATTATACCATATTTCCTCGAACCTGCCGCTCGGCATGTCTCTCACTGCTCTCGTCAATCACACCTTGTTGTACCGGAGCTCCTTCTGCGCGAAGACCGCCATAACTGATTCAGGGCTGCGCGGCGGCGAACTTGACCCAGACGAAGTCCAGCCGTTCGGGCACCGTGACCGCGAGGCGCGTCCCGTCGAACCGCGCCGTGCCGCGTCCGCCGATGACGGCCGCGTCCGAAAGCCTCGCCGCGCCGAAGATGGGCGCGAGGTCAAGGGCGCAGTCCGCCCTCTCGTTCAGCTCGCGGAAGAGGAGCGCGTAGCCGCCCGTGCCGTCCGCCGCCTCCGAGACGAAGCCCGTCCAAGCCACGCCGTCCGGGCGGTTCGCGACCGGGTGGATCACGCCGCCGTGCCAGCGCGCGCGCTCCGCCTTCCACGTGCGCACAAGCGGCGCAAGCGCCGCCACCGATCGCTCGGACACGTCGGAAAGCTCCATCCACGCGAGCGGCGAGGCCGCCATGACCGTCGCGAAGAGCGTGTCCGGCCGGTAGTTTCCGTGGCCGAGCGGACTCCACTCGTAGTTCGCGTGGTTCGTGTCGGGGTTGTTGAACTCGAAGCGCAGGCGCACGGGGTCGATGACGTGCGAGAGGTCCCACAGGTTCTTGAGCGTGTGGTGCGGCCAGTAGACGGGACGGCGCGTGTAGCGGTTCTCGACGAAGAGCGGGCCGATGTCGAGGAGGCCGAGGAAGCCGGGGCGCACCTCCGCCGTGCAGTCGAGGTCGAAGACCATGTCGCCGTCCGACTCGGCGAGCATCCTGTCGAACATCTGCCGGTTGCGGGCGAGCGCGCGCGGCGAGAGCAGCTTCATCGAGTCCATCTTGAAGTAGTCGATGCCGAGCCGGCGGTGGTAGTCGAGGAGGCAGTCCGCGTCGCGCGCCCAGTTCGCCGCGTCGTCGCTGGAGTCCGGCCCGAACCAGAGGCCGAAGCGCATGCCCTTCGCGCGCGCCTCCCTCACGAGGAATTCGAGCCCGTCCGGGAAGCGTTCGAGGTCCTCCTTCCAGAAGTCGGGGGCGGCCGCCCAGTAGCCGTTCCAGACCTTCTTCTGTCCGGCGGCGACCCTCTTCTGCGAGTTCTGGGTGCGGCCCCGCTGCCAGCCGTCGTCGATCTGGATGACGTCGACGCCGATTTTCGCGCCCGCCGCGATCTCCTTCAGCAGGAAGTCCTGGCAGATGCGGCTGTCGCGGTTGCCCGCGCCCCACGTGTTCGAGAGCAGGAGGCCGTCGCGTCCGGGACGGTACGGGCGGATCGACCGCTGGAACGCGACGAGCGCGCGCAGACGCCCCGCCTCGCCGCCCGCATAGGCGAGCTCGACGAGCGAGAAGCCGTTCGCGAGCAGCGAGACGCCCCTGTCCGCGCCGCTCACGATGAAGTCGTCGACGGGCACCGGACGGCTCGACGGCATCGGCGCGAGGCGCACGAAGACGAGCCCCTCGTCCGCGAGGACGTCCCGCAGGTCGAGGCCGCTCGCCGCGAGCGAGAACGGCCAGTCGTAGCGCATGAGCAGCCGCTCGTCCACGTCCAGCAGCTGGTCGCGGCTGTCCGTCTGGTCGCGGCAGGTGAAGCCCGTCGCCTTCACGTGCCGCCGGTCGATGGAAATCGTGTCGCTCGCGGCGGCGGCGGCCTTCAGGCCCCTGTTCGACGCGAGATCCCACGCGCGGTCGGCGTCGTGGACGGGCGCGAACGCCGTCACGCCCGGACGCGTCGCGATGACGCCCGGCATGTCCGGGTAGAGGTCGAGCCGCGTCACCTGCCCGCCCGCCGTCACGCGGACGCGCACGCCCGCGACGCCGACGGGGCTCCACCGCGCGGGCTCCGCCACGACCGTCAGCGCGTCGTTTGCAGACTCCTTCTCGGACGCCCGCCCCGCCCACGTCGCGCCGCCCGTGCGCGCGAACGAGACCGTCCGCAACACGCCGCCCGACGCGACGTAGCGCCGCGTGAACAGGCGGTTGCCGACCTCCAGCGTCTTGTCCGTCCACGCGACGCGGCAGCCGTTCGTCTCGAGCGCACCCGAAACAGCCGCCGCCTCCTGTGCTGCGGCGCACGCCATGCCACACAGGTTGACGAGCGCAAGCACCGCTGCGCAACAAACGCCTTTTGACAAAACGAACATATCCAGCATCTGGATTTTCCTCCTTGTTCTAGCCCTATCCGTTCGCCGCGACTTCGACCTGGCGGTCGGAGAGGTTGCGCATCTCGGCGTCGAACGCCGCGCCGACGAGCGTCACCTTCTTGCCGCACCGCAGCCACTTCTCGTGGTAGCCCTTCGCCTTGATCTGCGCGAGCGCGGCGGCGGCCGTGTCGTTCAGCTTGAACTCGAAGACGAAGACGTTGTGCGGCGTCTCCACAACCGCGTCCACGCGGCCTCGGTTCGTCCAGCACTCCGCGTGCGTCCGCGCGCCGATCAGCACGAACACCGCGTAGAAGAGCGTCTGGTAGTACTTCTCGCGCTTCACGGTGATGTTCGCCGGGATGTTCGCGAAGAAGCACGAGAGCGCGTCCAGCATGTCGTCCACGACGTCCGCCCGCAGGGCCTCCACCATCTGCGTCAGCAGCGAGGCGTGCTCGGCGGCCGGCAATGCCGAGAACGTGCGCGAGACGGCCTTCGAGAAGGCGTTGCGCACTTCGTCGTTCGGAAAGCCGAGCGTGTACTGCGTGTAGACGCCCTCGCGCGCACTGCCCGTGATCGTGAGATAGCCCGTCTGGTAGAGGAGCGGCATCAGCTCCGGCGCCGAGGGCTCGTAAACCGAGAAGGCTCCCTCGTCCAGCGTCACGCCGTCGACCTGCTCCGGCGCATCCTTCAGCAGCTGCAGAAGGAACGTCGGCGTCCCCGTCTCGAACCAGTACTCGCCGAACTTGCCCGCCGAGAGGCACTTGCCGACCGAGACGGGATTGAAGACCGGCACGGCATTCTCCGCGAACCGGTAGCCGTCGTACATCTTCACGAGATGCGCGAACGTCGACTCCGGGTTCCAGCCATAGTTTGTGCCGAGAGACGCAAGCGACCGGGGGAAGTTCGCCTTCACCTCCTCGTGCGTGTAGCCGAAGAGCGTCGCGACGCGCGCGTCCATCGAGAACTCGTTGAGGTTGTTGAGGTCAGAGAAAATCGACACCTTCGAGAACTTGCTGACGCCGGTGATGAACGCGAAACGCTGAAGCCCCTCACACGTCTTGATGACAGAATAGAACTCCTTGAGCGCGTCGCGGATGTCGTCCACGTCCGGCTCTCCGAGGTGTCCGAGGAGCGGCTTGTCGTACTCGTCGACGAGAAGCACCATCTTTCCGTCCGTGGAATGCTTCGCCAGGTCGGAAATCAGCATCTCGAACTGGCCCGAAACCGGCAGACCCTCGCGCAGGGGGACGCCCAGCCGCTCCGCGTTGAGTAGAAGCTGCACATGAATCTTCTGCCACAGCATGTCCGCCTTCGCCGCCTGACAGGCTCCCATGTCGAGCTTGAGGACGGGATACGTCTTCGACCAGTCCCAGTCCGGTTCGATGGCAAGCCCCCTGAAGAGGTCGCGTCGCCCCTCGAAGAGGCACTGGAGCGTCGAGACGGCGAGCGACTTCCCGAAGCGACGCGGACGTGCGACGAAGAACTGCGTACCAATCGACCCGTCCGCGAGCGTCTTCAGGATCGCCGTCTTGTCCACATAGACGAACCCGCCCTCCCGGACGCGCTCGAACGAATAGGTGTCTGTCGCAATCTTCTCCATGCCGCACATTATACCATAAACGGCCACCATGCCGTCCGTCGCGTCCGGCGAAAAGCGAACCGCCGAACGACTTCTACCGCTCCATCACGAGACCCTGGTGTCCGGCGGGGATGACGGCCTTGCCCCTGAAGAACGCGCCGAGGTCGGGGTTGCCGGAGAGCGTGTAGGCGCGCAGCACCTTCGGACGCTCCGGCTCGGCGAAATCCCAGACGACGGCCTTGCGGCCGCTGCGGTTCGTCATCAGCACGAGATTGCCGTCTGCACGCGGAATGCCGCTGAAGCGTGCATCCCGCCCTTTCCCGAACGCCGGGACGGGCGGCAGCGCGAGCGGTTTTGAATACGTGCCGTCAGCCTCGACCAGCACGTAATACGCCGCCGCCCCATAGTCGTAGACGCTCGACTGCGGCTGCTGGATCGTGTAGAGGAACCGATTCGCGCCAAGACGGCAGATGCCGTCGTTCTGCGACCCGAAGAACGGCGCCGTCCGGGCGTTCTCCTGATTTCCAAAGCGGGGCTTCGGCCCAGTGAAGTCCAGCCAGCCGAGGCCGTTGTACGGCTTCAGGACGGGGAAGCGTCCGTTCACCGCGCCATCGGCGGGGTATTTGTCCCAGAGGCACGTGCCGGGAAAGGATAGAATCGGATGCGCCGCGCCGAAGTCCGTGGCGTCGTACAGTTCGTACGGGCCGCACCGCGCCGTCAGGATCACCTTGTCGTCCACCGTCGGCCAGCACCAGAACGCAACCGAGCGGTCGGCGCGCGACGAGGCGGCGCGTCGCGCAATCTCGCGGAAGCCCGTCGGCCCATCCAGCTCGTAGACCGCGAAGCCGTCCACGCCTTCCGCCGTGACGAAGCGGTCTCCGACGAAGCAACAGTCCGTCACGCGCCGTCCGCCCGGCAGCGTACCCAGCTTCTCGAACCCCGTTTCCGACAGCCGCAAAACATGCAAACCCGCGTCGCCGAACGCCGCGTAGGCGATGTCGCCGCGCAGCACGACCGTGCGCGCCGGACCGGCCGCCGCCGGACGGTACACGTGGAACGCCGCCGTGTCCGTCGGATAGGGCTCGCGGTAATTGGGATGCGCAGGCGGTGTTCCCTTCGGACGCGCCGGCGGCTTCACGCCCGCGACCGGCAAAATCCACAGCCCGCCCGGAAACAACGTCACGTAGACGCATCCCTCGCCGATCGCACAGGAACTGATTGCACCCGACGGCCACTCCTCTTTTCCCTTCTGCGGCACACAGAAGCGATCCACGACCTTCGGCCGAGCCGGATCCTTCACGTCCACGACGAAGAGCCCGTTGTGCGAATCGCAGCAGAAGGCGAGCCCGTTCGCGACACGCGGCGTCCAGAAATCCTCGTTTCGTGGCGTGAAGACGGGGAAGTCGACGCGCGAGACCCATTTCGGCTGCACGGGATCGGCGAGCGAGAAGATGTCGAGGCCGCGTCCCGCGCCATACCGATCCTTCACCGTCTTCGCGCGGTGGTGCTTCGCGTCATGCCCCGTCGAACAGTAAAGGAAGTCGCCGTCGATCTCCAGTCCGTCACCGAAGCCGCCGAGCCGGAGCTTGCCGATCGGACGGAACGTCTTCAGGTCATGCGCGTCGAAGACCTCCACAGCGCCGCCTCCCCATTCGCCGGAATAGAGGTAGCCGTCGCGGTAGCGGTTCGACTGCGACTCACCCGTCTTGCGGATGCAGACGTGCGCCGGGTTGTCGGGGTCGGAGACGTCCACCACCTCCACGCCGTAGATGCGCTCGGAGAGGAACGCCGTCTTCCCGACGACATCGATGCCCGTCGCGAACTCGACCGAATCGTAGCGCGAACGAAGCCGCATGTTCTTCGGATCACGCGCGTCGATGATCCGCATCCCCGTCTCGCGCGAGACGACGTAGACGAAACCGTCCTGTGCAACGACCTGGCGGTTGTTGTCCATGCCGGGCAGCTGTCCGAGAAGCTTCGGCTTCAGCGGTTCGCGCACATCGAACGCCGACAGTACGCCCCCGGCGACGACGTAGAGCGTCGTCCCGTCAAGGCACACGCCCATCGCCCAATCCGACACGCCGGGCACGCGCACCGCCGGGCCGAGGACGCGCGCGGCGGCGCCTTTCTCGTAGACAAGCACGGTGTAGGAGAACGGCGGCAGCGTCGCATTCGCCGCGAAGGCTGCCGCGAGGTCTGTCGGGACGATGCGGTCGGGAACGCGCGCCGGATTGTCGAGGTTCGGGTCGTCCGAAGCGAGCGTCGTCGCGCGCACGAGGCGGTAGCCGTCAAGCCCCGCGAGCGCAAGGGGCTTCGGTTCGCCGACGGCGTTGACGACATGGAGGACGACCGACGACGTGCCGTCGCGATCCCGCGTCGCCGAGACGACGACGTTCGTGTCGGTACTGGTCGATGCGACGAGCCGATCGCGGTGGTTCACCGCCGCCATCTGGTGCGCCCAGCCGTAGCTCTGCAGCCACACCTTGTCGGGCGTGAAGAAAACCATCCCCTGATCCCAGCCGTTGTCGTTCTGCAGGTCGGGCTGGAGCGCGTTCACCGGGCAGCTCGTCAGGAGGTCGTCGCCAAGTTCCCGCACGCCCGCGAGCAGCGCCACGTGCGCAAGCGCCCGCTCGTGGCGGTGGTGGTGCGCGTTCTCCTCGAAGACCGCGAGACGCATCGTCGTCTGCGGATTCCACGCGCGGAGGCGAGCGAGGGCGCGCTTCAGCTCCTGTGCCGACTCCCGCGCGGCCGCCACGCTCTTCGTGCTGACATGGACGTCCCAGTAGTCGACGAGGCCGTCCGTCCCGTCGAACGCGATCTTCATCAGTTCCGGCGCGTCATCGCGCCAGTAGGCCGCCGAGACGAACTTGAGCGCGGGATTGGCCGCGCGCATCGGCGGCACGAGCCGCTTCACCTTCTCCACATAGGCACGGTAGAAGTCGGGCGTGTCCTGCTTGAACCACGGCAAGCCCTCCTCGTTGCCGATCTGCACGTAGAGCGGAATCCGATATGCCTTCAGCTCCTGTGCGAACGCAACCGCGTCGGCGACATCCTCGTCGGCGCTGAGCGAGAACGCGCAGGGCACTCTCAGCTCCGCCGCCAGCCGCACGAACTCGCGCACGCCGAAGCCGCCGGACGCCCACTTGTACCAGAACCCGTCGTAGGGCGGACGTTCGCCCGTACCGGGCATGTTGCGCAGCCGGTAGCCGGGTGCGTTCGCCATCGTCCCGCCCCAGCGGAGGAACGTGACGCCCATCGGACGGAACGCCGCCGCGATGTCCGCGCGACAACCGAGGCGACCGAATGCGTCCGTCGGCTCGTCCGCGAGGTAGGCGTCGTCAATCCAGACCGAGCCCGCGCCGGACGCGCGAACGAAGAACTGCGCCTTTGCGTCCGTCGCCTTGGGCACGAGCGTGAAATCGAACTTATGCCAACCGTCCGTCGCCTTGTCTAACGCCCGATCCGTCTCCGCGTACGTCCGCGCACCGTCGCGATCCTGAAGCCCGACCGTCAAGCGGTCGACCCGTCCCCAGGCCCAGAGAGAGCCGACCATCTTCCGACCCTTCCGAACCGACACGCCCCAGCCGTTGAGACCCCGGTTGGCGATCGCGACCACGCCGCCGCCGGGGACGAGCTGCTGCGAGGCGTGCCCCCTATGCCAACGGTTCGTCTGCCAGTAGGTGCAGCCGCCCGCTTCCGCCTCGGTCAGAAACCACATGCGGCTCGGCCCTGCCGCCGTGCCGCCGCGCGTCGGCTCCTCGAAGCTCTCGCCGAAGAGACGCTGTGCGTCGAGGCCGCCGTAGATCTCGTGGTTGACGTCCTCCATGCCGATGCCGTAGAGCGTCTTCGGCACGTCGGCGGTGACGTTCTGCACATCCACCGTCACTTGAACGGCGGCCAAAAGAATTCCTGTCAGTCCGATCATCTTCAATCTCCCTTAGTCAACGTTTCCGGGTCCGACGAGTTCCAGACGCCCCGCGCCGACGGTGCGGACGGGAAGCCCCGGCACGCACACCTCGGCCTCCACGCCGGGCGGTACGGTGAAGTCGTAGGCGATCCGTCTGTCTGGCAGTCGACGCCATGCGGCGGCGAGGCGTCCGTGCGGCGTCTCGACGTGCGCCCGCACCCAGTCGAGCTTCGCAATCGGCACGGGCGCGAGCAGCACCTGTGCGAACGCACGCTTCGGCGGATCGGGATAGGTGACGAGCCCCGTTGCGCCGGGCGACAGGCGGATGCCCGCGAGGTACTGGTAGGCCCAGCCGGCGAAATCGCCGAACATGACATGGTTGCCCGAACCGGCGCGCCAGCTCTCGAAGAGCGTCGTGCCGCCGCACCGCCGCCAGTGTTCCGGCGACGGGGCTTCGGGGTTCGTGAGCAGATCGTAGGCGAGATCGGTCCGGCCGGCCTCGGAGAGCATCCGGAAGAGATGCTTCGCGCCGAGAAGCCCCACGTCGGCGACGCGCCCGGCCGCCTCGACCGCCTGGACGAGCCGGGCCCGCGCCGCCGCGACATCCGCCGGCGGCACGAGGCCGAACGCGAGCGCCACGGCCTGCTCCGTCACGTTCCCCCCGCCGTAGAGGCCGCCCCCGCGCGCAAAGCGCCGGTTGAACGTCGCGTGCGCCGTCGCCGCGCGGGAAGCCAGCGTCCGTTCCGCCTCCGCATCGCCCGCCACGCGCGCGAGCCGCGCGCCCAGCTCCAGCGAGAGGTACAGGTAGGCCGTGGCCGTGTAGTCCTGCGGCGTCTGGCTCTTCCAGGGAATCCAGTCCCAGTAGCCGAAGCGGGAATAGCCGTTCTCGGACCGTCCCCATTCGTAGTCGAGATACCGCCTGAGCGCCGGGAACGTCTCGCGCGCGATCGCCGTGTCGTCCCGGTAGGCGACGAGCGTCCAGGCGAGAATCGGGAAGCCGCTGTTCCAGGTCGGCCCCGCGAGGCCGAAGCCGAGGCCGCCCCAGCCGCTGGACGGCACGATCACGGGGCAGCGCCCGTCCGGCAGCTGCGCGTCGACGATGTCCCGCAGCCACTTCTCGTACCCCGCCGTGTTCTCGTAGCGGTACTGCGCGAACTCGGCCACCGTCGCCGCGTCGCAGAGCCAGCCCAGCTTTTCGCGGTGCGGGCAGTCCGTCGGCACGCCGTCCGTGAAGTTCGCGACGTAGGCGCGCTCGGTCATGCGCACGGTCTCCGTGAAATTCGCATCGGAACAGGCGAAGTCCCCCGCATCCGGGAACGCCGTCGCCACGACGCACGCCACGACGTCCTCGGCGCGCGGCGCCTCCCGGAGCCCGCTCACCTGCACGTACTGGAAGCCCTTGTAGGAGAAACGCGGCTCGAACGCCTCGACCGGCACGCCCGAGGCGACGAGGAAATCCGTCTGGAAGCCGAGCGCAAACGGCATGAAGTCCTGCGAGGCGCCATGCCGCATGAGCGAGTCCGTGCCGCCATGCCCGTGGGCGTCCTGCGTGTAGCAGATGCGGATGCCGTCCCCGCGCTTCGCCCCGCGCACCTTCAGGCGGATCCAGCCGGACAGGTTTTCGGCAAACCCGATCCGCCAGGCGCCGGGCCCCTGCGGCCGGATGAACGACGGCGGGAGCGTCCGGTGCACTTCGGCGCCCGGCTGCGCCTCGGCGGCGAGCCGCCCCGCCGGCCCCGCCACCTCCCGCGCGCGGATCTCCCGGACGGCGAAGTCCGGCCCGCGCCGCTCCCACTCCCCGTACAGTTCGCCCTCGCGGATGTCGTCGTAGACGACGGGGCTCTTCACCTGCCGCCAGGTCCCGTCGGTCGCCACGACCTCCCGCGCGCCGTCCGCATAGTCGAGCTCCAGCTGCGCGCGGGCACACGGCGCATCCCGCCACGGCGCCTCGCGGAAGTTCCACACCGCAAGCGACCGCATGTCGTACCAGCCGTGCCCGAGCAGGAGGCGCAGCGCATGGTCGCCCGCGGGCAAATCCCCTTCGAGCAGGTAGGTGGAGTAGAGCACGCGCTTCGTGTAGTCGGTCGGCGCCGGATCGAGCACCTTCGCCCCGACCTTGCGCCCGTCCAGCTGCGCCTCGTAGAATCCGGGCGCCGTCACGTGCAGCGTCGCGCGCACGAGCCCCGGCTTCACGCGGAACGTCTTCTCGAAGGCCGGGGAGGCGTTCTCGCGCCGCAGGACGAGCGTGCGGCCGAACGCCGTCCCGCGCACCGTCCCGACCGGCCTCCCGCCCGTCCAGGCGCCGTCCGTCACGAGCACGCGCCCGTCCGCGAAGTCGAGGCGGGCGAGAAAGGCGTATGCGTTCGTCGGCGAGGCGAGCAGACGGACATTCCCCGGCCCCTCCGTCACCGTCGCCTCAAGGACGTTCGTGCCCGTCACGAGAAACGGCGTCAGGTCGCGGAAATACGGATAGCGGCAGTCGAGGAACTCCTCCGGCGGCCGGTGGAAGAGCTTCCCGTTGACCCGGACGACGTGCGCGCGCGTCGCGGCATGGGCGAGGCGGACGGGCCGTCCGTTCGGACGCGCCCCGTCCCACGTGAAGGCCGTCCGGAACGTGACGCCCGTCCCACCGGGCGGCAAGTCGGCGCACAGCCACTGCGCGTCCCCGAAGTCGAAGTCCGGCTGCGTGCAGGCGGCCGGGCCGATCCACCTGCCCTTCCAGTCTTCGGGACGCATCACCCCGGCGACGAACGTCGCGGGGCGGCTCCAGTCCGTTGCCTCCCCGCGTTCGTTCCACGTGCGCACGCGCCACGCGACGCGCTGCGAGGAGGCCGGCGGTGGCGCCGGCCACGGCACGTTCACATGCGCCTCCCCCGCCGTCTTGCCGAACGCCACGCCGTCGATCTCCAGCTCGTAGGCCGCCTGCCGCCCGGACGGCAGCTTCCAGCCCAGGCGCGGACGCGGCGCGTCGATCCCGACGGGATTCTCCCGCCACTCCGTCGTGAGGCCGAACGGACGGACAGGCGCCGTCACCGAAACGGCGGCGATCAAGGCGAGCGCGGCAATCATTCTGGACTCACCTTTCCCTTGTAGAACTCGACGGCGAAGCGGCGGCATTCCTCCGCCTGACCCGTGTAGGGGTTGCAGTCGATGCCCGCGATGACGAGTGCTTGCGGCACGTGGTTGCGGCAGATCTGGCGTTCGCGCAGGTACGCGAGGCGACCCGCCGGACGCTGGTAGCGGCAGAGCGCGCTGTTCCCGCGCCACCACCACCGCGCGTCCTGTTTCAACTGGTAGAGGTTCGACTCCGAGAGCATGTACGCCGCGTAGACGCCACTTGCCTGCGGGATCAGCTTCTGAACCTCCTTGTTTTCAAGAAACGCGCTCCAGTCCCGCTGGCCGTCGGGCGAACCCCACTTCCAGAGCGGGTTGATCCCCAGCGGCAGAAAATACTGCACGTTGTCCAGCCCCGCGTACGTCGGCGTCCAGCCCGACTCGTACATCTGGCGGACGATGTCATGGTCGCGGCGCTCGGAACCGTGCGAGAAGTTCGGCGAGAGCATGAGCGGCCACGCATGTTCGCCCGACGAGAGGATGTCCTTCACGTCCCTGAACCATGCACCCATCTTCTCGACGCGCCACTTCAGGAAACGTTCGCGGTACTTGCCGAGCAACAGTTCCCCGCGTCGGCGGAAGCGTTCGGCGCCCATCGTGCCGGTGCCGAGGCGGATGCCGGTGTCGCGCTCGAAGCAGTCGATCGTGTCGTCGTCGTAGCTCACCATCAGCGGGTCGTTGTGGACGCGATCCGGCTGCATGAAGCCCGGCGTCCAGAAGAACCCGTGCGCGTAGAAGAAGCCCTTGACGTGTCCGTACCGCGCGTAGCGGTCGTAGAGTTCGCGGATCGAGCGGTAGGAGTCCTCCCGCACGCCCTTCGCGAGGAAGTTCACGCAGCTGTCGGCGTAGGACACGACTTGATGGCCGTTCGTGTCGACCGAGTAGATGCCGCGATCCGTCCCGGCCCTGATCTTGCGGTCGCTGACGCCACGCTCCGTGCCGCCCGTGCGCGAACAGCGGAGCCGGTTCTGCTCCCACCCGAAGTAGCAGTCGATGCCGTTCGCGTCGTACATCCAGCTGATGAGGTACGGCAGGTCGAAGTCTCGTCCGCGATGCGGCGCGTTGAGGCACGTGTCGGACGGCGCCCAGGACTGGTCGTACATCAGGATTCCCTCGATGGAGGCGTTCTGCCCCTGAAACCTCAGCTGGCGGATCTTCCGCTCGACGGCGTGATACCAGTGCGTCCAGGCGTGGCGATGGTAGGTCCACGGATGGAAGAGGCCGCGCTCGACCATGTTGTCGCAGGACGCGAGCGCCTGCCACGTCGTGAAGCGCTCGTGATGCTCCATGATGCGGCGGCTCGTCGGCGGCAACGCGAGGCCGGGGAGGTGGCCGCCCTTCACGTGGTAGACGCGGATGGCGCACACCGCCGCCGGCGCGGACGACTGGCCCTGGAAATGCTGCTCGATGACGACGCTGGAGATCTTGTTCGCCGCATGGAAGAAGAGCGTGAGCGTCTTCACGCCGCCGGACGGCTTCTGGATGCCGCCCGTCGTGATGGCCGCCGACGCCGCGATCTCCGCCTGGCCGCCGATGGGCGGCTGGCAGTTGTCGTACGTCGCACCCACGGAATGGACGATGCAGGCGTTCACCGTGCGGTCGGCGTCGTCCGGCACGTCGATCTCAACGTGGTAGGCGTCGCCGAGGCGGGGCGTGTCGATCTTCCAGCCCATCCAGTCGTACGTGCCGCCGCCCTTGCCGTCCCACGTCAGGGAGAGGTATCGGAGGCCACCCTTCTCGACGACCTTGGTCTTCGCGTAGGCGTCCTTCTTCCCCGCCGCGCTCGTGAAGTTCTCGCCGATCTCGTGCTCGGCCACGGGGTCGATCGTGCGGACGAGATCCAGCCGCTGGCGGAATTCGCGCTCGAACGTCTCGGGTGGAAACATCTCCTGCTCGATCTTCCCGACCAGCACCACCTCGTCCTCGCGCGCCTCGTCAACGTTGTCCGCCGTGAGCCGCCAGTCGATGAAGTAGGGGCCGGGCCGCGTCTCGGCAATCGTGCAGACGAAGCGGCGGTAGCCGTCCTTCGCCTTCGCCTCGACCGGTTCGAGCCGCGTCGTGCGCCCCGTGTCGGCGTGGCGCAATGTTGCCCTGAGCGTCGCGTTCGAGAGGCCGCCGGGGAAGCGGGCGGCGAAGCGGCGCGGCGGCGAAGCCTCCGCCGCGAAGACGGGATAGCGCGTCCCGACCGGCTTCGTCGTCAAAAATCCCATGTGCTGCGGATTGAGTCCGACGGCCGCGCGCGTGCCGTTCGTGAGCCGCGCGAACTTCTCGCTCCGCCCTGCCGCGCGCCACGCGGAATCGTCGAAGCCGACGTCCCGCCAGCCGTCCGCCACGGGGCCGTAGGCCGTCTTCCACGTCGGGTCGGCCTTGAGGAACGCGCACCGCCCTGTGCGGTCGCTCATGAAGAGATCGAGAAGGAGGCGCGTCTTGTTCTCGAAGCCGCAGATGTACGTGTAGATCACGTTGTAGCGGATGCGCGCCGCGATCACGTTCTCGCCCTTGCAGAGGAACCGCGCGACGTTCTCGTGCATCACCTCCACCGACAGCATGTTGCCCGTCGGCCGCGCGATGTCGTGTCCGTTCACGTTCAGCTCGTAGTTGTCGAGCGAGCCGATCAGGTACGAGAGCTTCGCCTCGTCCGGCTGGAAGTCGAGCGTGAACCACTTGCGGTAGTAGACGTGCGCGCCGAAGGGACGAAGCGAAATGCGCCGCACGCGCACCGTCCCCTCCGGCTGCAGACAGGAAATGCCGATCCGGCGGCAGTTGGGCCCGCCCTTCGCGTCGAAGGCCCGGCCGAGGACGCGGTGCATCCCCGCGCCCGTCGAGACGATCTGCCCTTGGGGCTTCAGCGTCCCCTGATGCCAGTGGCTGTCCGCCGCGAACTGCCAGACGGACGTCACCGCGCTGTGCTCCAGCTCGATTTCGAGAAAGCCCGGCTGGGAGAGCGCGTTGCCCCACTGCTGCCCGAAGCTCAGATCCTTGAACGTGAAGCCGAACGTCCCCGTGCCGTCGCCCGTGATCTCCAGCGCGCCGTCGCGGATGACGTAGGCCCCCGTCACCTCCGCGCCGAATTCCTTCAGGCAGTCACGCCCGTCCGAGAAGTCCAGCGGCCGTCCGAACTCGTGCGTGAAGAAGTCCGCCCCGCTCGGCTCGAAGGTGAGCGGATCCTGCTTCCCCGGATGGCAGATCACGTCGCTCTGCCACGTGTCCTCCTCGGCCGCGTAGTAGTTGATGTTGGCGTCCTTCGGCCGGATGATCTCGACGGCGGACGCGGCATACGCCGCGCCCGCCACCGCCAGAGCCGTCACAAGTCTGCGCATGGCGGAAACCTTTCTCACGGAACCTCCGGGGCGCGGAAACGCCCTTTCCGGCGGCAGATCATCGTCCGTTCGCCTCCGATCTCCACGTCGAAGATCGTATCCTCGCTCTTGCGGTCGTAGTACGACACGACCCGCACCGCATACGGCGACACAAACTTCGGCAGATGGCGGATCTTGAAGTTCTCCGCGTGGTTCGCCACGCTCCACTTCACCTCCGGCACGTCGTCGTGAAACGCGGCCTCGCGCGCGGCAGGGTCAATCGCAAAGACGAGCGCGGGGCCCGTGCCGGATGCCGGACGGAAGACGAGGCGGAACGGTTCGCCCGGCTGCGCCGTGAACGTCTGCGGCGCGACAGGCGGCGTAATCTCCGGCACCCACTTCTGTCCGAGCGTACCGTCCGGGTACTGGATCAGCTCGCGGAAGACGAGCCAGCCACCCCAGCCGTCCCGATGGCTGAGCCACCCGGCCAGGATGCGGCGGTTGCCCGTGAACGACGCGACCATTGGGACGGACAGCCCCTCGTAAGGCGCCAGCCCATTCTTCGTCCAGTCCACGTAGGTGCCCGGCTGGCCGGACGGGCTGTACGCGAACTGGTTGAAGCCCTGAAAGAGGTAGTGGTGGCCGTTCCACTCAAACGGACAGGGACAGTCCCCCTTGGTCGGCACCTTGTCGTCGTACACCTTCCAGTTGTCCAGATCCCGGCTTGTCCAGAATCCGCGCATGCCGTGGTAGCCCGCCACGAGGCCCAGTGTCCCGTCCGCACGGTTGTAGATCGTGGGGTTCTGCGTCTCGTGGATGATCCGGTTCGACCGCGTGAAGTGGATGCCGTCCTCCGAGACGGCGTAGGTCGCGCCCATCGGGTACTGCGGATCCTTTGTGATGCGGCTCGTGTGGAGGCCGTAGGCGAGGTGCAGCTTGCCGTCGTACTCGAACGGCGTCCCCGTCCCCAGCGTCTCCCACCAGTTCTCGATCGGCACGGCGTGCGGGTGTTCCTCCCAGTGGACGAGATCGGCGGAGGAGATGTGCGCGAAGAAATGGCCTCCCTTCCATGCCTTCGAGGCATGATGGCGTCGGTCGTAGAGGTAGAAGACGTGGAGCCGGCCCTTGAAGAAGCCCAACGCGACATCCCCCACCCAGGCGTTGTGGTCGACGGGCGTCCAGTACTGCACGCTCCCCGCAATCGGACGTGCATTCTTCACGAGCGGCAGGGCATCCGGGTCGGCCGGCGCCGCGAAGTCCGCTTTCTTCACGCGCGCGGAGAGCACCTTCGCCTTCGCCGGGTCGGCCGGCGGACAGGGCTGAAGGAGCATGTCGTCATCCATGTGGCCGTCCACGGCGATCGAGAAGTGCGTTTTCGCGTAGTTGAGGACAACCCGCCGCACGCCGCCCGTGCCGCCGAGGAAGCCGAGCGGCAGGCCGACGCGCGACGCCTTGACGGACGGCATGTGCGCCTCCAGCACGGGACACGTCCCGTCCGCTAGCCGAAACGGCAGGTAGTTGCTGTCGCGCGTGTCATACGTCTTCAGCTTCGGGTTTTCCCCCGCCATCCGCAGATCGAGCGTGAGGCAACTGGGAATCTCGTAGAGGCGTTCACCGCCCTTCACGCCGTCGAGGTCGATGTCCAGCCGAATCGTGAAGCCCGGCTCCGCCATCGCCGAACAGACGCCCAGCGCCAGCACAGCAACCAATCCACTCATTCTCATTTTCATCATTTTTATCCTCCTTCTTTACCTTTTACTCCGTGTCTCCGTGCCTCCGTGTGAGACATTCGTTTTACCGCAAGATAAGTACCGTGCCGCCACCGTAGCCGAAGACCGTGCCTGTGCCCGCGAAATGAACGTCATCCTTGTTCGGCGCACCCGACGCGCTCGACCCCCAGACGCCCGAACGAATCCGCCCGTTGACCGTGAGGTTCTTCGCGCGCAGCTGTACGCCCGCCGGGATCTCGATCTTCGCGACCGTCCCCGCGCCGTCCGTGAGCGCAATCGGAATCTTCTTCGGAAAGATCGTCTCGCGCGCGTCCGGGCCCGCCGTCAGCTTCAGCGTCGCGTCCGTCCCCGCCGTCGCGTCCACCGTCACGCCCGTCGCGTTCGGCCAACTCGTGTCGAAGAGCTCCAGCGTGCCGCCCGTCACCGCGAGCGGCGCCGTCGCCGTGTGGGTCGTGTTGGACATGACGAGCGTCGCGGGGCCGCCCTTCGCGAGCGCCGCCTGACCCATGAACGGCACGATGATCACGCCGTCCGCCGTCTGGTTCACGAAGAGCGTCGCCGGCCCGTCGCTCGTGATCCGGCTGTTGCCCGTGGGCGTGACCTCGAACGGCGACAGCGTGGCATCCCTTGGCTGGGCGACGGACGAGCGGAGGGTGCCGAGGCGCTGGCTGTGTCCGTTCAGGTTGATCGTGGAACCGTAGTACTGGTTGTTGCCCCAGTGGAACTTCACGAGGAACTCCGTCTCGTTCCCGGCAAAGGCGTCGTCCGCGTGGAATTCGACGTTGTGGGCATACGACAGGGGCGTGAAGGCGTTCACCGCGTTGCCGCCCACGAAGAAGCGCACGGTCGTCGTGCCGCACGGCGTGTCCCTGAAGTTGACCGCGAGCGGCTTGTTCGTGATCGTGATGTCGCCTTGGTAGCCGCAGAACTTGCCCGCGAATGTGCCGCCGCCGGAGAAGACGACCTTTGCCTTGAACCGATCCAGGCGGAAAGAGGCATCGGAAGCAAAGTCGACGGGTCCGGCGAATTCCGCCGTGCAGGCGTCCAGGACACCGAGGTAGCCGACCGGCGCGTTGTCAGCGCAATACCCCGTGACCGTCACCGGCTTGGTGATGCGGCAGTTTCCGAACTTGACGGCGTAGTCCTTGGCCGTCCCCGCAATCCGCACCGCGCCGTTCACGCCCGCGACGGGACGCCCGAACGGATCCTCCCCGTGCGCCTCCAGCGCGCCGTTCACCGTGAAGCCGCCCGCGAACGTCCCCGCGTCGCCGCGCCCGAAGAGCCTGAGATTGCCCGTGCCGGTCTTCGTGACCGTCGTCGGCTTCGCCGTCGCCTGGCGGAGGCCGCCCGTCACCGTGAGCGTGTGGCCCGCGCCGACCGCCCACGTCTGCGGGCCATAGATGCCAACGGGCGCGAAGACCGTCGCCTCCGCCGTCTCCGCCGAGGCCGCGAGGCCGCCCGTGCCGATGCCGACCTCGGCCGTGTCCCCCTCCGCGCCGAGCGTGAACGGCGTCACGCCGCCGAACGTGAGCGAGTGGAAGAGGACGTCCCGCGTCGGCACGGCAACCGCGCCGCCCGAGGCGAACGTGGCGTCGACCTTGCCGGATTGGAACAGCCCCGCGACGTCTGCCGTCGACCAGTTCGCCGTCGTCTCAAGATCCGTCGTCCCCGCCGCGCCCGTCCACGTCGCGGGCACCTTCTCGCGCGGCGGCGCGGCGAGCGGGCTCATCCGGCCCGTGCCGGAGAGCTGCGGGATCCTCGTCGCGCCGTCCACGCCGTCCGCGCCCGTGTAGGCCGTCCCGACGGGAAGCCCGTCGCCGTCCACGAGGATCGCGCCCACGTCGAACGCCGCCCCGTCGGGCACGACCACCGTCGCGTCCGCCGCGAGGTCGAGCGTCAGGTCCGCCGTCGTGAAGCCCTCGACGAGGCCCATCCGGAACGTGGCCCCGGAACCTACCGCCACGCGCGTCACCGACTTGAACGCGCCCGCCGCCGTGCCGCCCATCGCGAACGTCGCGCCGTCCGCGACGACGATTGCCGTCACGTTCGAGAAGGTCGTTGCGCCCGTCACCGCGAACGTGCCGTTTGAGACAATGATCGAACCCGTGGTCGGCGAGGCGCGGTCGGCCGCGCACGTCATCGTGTGGGCGGCGTCCGTCGGCCACCAGACGAGCGAGACGTCGTTCTCGAAACGCCAGTCGCAGCGCGAATCCCCCGTCGCGCGCATCACGACGCGCGGTGTTTTACCAGAACCGTAATAGAACCAGCGCAGCGGAAAGATCTCGGCGCGCGTCCAGCCGTCCTGGGTGGAAACGAAGCGGTCGATCGTCTGGTCGTAGCCCCCGCAGTTGAGCGAGTCGAAGTCCTTGTGGGCCGTGTCGCGGAAGTCCGTCGTCCCCGAGACAATCGCGCCGGGAATCGTGTCCGCGCCGTTCAGGGCAAGGGCGTCCGCACCCAGCGAGACCTCGCGGATCGCGTTGCCCTTCGGCCACAGGTTCACGCGGCGGCACCAGAAGTTCGGTCCCGTCAGGAGCGCACAGGCCACCCGCTCGCGGAAGTTGACCGTGTTCGGGTCGACCACGTAGACCGTGCCGGCGAGCGCGACCGGCCCGTGGAAGTTGACGGTCGGCGTACCGACGAACGCCCCGGCCGTGTTGATCGCCCGCGTCGTGCCGTTGTTGAACGAGAGGCTGCCGCCCGTGATCGCGCCCCGGAAGTTCACCGTGCCGCCGACGAGCGAAGCCTGGACGTTGTAGTTCGCATAGCGCTGACCCTCGTAGGCCGCCAGCGGCGCCGACCACGCCGACAGGCGCACGTCGTTCGTGAACGTGGCGCACGCGACGGTGAGCGCCGAAAGGTTCGCCTGGTTCGCGTAGGTGAACGGCAGGGCACAGTCGCTGTTGACGAAGACCTCGCCCGAGCCGAGCGCGCCCGTGTTCGCGGCGACGAGGCGCCCCCGCTGGATCTCCGTGCCGCCCGTGAACGTGTTCTCCCGGTCGAGCGCCAGGTCGCCCGTCCCGCGCTTGACGAGCTTCACCGGGCCGGAGATGACGTGCGAGAACGTCTCGTCCACGTCGTTGGAGACGACCAGCGTCGCCCGCGCGCCCGTGTTCACGACGCCCGCGTAGCCCGCCAGGGTCGTCACCTCCCTGTCGGCGCCGGCGAGGTCGCGGGCGGGTTCTGCGCCTGATCCGTGCCCGAGCGCGCAACATTTTCCGCGGTATCCGGCACAAAATGCAGCCGGTTCTGTGCATCCCAGTACAGACGGCCAACATCGGACGGCGACAGGCGCTCGTCAATGACGGTCTGCGCGAACCGCAGCCGATACGCGAGATCATCCAGTGTGCCGATACGCAGGTCGAACTGCGTGCCGAGGCCGATGCGGATGTCGGTCAGATCCTGCACGTTGATGAACCGCAGCCGGTCCAGCAGGCCGGCTGCATCCAGATTTTCCAGAATCTCCAGCACCGCATCCGTATGCACCTCGGTGGCTGTCTGGAGAAAACCGCCCGTGGTGACAGCATCCAGTGTTGCGCCGATCACGACCGGCAGGCCGCTGTCCGAGGTGCTCTGCTCGAGCACCTTGCCCGCCGCGCTGATATAAGTAAACGTGCCGTCCTCATTTTTGACGGCCACCGCCGCCGAGCACTCGGTAACGGTCAGCACCAGCGCATCCGGCAGTCTGCGGCGCAGCTGCACGCTCTCCAGATAGGGAAAATCGTGCATCAGGTCGGTTATCACGCGGTTTTTGTTCCACAGATAGAGGT
>CAKURH010000012.1 GCA_934675625.1 uncultured Kiritimatiellota bacterium
GTGCCGTGCGTGATCTCCTTGTAGGGCACCTTCCCCGCCGTCGAGACGATCTCGTTCGTGAAGTTGTCGTACTCGTCGACGATCACGTAGAGCCCGTAGCCGAGACGCTTCAGAAGCGGAACGACCGCGTCATACTTGACGCCGGCGTTCGGCAGCGCGATGAGCGCGTCAACATCGGCGACCTCCGCGAGGAGTTCCCGGTGTCCGTCAATCAGGTTGCGGAGCGCCGTGTCGAGATACTGCTCGAAGCGCACCTGCCAGCTGTCGCCCGGATACTTGCCGACCAGCGAGAAGTCGAGCGAGAGGACGAAATACCGGCTCGCGTTCGCCGTCGGGTTCTTGCCGATGTCGAGCCCGCCGAAGAGCCGGTCGAAGTTCTCCTTCTCCGCGACGTCGTAGTAGCACCTGAGCGTCTCGCAGAGGAGCGACTTCCCGAACCGGCGCGGGCGCACGAAGAAGAGGAAGTTCGCGCGCGCCTCCATCTTGCGGATGAACGCGGTCTTGTCGACGTAGTAGAAGTCCTCCAGTCGAATGCGCTTGAAGTCCTTGACGCCATAGGGTATCTGCTCGGATCTCATGACGGATAGTATACCATAATCATGCGCATCCCTGCGTCAAAGCCTGACTGCAAAGCGGCGAGCGGTCAGAGCGTCTCAGCACCGTAGTACAGCGCGTCGCCGAACAGCTCAAGGCGCTGGCGGATCTTGTAGTCAAGCTCCGCGCCCGAATCGATCTCCTCGGACCAGGCGCAGCACGCGCCGCCCAGGATCACGCCGTGAAGTTCGGGCGGAATCCCGTCGAGCGGCGAGAACCGGGCCACCCGCGCCGAGGGCAGCGTCAGCTTCAGCTTCGTCGGCCATTCGCGGTAAAGCCACGGATCGCAGCCGATCTCGCCCGTCGGCTGGGTGAAGTAGGCCGCGTTCAGCGGCGACATGATCACGCGACAGCCCTTCTCCGCCGCCTTGCGCACGATGTCCGCGCCGCTCACGCCGTTCGACGCCGAACGCCAGTTCTGCACGATGGTCCCCTTCGGCAGTTCGCCCGCCTCCAGGATCTCGTCCCAGCCGATCACCTTCTTGCCGCAGCGGGCCACCATCGCCGCGACCCGGCGGACGAAGTACGCCTGCAGCTCCGCCGACTGGCCCATGCCCTCCCGCGCCATCAGGCCTCGGCACCGGTCGCACGCCTCCCAGCGCGTCCGGGGACACTCGTCGCCGCCGATGTGGAAGTAGTCGCACGGGAAGAGCCGGGCGACCGCCGCAACCAGCCGTTCGAGATAAGCGTAGACGGCCTCGTTACCCACGCACAGGACCTCGGGGGAGACGCCCCACCGGACGAGCGGCGTCCCCGGCTGTGCGTCCGGCGCGCAGGCGAACTCCGGATGCGAGGCCAAGAGCGCGCCGACATGCCCCGGCATGTCGATCTCGGGGATGACCTCGATGCCGCGCGCCTTCGCGTAGTCCACGACCTCCCGGATGTCAGCCTCCGAATAGAAGTACGGGCCATACGGGCGGCCGTCCGGCTTCGTGTCCTGCCCGCGCAGCGGCGTCGCGGGACGCTTCGCGCCCTTGCGCACCAGCTCCGGGAAGCCCGGCACGTCGATCCGCCAGCCCTGGTCGTCGGTCAGGTGCCAGTGGAAGTAATTGTAGCGGTGTCGCCGCATCACGTCGAGGTACTGCCTCACCTTCTCCTTGCCGAAGAAGTGCCGCGCCTCGTCAAGCAGGAACGCGCGGAAACCGAAGGCCGGCAGGCTCTCCGCCTTCACGACCGACACCCGCTCGGACGTCTGGCGGACGACATCCCTCTCCGGCGACAGCGGCGAGCCGTCGACGCGATTGCCGACCAGCCGGACGTCCGTCGCGTGCTTCAGCGAAACGGGCGCGGCGTCCATCCGCGCGAAGGCGCAGCCTTCGATCTCGACGCCGCGTACGGGCGCGACCGTGACAGCCGACTTCGTCCCGTCCTCCGGCGAAAACATCTCGATCCACGAGCCGACGCCCGTGCCCGACGCGGCGAACCGGCAGCTGCGGATCCGCACCGCATACGGCGGCGGCCCTTCGCGCCAGTTCCCCAGCGCCCCGAGGCGAATGCACTCGTTCCGGACGCCCTCGTACGTGCAGTCCTCAATCAGCGCCTGCGGCGACTGGATGACGCTGCCGGACCAGCGTCCGTTGCGGAACGAGCAGCCGCTGATCACGGTTCCGACGCCGAACTGGCGCGGCTCGTACTGGTAGGCACCCTGCGCGACGCCGGGCGGCAGAACCCGCCCGAAGCGCGAGACGCGGCGCCAGCCGTTGGAGAGGAAGACCGCCGCATCCGTCTGGGCCAGCGCGGCGTTCGCCAGGTACTGTCCCGTCTTCGGGTCCGCAAAGGCGACAAGCGCCCCGCCGCGATTGACGCCGTTGTCCAGGTGCAGGGTCCCGCTCGGCGAACGGCCCGGCGCCGTCACCAGCGCGCGGCTTCTCACGTTGAGGCCGTCGTCGCACATCGCGTCGAACGAGCAGCGGTACACGAACGTGCCCGGATCGCAGAAGCAGCCGTCCGCATTGCTCGAAAGAGAGTGTCCGTCCAGCGGGAACAGCCGGCACCGGTCGAACGTGCTGCCGCGCGACCGCAGCGTGCAGAAGGCCGAACTGCGGCTCGTGCGCACCCAGACGTCCTCCGCCGTGCAGAACGTGCAGAAGCGGAACGCGAAAGCCCCGTAGGCGTTGGTCCGGTTCGGCAGCGCGAGCGTGCCGCCGATGACGATGCCGTCCAGGTGGTTTCGCCCGACCTTCCCGTCGAGGAACAGGCGCCACCGGCCGTCGCCGAGGTCCTTGTAGTTCTCGCCCATCCGCCAGCACAGCAGCGCGGCGGTGCGGATGAGGTTGCCCGACTTGTCGAACTCGACGCCAAAGCTCTCGACGCCAAACTGCTTCTCGAACCCGACCGGATGCCACTTCGGGTCGTCCGGGCGCAAGGTGCCCGGCTTGAGGCGGATGTCGCAGGCGAAGGTCTCGCGGTCGTACGCCAGCACGTCGCCTTCGAGGAACGGGATTTCCTCGGTCGCCAGCTCCAGCCCCTTCACCGTGCAGTTGACGCAGTTCACCAGGGCCAGCTGCTGCCCGCGGTAGCCGGACCGCAGACGCGTTTTCTCCGGCCCGTCGCCCTCGATGCGGCAGTTCTGCAGGCCGTCGAACAGGCAGTAGCCCGTCCGCACCCACGGATCCTCGTTGAACTCGCCGGCCGCCGTCGTGAACGGCCACGCCATGCGCGTCGTCACGAGGCGATAGGTGCCGGCCGGGATGCGCAGGACCGTCGGCGCGCCCCCCAGCTGCCCCAGCGCCGCGTTCGCGCGCGCAAAGGCCGCCGAATCGTCCGCCTTCCCGTCGCCGACCGCGCCGAAGTCCCGGACGTTCAGCACGACGGGACGGTTGGCCCCGGACGGCGCCGTCCGCCGAAAGCGCAGCTCGTCCTCCAGCAGCCGGTTGATCTCCTCGACGTCGGCCAGCGCCTGTTCGGCGAAGCCCAGCCCGTCGGCGCCTCCGCGCCGGAGGTTCGCCTCGGCGAACGTCTGCGCGCGGTCACGCACTTCCCGCCGCTTGCCGATGCGCACGGCGGCGACGTCCGCGCCCGCCGGCGCGCCGACCTCGCGTGCGATCCGGTCGTCCAGCGCGCAGGAGCGGCTGCGGCAGCGCATCGCCTCGACCGTCAGGTTCGTCGTCGTCGCCGCGCGCGCGGCCGCAGGAAACGCCGACTCGGCGTAGGACGGCGTGACCGGCTCGGCCGCAGGCGCACAGACGCCGCCAAGGGCGAACAGCAGGGCAATCGGAAGTCTCATCGTCATGTCAGCACCTCGTTTCGTCAGAACCTCGTCGTGAAGATGTAGCCGCCGCGAAAGACGGGATCGTCGCTCGCCGACTCGTAGGCGCACGCCTTCGTCCGCACGGCCGGCGCTCCTTCCTTGAACAGCTCGACGGCAAACGGCGCATAGACGTCCGCAGCCCGGATGGGCGTCAGGCGAACGCCGTAGCCCTTGTTGTTGACCGTCTCCGAACGCCTCAGTTCCGCTTCGGAGGCGCCCAGACGAACCGACTTCGCCAAGACCAGCGGCCCGAAGCACACGGTCGCCGCCGGTTCGGTCGGAACGAAGCCGCGCAGGTCGCCATCGACGTGGAAGATGTAGCGGTCCTCGCCCCACGTGCGCGTCGCCAAGGCCCCGGCAGGCGTGTCGACGCTCGCGGCAAGCGACCGGTTGACGAGCCGCGCGTTCATGTCGAACGTCAGTTCGTAGACCGCAGACGTCCCCTCGTCCGTGCGGACGACGTCCAGCTTCGGGCACCAGCCGGGCTTGCGGAACGCGACCTCGGCCGGACCGTCCACGCGAACCGTCACGCGGCCCTGCGCCGGATAGTCCCCGCGAATGACGAACCGCGTCCCGTTGAGCGATACGGTCGCGTCCTGGTAGAGGTTCACGCGGTAGCGTCCAGAGGCCTCCTGCGTGACGACGGCCGAGGCGATGTCCATGACCGTACGCGGCGCATTGTCGAGACAGCAGTGGTGATAGGCATAGGCGCACTGCCCGCCCCAGCCGTTGCGGTGACGGCCGGCGTCCCGGACGACGATCGGCGCCCAGCTTCCGCTTCGGTAGATGCCAGCCAGGAAGGCGTTGAAGTAGCTGAACTCGATGCTGTCCATGTACGCGTCGTCGCCCGTCTCCAGAAAGAGGTCGAGGTTGAGCCGGATCCAGTGGATCACGTCGCACAGCTCCGTCGAGGCGAACGGGAACGTCTCCGCCCCCAATAGACGGTCCGAAATGCCGAGGCCGCCGATCGAATTCACTTCGTGCCGCGCGAGGTTGTCGCGCACGGCCCGTGCCGTCTCCAGCGACCGGCGGGAGCCCGTGACCCGCGCGTGCTCGATCAGCCCGTCGACGCAGCTGAGCATCTCGTAGGTCTTGGCCCACATCTCCGGCTGCGGATACCAGGCGTACAGCGGACGCCCGGACGACGCGTTCCGGAAGAAGTTCGGCGCCCGCCCGTCCGCGCGGTCCCAGTCCGCCACGATCTCGCTTGAAAACGCGAGGAAAAGCGGCTCCCGCGTTTTCCCGTACAGGAGCAGCATCGGCTTCAGAATGCTCATCGTCGGCATGCCGTACAGCCCCGGATGGCCCGTGGCCGCAAGGGAGATGCCGTGTCGGCGCACCATTTCGATGAAGTGTCGCGCCTGGGACGCGGCCGCGTCCAGCAGGGACCTGTCCCCTGTCGCCTCGTAGGCCGCCAGCAGCCCCCAGATCACGTACTTGCGGTTCCAGAGATTCCAGTTCGTGCAGTTGTTGGCGTGCGCCTTCATCTGGGCGTCGCTGACCGTGCAGTTGGTCGAGACTGCATAGCTGCCGATGTACCCGTCGGCGTCCACCGTCGCCATCAGGCGATGCCCTTCTGACACCAGCGCGGCCTTCAGGTTCGGATCGTCCACGTAGGCGGCGACACGTGCGGCGGACAGCATCGTCTTCCCCCAGAACTCGCCGCGCCACATGCCGTCCCACGGGCGCTGATCGTCATCGCGCACGACAAAGGCGCGCAGCGCCTCGTCGAAGATGGTCTGGCGCATGAAGTCGTCCGTCACGCGCTGCCGCAGCAGGCGATCCGTCTTCGCCGCCAACGGCCCTTCGAGACGCACGTCCTTCAGCGCTGGCTGGGACTGGCGATTCAGGGGCGCGTCCGCCCGTGCCGGCGAACGTGCGCAGGGCATCAGCGACAGCAGGGCGGAAACAACAGTGCAGACTCGTGTCATGTTCATCCTTTCAACCGTCTGGAACTTACCGAAGCACCCACAGCAGACCGGGAACGAGCACGTAGAGTCCGTCCTCGGCGGGCTTGGCGTGGACGTAGCGCGCCTTTGTCAGCGCGGGCGGCGTCGTCCAGGAGGCCACCTTCACGCCGTTCGCCGCCTGGCCGCCGTCAACGGTAAAGGCCATCTTCCCGTTTCGGATCTCCGCCAGCGAAAGGTTCAGCGACCCGCCGTCGACGAGATCGACGGTCAGCCGATGTCCGCCCAGGTCAATTGCCCCGCTTCGCGCTTCGTCGCCCAGCGTCAGCAGGCCGCGAACGACCAGGGACGAGTCCGCCGTGAGCGCAATCGAATCGAACGTCACGGTCGGCGCGAGAACCGACGGCATCGCGCAAGCCAGCGTACCGCCGTCCAGCCGGACGGGATAGGCCATCCACCCGCCAAACGAGCCGATGTCGAAGACACCCCCTGCGGCAACGGACACAGTGCCGAATCCCGGACGGCCCAAGACGGCCTCGTCGCCGGACAAGCCTGCGCGAAGGACACCGCCCTCGACGCGGACGTCGCCCAAGAACCGCTGCTGCGGCACGGCGGCGACAAGCGCACCGTCCCCTTCCTTGATGACGTCAAGCGAACCGCTCAAGGCCACGCTTCGGTTGGTCTGCGTCACGCCCGACTCGACAGTGACATGCAGCTGGCCGCGCGCCGTGCCGAATTCAAGCTGGTAGAGTTCCAGCACACGCTCTTCCCCGTTGCTGTTGGGCACCGCGACGTTGAGCCGATAATGCCTGTATTTGCGTTCATTGGCGAACGTAAAGGAACGCGCCTCGCCCTGTGTCCAGTTCGTCTCGTCAGTCCGGCGATCCAGCACGGTCCAGCTGCCGTCCGGATCGTCCGTGCCCTCGAACGTCCATGACTTCGGCGAACGCCAGTCGTAGACACCGTTGAAATGGATCCGGTAGCCGTTGACCGACGTCGCTGCACCGAAATCATAGGCGAACCAGACCGGGAAGCTGTTCGCGCAGATACGATGGTTCTTGCCGTAGGAAAACTCGTTGTCGAATAGGGTTGCCGCCGTTCCGGCATACAGGGCCGGGGAACTCGCCCGCGCGGCATCGGCCGTGGTCAGGTCCGTCACCGAGGCCCCGTCGGCGGGAAACGACGTAATCAGCGGGCCTGAAAGGTATTCCACCTGATAGAGTTCCATGATGTCGCCCAAGACCGGTGCCGTCACTTCAAGCCGGTAATAGCGGTAGAGACCCGGATTCCGGCAGTCGAACGTGCGCACGTCGGGGTACGACCAGTTGCCGTCGGCCGTGTGCGCGTCCACGACCGTCCAGGTCTCCTTGTCGTCAGAGCCCGCCAGCGTCCACGTTCCCGGCGCACGGTTGGCGTTGCCGGAGAGGCTGTTGTAGTACAGCCGATACCGATTGACGCAGACGGACGCGCCAAAATCGTAAGTGACCTCGAAGGGCGCGTTGTTGGTGACATAAAGCGCGGCACGATGCGTCGCATCATGCCTGAACACATTGTCGAACAGCACGGACGCGCCCCCGCCGAAGAAAGTCGAAGGAGAGGTCACGCGGCTCGCATCCGACACGGTTCGGTCAACCAAGGTCGACGGAGCTTTGAAGCATTCGATCTGATAGAGTTCGAGCGCGCCATCAGGCGTGCTGCCCGCCGGAATGTTCAGGCGATAGTAGCGAAAGGCCGTGGCATTGGCAAACGTGAAGAGCCGCACACAGGGATTGACCCAGTCGGTGTCGTCTTGGTGCGCGTCAACGACAATCCAGGTCTCATTGTCGTTCGAGCCCTCAAACGTCCAGTTGCGGGGAAACCGATCCTTGCCCTCGTATGCCGCGTAATGCAGCCTGTAGGCGTTTAGGCAGACGGGCTCGCCGAAGTCGTAGGCAATCGTGCACGGATAGACGTTGGCGCCGAAGCGATGGTCGGCCGCGTAGCGAAAGTCATTGTCAAACAGCACGGACGCCGGCCCTGCAAAGCAGTCAGAGGAAGAGGCCTTCGACGCATCACTCGTCGTCACGTCTTCCCACGAATCGTCACCGCCCGTGATGCCGTCCGTCCAGAGCTGAAAGCCGCCGAGGTTGATGGAGCCGGCATCCGTCAGGGAAACGACGCCCTGCCCGCGCCAGTCCGTGTCCGACGTAAGCGTGAGGGGCGTGGAGACCGTCTTCGCCAAAGCTCCCCCCGATGCGCCACACAGGGCCACCAGGCTTGTCAGCCGAAGCGCGCGCCCGAGGAGATTACCCCCCCTCCCCCCGATAGTTTCATGATTCTGCATGGTTTTAGTCTCCTTTGCTGAGTTAATGATGTCTGACGTATTGGTTGTGCCGTCCGAGAGACAGAGTCCCCCGAACAACACGTGAGATTATAGCAAAATCAAACCGACTTTTGCGCCAACACTTTTCCGACTTTCTGGCTACATCGTCACTGACAGGAACTGATGCACACTTTTTATCGACACCTTTGCACCACAGACATTGCATCGCTCAATAAAGGAGTCCGAACAGCCACAGCGGAATCTTGTTGCCGAGGCCGCGCTCTACGTCATCGTTGACGACAAAGCTGTTCGGTACGTCCCTGATCTGCCCGAAGCCCTTGCCGCTGCCGCCGATCTCGAAATGCCACGTGCCGTCCACCAGGAAATCCCCAAGACCCGAGAACACGGCCGCGTGATCCTTGCGGATCTGGTTGAAAAAGAACGTCTCGCGTGCCGTCCCCCTGTCTGCGCGCGGCGTCAGCGCATACATCAGGTTGGTGTTGTCGCAGTAAATCTTCTCCGGCTTGGAGAGTTTCTTCAGGTTCTCGCCCTTGGGCGGGACGAGCGCGAGCAGTCCGCCGCAATCCAACGCGCCCAGTATCTTCAACCCGGTGTTGCGCTCCGTCTCAAGCTCGTGATAGAGCCGGGACATATTCGGCTGCTGCGGAACGCTCGACGCCAGCACCATCAGCATCTTCTTCGCCTTTCGGACTGTCTCGACCGAGACGTCCTCCACGGCTGGCCAGTCCGACTCCAGCACCTTGTTGACGACTTCGCAGATCCGCTGGGCGTAAAGTCCGCCCGGCTCGCGGTAGAAAGGATAGAACCCCTCCCGAACATACCGCTCGAACAGCGGCAACACCTTGACGGAAGAAACGACGTCCGCCGCAATCGTCCGATGGTCGGACAGAATGTCCTCCAACTTGATCGCCGCAAGTCGCGCAACGCCCTCGAATGCAAGGAACTCGCGAAAAGAGAGCCCTTTCAGAGTATACACGCCCTGCCGCCGGGACAGGTCACCACGCGCATTCTCGATCCGCAGAATCGACGACCCGCTGTAAACGAAATTCAAGTCAGGGAACTGGTCGTAGAGGTTCTTGACCAGCAACGCCCAGTCCTTGCCGAAATGATGCGCCTCATCGACAAAGACGTGCGTATAGCCATGCGTGTGGAAATACTCAACCGCGTCCCGGACGCGATGGTTTGAGAACCAGAGGTCGTCAAGACTGATGTAGACGGCCTTTCCGCCGATGCCGAACGCCTCTCGGATGCGCTGTAGCATCAGCGTCGTCTTTCCTGTCCCCCGCGCTCCCTTGATGCAGATCAAGCGACCGCGCCAGTCAATCTCCTCGCTCAAATAGCGGTGGAAATTCGTCGACACCGCCGAAACAAGGCGATCCGACGTGTCCAAGACTTCCTGCATCTCTTCCGTGCCAATCATTTTCCCCTCCATTGATTCGTTTTCGCAACAACTAAATTTCTGCGCAATTTAGTTATTTCAACAACGAAAGTTTCAGCATATTTAGATGTTTGAAAACGAACGAGATTATAGCAAAACCACTTGCCCGCCGTCAACGCCAGTCCCACGCCTTTTCATTTCACGTCAATGGAGCCCTGTCACAGACTTAAACATCTTTGCTGTCCACACGAGATTCCCTGCTCCCGTTCTTCGCCGGACTCCTTGCCGAGGGGACGCAGAAGGAGCGGCAGTGCCGCGAACAGCACATCAAAGTGGAAGCGGCTCTCGCGGCCTCCCGCCTCTCGTCCGAGGCAAAGGTGCTCTACCGCGCCAAGTTCCTCGACCGACTCGCGCCATTGCACAGTAGCCGTTAAGACGGTGGCACTCTCGCCATCAGCCGACTTGCGAACCACGCCGAACTCAACCCTACCACGTGAACCCTATCACTGGGGTCAGGTGCTTTTATCTCATCAAGGTCAAGCGCGACGCGAAGCGTTTCGACCGCCGCGCGCATGAAGCGAAAGTCGAAACGTTCTTTCACAAGGCCACCGAAAAGCGCGACCTCGCCACCGCGCTCGCCAAACTGTCGCTTGCGAACATCTAATCGCAAGCCGCGCCTCAAAGCGCCAGCCGCGAGAGGCGGTCTTCAATCTCGGCGATCTCGTCGGACGTGAAGCGGCGGACGTCGAGCTTCCACTTCCCTGACGTGTCGCCCGGCGTCACGTAGTCGCGCGAGACGAAGTTCCGAAAGATGCCGCGCTTCTTCAGCACGTAGAGGTTGAAGCCGCGCAGATGCCCGCCCGGCATCGTCTCCCGCAGGTTCATCATCAGCAGATACTTCGCGAAGAGGTCGTCCGCACGCGCCGCGTCCCCGGCCTCCAGCGCCGACCAGATGGCCATCAGCAGATCGGCGTAGGCGGCACGCTCCGAGATGACGCCGCGCGTCCCGAAGCGGCGGTACTGGTCGAGCCAACCGTAGCTGCCCCACGCGCTGAAGACGGTCTTCACCTCCGGCGCGCGGCATTCCGCGCGCATCCGCGCATTCGCGTCCGCGCCGCCCGTCTCCTCCTTGATCCATCCGTAAACCGACGGATAGTCGCGCGCCAGCCGAATCAGCAGGTCGCTTGACGGCACCGGCACCTTGTCCGAGCAGTAAGTCTGGACGATCACCGGCCGCCGCGCGATCGAGGCGAGCCGCCGGTAGTAGCGTTCGAGGTCGTCCTGCGAACGCGCGTCGTGCGGCGGACGGCAGGCGATCGCGAGCTTCGTCGCCGGATGCGCCGCCGCGAGCCGCTCGACCTCCGTCGCGAGCGCGACCATCTCGTCCGTGTCGCGTCCCTGGCAGCCGAGGATGACGTAGACGTCCGCCTGCTCGAACGCCCGCGCGAGCGCGGCGAAGGAGCGCATCTTCTCCTCGCGCGTCAGCAAGTCGATGGCGTCGTTCGACTGGCACCAGATGAACCCGCCGACGCCCGCGTTCGCGACGAACCGCGCCTCCTTGACCAACGTCTCGACGTCCAGCGCGCCGTCATCATGATACGGTACGGAAAGGATCGGCAGCGGCCCGCGCAGCTCCGCCGCCGCCCAGGCCGCGCCGCCGGACGCCCCGATGCACAGGGCCACAAGAATTCCGCACATGATTCTCATTTTCAAATCCTCATCACCGTTTCATCTCTCAACTGCTCACTCCCCTCGCCTTCCCAACCGCCCCCTCATACGCTCGCCGCCGGAATGCAGAGGTGGCCGCCGTCCACGAGGACATTCGTGCCCGTCACGAACGACGCGGCGTCGCTGCACAGGTAGAGGATGACGTTCACAAGCTCGTCCGGCTGCGCCGCCGCGCCGCGCACGGTCGCCATCGTCGCCATGCCGGGGCGCGTCAGCACCGGGCCCGGCGAGACGCAGACGGCGCGGACGCCGTGCGGCCCGCCCGCGAGCGCAAGCGACTTGACGAAGTTGAAGAGCGCCGACTTGGCCGCCCCGTACATCGCCCCGATTGCGTCCGCCTCGACGCCCATCACGCTGCCGATGAGGCAGATGACACCCTTCTTCGCCACGACCATGTGCGGCAGGCAGGCACGCGCGAAGTAGACGGGCCCGCGCAGGTTCACGTCGATGCCCCAGTCGATTGTCTCCACCGGCTGCTCGTAAAACGGAATCCCCCTCGTGCCGCAGATGCGCGCCTCGTTGCCGCCCGCAAAGGGGATGAGCAGGTCGATCGTGCCGAACCGGTCGATGGCCAGCGCCGCCGCCCGTTCGGCGTCCGCATACCGCCGCACGTCGCTCGGACAGGCGAGTACGCGGCCTTCGCCCGCCGCCACGTCCCGCGTCAGCCTTTCCGCCTCTTGGCGCAGCCGGGGCTCGTCGACATCGCACATCACGACCTTCGCGCCCGCCGCCGCCAAGCGCTCGGCCGTCCGCAGCCCCATGCCGCTCGCGGCGCCCGTCAGCACCGCGACCTTGCCCGCAAAACATTCGTCCGTCATCTTACCGTTCCTCCCATTCGTAGTCCCGTTTCAGGAAAACCGTGCGCGCGACGAGCGTCAGCGCCGCCGCCGCAAGGTAGAAGCCGCCGAGCAGCGCAAACGCCGTCGTCATCGGAAACGCCTGCCGCAGCGCGCCCAGCACGACCGGCGCGCACGCGCCGAGGGCGAAGGCCCCGCAGGCATAGAGCCCGTAGGCGGACGTGCGGTAGCGCGGCACAATCACCTCGTAAAACGAGGCGATGAAGTTCGCGTCGTAGAATCCATGCACAAAGCCGTAGGCCGCAAGCGCGGCGGCCGTCACGGCGAGCGAGCCCGTCGTGCGCACGACCAGCCACACGAGCGGTGCGCAGAGGACAAGCCCAATCAGGTTGCAGTCGAGCCGTGCGCCGATCCAGCCGCGCCGCCGTCCAGCGTCCGAGAGGCGGCTGCCCGCGAGAATGCCGAGAAAGCCGCCGACGTAGAACCAGATCACCGCGTGGAACGCCGCCGATGCCGGTGCGAGGCCCCGGCTCTCCTGCAGGAAGGTCGGCATCCACGTGCGGAAGCCGATGTCGCCGAAGTTGCTGAGGCCGAACGCGAGCGTCATCAGGACGGCGGAGGGCTTGGTCAGCATCGCCAGTGCCCCCGCCTTCAGCGCGGCGAGGACCGCAGGCCGGGCCGTCGCCGTCGGCGACGCGGCCGGCGGCGTGTCGCGCAGGAAGACGACGAGCACGACCACCCAGAGGATGCCGAAGCCGCCGAAGATCCGGAACGCCGACCGCCAGCCGCCCGGCCCGAGCGAGCCGAGCCAGCCCGACGAGACGCTGCAGAGGATGATGCCCGCGTAGGCCGCGAGCTGGTAGACGGAGAGCGCCGTCGCGCGCGAGTCGGCGTGCAGCTGCTGGATCACCGAGGTCGACGCGGTCGGCACGAGGCTCTGCCCGACGCCGTTCAGGACGCCGTAGGTCAGGATCAGGAGCCCGATCGACGAGGCGAAGGACGCGAGGAAGACGCCGGAGACGAAGAGCGCCGCGCCCAGCACGATCACGCCCTTGCGGCGGAAGAGGTCGGCCGCAAACCCGCCCAGCGGCACGACCGCCGCGTAGGCGAAGAAGAAGGCGGACGCGACCATCCCCATCCGGAGGTCGTCGACGCCAAAGTCCGCGCGGATCTGCGGCAGCGTGGCCCCGTAGATCTGCCGCGTCCCCTGCAAGAGGAAGTAGGCGACCCACAAAAGGCCCAAGGCCGCCCAGCGATAGTCCAGTCTTTTCATGTCACGGGAAGTATAGCAAAAGCGAAACGACTTGTGCGCCAACACTTTTCCGACTTTTTTGCTATACTGTCCGCATCATGTCGAAAATCAAGCGCGTTCTTCTGGCCTTTCGCCTCAACTATTCGTCCAACCGCCAGTTCCTGACGGGCGTCGCCCGCTACCTGCGCCACGCGCCCGGTTGGCGCGCCACCGTCGCCGAGAACTTCTACGACTTCGACGCGGCGACGCTGGCGAAAGCCGTGCGCGACCGCTACGACGGCATCCTCACCGTGCCGCCGCACGACCCGGAGGCCGCGCGCCTGCTGTGCGCGCAGACGATGCCGCTCGCCCTTCTCGGCGCCACGGGCGACGAGCTGCCGGCGCGGACGCGGGTCGCGTTCGTCGGCAGCGACGAGCGCGGGCTCGGCCAACGCGCGGCGCAGCACTTCCTGTCGCTCGGGACGTTCCGCGCGTTCGCTTTCGTCATGTCCTCGCCGGCGACCGTATGGGCGCGGCAGCGGTTTGAGGGGTTCCGGGACGCCCTCGCCGCGCACGGCGGCGAACCCGTCCTCATCGACTCGCCGCATGCGGCGGGCTCTCTGGAGGATCTCGCCTACCTGCGGGCCGCGCTCGCCGCCCTGCCCAAGCCCGTGGCCGTCATGGCCGCCTACGACCAGCGCGGCGCGCAGACGCTCCAGGCCTGCGACGGCGCGAGCCTGTCCGTCCCCAAGCACGTGCAGGTCCTCGGCGTGGACGATGACCCCGTCTTCTGCGACTTCTCGCGTCCGACGCTGACGAGCCTCTCCACCAGCCAGGTCCGCAAGGGCGAGGTCGCCGCGATGGCGCTCGCCCGGCTGATGGACGACGCGCGCGCCGAACGGCAGGTCATCAAGCTGAAGGACGCCGAGATCGTCGAGCGCGAGAGCACGGCGCCCATCGCGCCGGCCGCGCATCTGATCGAGCGGGCGATGGCGTTCGTCGAGCGGCAGGCGACGAGCGGCATCCGCGCCCGCGACGTGGTCGCGCACCTCGGCGTCTCGCAAGCCCTCGTCAGCCAGCGGTTCCGAGAGTTCGGCTGTCGGACGCTTTCCGACGCCCTCGCGCGCGCCAAGCTGAAGGCCGTGCGCCAGAAACTGCGAACGACCCAGCTCAAGATCAGCGCGATCACCGCCGCGTGCGGCTTTCCCAACGCCGACTACGCCGCGCGCCTCTTCCGCAAGACCTACGGCCTCACGATGCGCGAGTACCGCCGCAGTCTCGCCGCGCGCGCGCCGACCCACGGGCACGCGAAGCCGGCGCGGTGACGCGCGTCAGATGTCGACTTCGACCTCGACGGTCTTGTCGACGACCGCCGGCTTCGCGTCTTCCTTCACCGTCGGCTTTGCCGTGATGCCGCGCGCCTTCTTCGAGGAGGTCGGAAGATAGCGGTAGTAGACCATCAGCTGGAGCGCGACCCAGCACGTCGGCGCGACCGGCTGCGAGCCGACGTGCATGTCCTCGCACGTCCAGTAGCCGAGGTTGCGCCTCTCGCCCTTCGTGTCGACGTAGGCCCCCTTCTTGACCGTCTGGCCGTTGTAGTAGATGTCGATCATGTGACGGTTCCAGTTCTGCCACCGCTTGCCGCCGCCGTTGAAGAACACCATCGTCGCCCAGTAGTTGCCGCGCACGGGACAGCACGAGCTGTCAATCGAGCCGAGCGTCGGCAGCTCCCAGTCGTCGTCGAGGATCTTCATCGTCTTCTCGACGATCGGCAGGTCGCCGAAGCCGAGGTACTGGAGGCCGACGACGCCGACCATGAAGTGCCAGATGCCCGTCCGCCGATAGCCCGCGCGCGGCGGCCCGTAGTAGTCGCTCGAAAAGCCACCGTCCTTTTGGTTGCCCTGGATCAGGAAGCCCTCCTTCAGCTTCGCCAGCGCCGCCGACAGGTTCTTTGGCTCGATGCCGCTCATCTGCGCGGACTTGAGCGCCATCGTCTGGAACGCCATGCGCAGCAGCTGCGGCCGCGTGTTCACGCCCTTTTCCTCGTCCGGCCCCCACGTCGTCGCGCAGAGCTGATCCGCCATCACCTGCACGGCCCGCGTCGCCGCCGCCTTGAGGTTCGGGTTCTTGAGGAAGCCGTAGGCCTCCGCGAGCGCGTGCGTGCCGACCGGGTCGAGGCTCTCGCGCCGCGACATCAGCCATTCGAGCCCCTTTGAGACGCACCCGCCGAACTCGCCGCCGCCGCTCTTCTCGCCATGGGCGAGGAACGTCAGCAGGACAAGGCCCGTCACGCCCTGACGGTCCGCCCCCGTCGAGCCCGCCCAGCTGCCGTCGGGCCGCTGCTGGGTCTTCAGCCACCGCAGGGCATTGACGACGGACTCCTCCGTGCGCCGGTCGCCGCCGTACTTGCGAAGCGCCTCGACGCGCGACGCCGCGCTGCGCGTCTCGCCGTAGATCGACTTCATCGTCATCGGCGACTTGACGAGCGAGACGGACGTCGGATCGGGCGGGCGCAGCGACTGCTCGGCGGTCGAGGCCGTCGCGCTCGGCGTCACGACGTCCGTCACCTGCGTCGGCACGTCAGTCGGCGTGTCGACCGTGATCTCGACGTCCATCTCGTCGGGCGTCTCGATCTCCGTCTGCTCGCCCTCGTCCTCCAACGGCGTCTCCTCGTCCTGCGTCCGGGCGACGTCAATCTGAATCGTCCGCTTCGCCTGCCCCGTGATGTCCGTCATCACACAAAGGACAATGACAAAGACGACGGGGGCGACCACGGCGACGATCGGCGCGGCGAGCCGCTGAAGCTCCGTGCGCGCCAGCTTGTACTCCGCCGAGGCGCGCGGTTTTCCAAGCCCCCGAACCATACGGGCGAGCCGCTGGAAGTAGCCGACTTCGGCGTACGCCGCCTCCAGCTCCGCGAGATGGTCCTCGATCACCTCGTCGACGGTCGGTTCGCGATTCTCATCGTTCATTTCCCGCCCTCCTTCTTCGGATACGCCAGCTCGACGGCGATGTTGCCGAGCTTCGCGATTTCGCCGCGCCGGTTCTTGCCCTTCGCCTTGACGGTCACCTCGTTCGCGCCAGGACGCAGCAACCCCTGCGGAATCTCGTAGAGCTGTGTGCCCGCCCGCTTCTTGAACGGCTTCAACTCCTTGCCGTTGAACGTGACGACCGTCTCCATGCCGCTCGGAATCGAGACTTCCGTGATAAGCGTCGCCTTCGGCGCGCCGCCGCCCTCGCCCTTCAGCGCGGCCGCGTCGTCCCAGACGTTCACGTGGTACTTCGCGACGCCCTTCGTGAGGGCGATCGGGCTGTTCGAGAGCAGCGACTCGACGCCGACGTACTTCGTGCCGTCCTTCAGCACGTTGCCGGCCGCGCGGTCGTTCGTGTAGCAGACGAAATACCGCTTGTCCGCCCGCCGGTTCGCCGCCGCGTCAAAGGGCGCGACCGCCCCGTGCGAAATCCATCCGATCTCGTGGTGCAGCGCCATCGTGTACATGCAGCCGGACGCCTGGCAGAGAAGCGCGTCCGCAATCCGCGCCGCGTAGGTCGGCCGGCTCTGGCGCGGCAGGCGCTCGTCGTCGCCCGCATAGCCCGAGTCGTTGCCGACATAGATGCCGCTTCCGACGAACGAGACGTAGAAGGGAATGCCGGCCTTGCGCGCGAGGTCGCCCGTCACGTTCCAGCGGTTCAGCTGAAAGCCACCGCCCAGCACGACCGCGTCCAAAAGCTTCGCGTCGAACCACCCCTGCAGGTTGATGCCGATGTCCTTGCAGAACCCGACGGAATCGGGCACACGCGCGCAGAACGCGACGGGATGCCCTAGCCGCGTCGCCGCGCCCTTGCACGCCGCGCCGATCTTCTGCATCATCTGCGTCAGCGCCTCGACCTCCTTCGGCTCGGCCTTGCCGCCCATCGCCACGCTGCGGAAGAGCGTCGGATTCATCATGAAGTCGACCATCAGCCCATCGATGTCATACTTGCCGGCGATCTCGCACGCGATAGCCGCGAACTTGTCGCGCACCTTCGCGCTGCCGTAGTCGACGGCAACGGGATTGGCGTGCGGCGTCCCCGTCTTTCCGTCGGGGCTCATCAGCGCGTCGGGGTTCTTGGTCTTGAACGACGGCCACAGGTAGGAATACCACGAGCCGGGCGTGTTCCGCGCCCCGCCCGGACGCGCCCCATGGATCAGCAGGTTGACCGGCAGCGCGACGACCGCCTCCTTCTTGTTCTTGCGGCACCACTTGACCGTCTCCGCCAGCGGATCGATTCCCTTCTGCGCGAGTTCGGGCATCGCGTTGCGGTAGGCCGCGAGCCACTTGGAGTCAGACGCCGGCTGCACGGTCGGGAAGTCGGCCGAACTGAGCTTCGCGGCCATCGACCCGAACCCGAACGTCGGCGCGAACACGAGCGTGTCGAACTTCAGCGAATCAAGGCCCGCAAGCGCGACTTTCGGATAGTTCTCGGCCGTCGCCGGCAGCGCCTTCGGCCAGAAGGCCGCATGGTAGGCGACGTAATGGTAGAGGGTCTTGCCGCTGAAGGCCGAAGCCGTCAGGGTCAGAAAGGAGACCGCACAGGAAGATAAAAAAAGGCGTTTCATCACTTGGTGAAACGCCACAGGCGGCCTCGGGGTTCACCCGACGCTGACGTCCGCCAGCCTTACGAGCCGGGGTGGACGGGCTTCGAGCCCGCCTTGCACATCGGGCACGTCTCGGCCGTCCACGTCTCGGGCGTCATCTGCATGAGCGAGAACATCGGGATGCGGCCGAACTTGACCTTGCCGCCCGAACGGTCCACGAGCAGGACGACGCCCGCGACCTTCGCGCCGGCGGCCTTGACGAGGTCGATCGTCTCCTGCACGCGCCCGCCCTTAGTCACGACATCTTCCGCGACGACGTAGCGCTCGCCCTTCTTCAGCGTGAAGCGGCGCATCGCCAAGACCGTGTTCGGCTTGCCCGTCGCGTCCACGCCCTCGCCCGGCACCTTCTCGGCGAAGACGCACTTCACGTTCAGCTCGCGCGCGACCTCGTGCCCGACGAGGATGCCGCCGACGGCCGGCGAGATCACGCCGTCGATCCGCGAACCGAGCTTGCCGCTCCGGACGGCCTGCCGCGTCACCTCGCGGCAGAGCTTTTCGGCGATGCGCGGATAGCGCAGAACGTTCGCGCACTGGAAGTAGCGGTTGGAGTGCAGCTTGGAGCGAAGCTCGAAGTGCCCTTCCAAGAGCGCACCCGTGTCCTTGAATGCCTGGAGAACCTGTTTCTGCGTCATGTCTGAGTTTCCTTTCGGGGATTTGTCCTTTTGTCGTTTGTCGTTGTCGTCAAATCCAATCAATCCAGCTTCAGAAGCTGCTCTTTCGAGAAGCCGAACGGCGGCGCCTCATCCTGTTCGACCGGGATGACCGCCGGAGCCGGCGCGGCGCACGTCGGCAGGTAGGGCGGCAGACGCCAGTCCATCCGCCGGGGTGTCGGCGGGCGTGTGCGGTCGGAAAGCCGGACGAGCGGTGTCGGCGGGTCGTCCGGCAACTCGCGCAAGACGAGATCGTCCGGTCGAATCGCCGCATCCGCCGGCTCGCCGGAACCGGTGGACTTCGCCCGGCGCATCGCCTGCGCCTCCTCGTCCGGCGTCAGGCTCACGAACGCCGCAAACGGCCGCGCCGTCCCCTGCGACAGCTGTGGCTGCGGCGTGCGCCGCAACGCCGAATAGGGGAGGAGGCAGAAGACGGTGACCGGCAGCGCCAACGCCGTCAGGAGGGAGAGCATCTCGCTTCGCACACGCCTCATTCGCCGTTCTCCGCGCGCTTCTCGGCGAACAGGACGCGCGCGACGCCGTTTGCCCGCGCGAGCGCCGCGAGGCGCATCAGCTCGCCCCCGGCGACGCGCCGATCCGCCAGCACGAGCAGGGTCTTCTCCGCGCGGCGCGCGAAGCGCTCCGCCAACTGCTCGCCCAGCGCGCGCCGCGAGGCGTCCTCGCCCATCAGGTAGCGCGTGTCGTCGAAGAAGACGAGCGTCTCGCGCGGCATCGGCATCATCAGCGCAACCGGCGACTCGCCGACGGCGTCTCCCGACACCGCCGCCGGCAGGTCGAAGAGCGTGCCCTCGGCCGCCGTGAGCGTGCCGGAAACGACGCGGAGCTGCAACAGCAGCAGCCCGACCGTGAGATACGGCGCGGCCGCGACGATCGGCTTCAGCCAGGCCGCGCCGTGCCGCCAGATTCCAAGCGACCGCTCAGGCGTCCATCCCCAGGGGCTCACTTCGCCTTCTCCTTCTCGCGCATCGCCTCCTTCTCCTTCTGCGTGGAGATGTAGCCGATGATCTGGCTCGCCGCCGCCTCAAGCTCGACGACGATGCGGTCAAGCCGGACGCGCAGGAAGGAATACATCACGGACGCGAGAATCGCGACCGCGAGGCCGAACGCCGCCGCGACGAGCGCCTCCATCGCGCCGTCCAGCAGCGCGACGCGCGAGACGAGCGCGTCCGCGTTCGCCGCCTGAACCGTGCGCACGAAGCCGATCACCGTGCCGAGGAGGCCGAGGAGCGGCGCCGTCTGCGCGATGATCGCCAGCACCGCCAGCCGTCGGTCGAGGCGGCCGACCTCGGCGCGCCCCTGGGAGTCGACGGCCTCGCGCAGGACGCGTGCCGACCCGCGCTGGTGGCGAATCGCCGTCGCGACGACAGACGACACGGGCGCGACCACATCCTCGCAGATCGACAGCGCCTCCTCCCGGCTGCCGCGATCCAGGACGTTGATCACGCCCTTGAGGAAGTCCGCGTAGTCGACCTGCGCCCGGCGCAGGTCGAAGAACCGCTCGAAGAAGACATAGACGGACACGACCGCCAGGACGAGCAGAAGCCCGAACACGGAACCGCCGACAAAACTCACAGGAATCCCCCTTTCTCCGTCAGGCGACGGATGCGCTTGCGAGCCTCTTCGGCCGCCGGACTGTCGCTCGTCGCGACCAGGTCGAGGACGGCGACGGCCTGATGGCCCTTGCCGCGCCCCTCGAACTCGTCCGCCAGCCGAAACGCCGCCTTGGAAAACGCCGCGCGCGCCTCGTCATCGAGCCGCACATGGCCGAGCCGCTCCCGCCGGTAGGCGAGGACGACCTGCGTGTAATACTGATCCATCGCCTCGTCAAGGCGCCGAAGCTTCTCCAGCGCGCGGGCGATCTTGAACGAGATGACGAGCTTCGCGCTCGGCGAGAGCGCGCCGCCGAAGAGAATCGCGCGGTAGGCCTCCAGCGCCGCCGTGTAGCGGGCGGGATTGTCCGCCCCCATTGCGAAGAGCGCGTCCGCCTTGAGAAGACGGGCGCGCGCACGGTCGGCCGCCGTCACGTCGGCCGCCGCCGCAACCCGCTCGAAGACGAGCACCGCCTCGTCGAAGCGCGCCTGCTCGTTCAGCGTCTCGCCCTGCAGGAGCAGCGCGGGCAGGCGCACGGGCGAAGACGGGAAACGCTCCACGAGCCGCGTCGTCAGCTGAATCACCGACGTGTAGTCATTTTCGGCAAATGCCGCGCGCGCCGCCCACAGGAGCGCGTCCGCCGCCTTCTCCGGCGAGAGGCCCGGCACGTCGGACGCCGAAAGGAACAGTCGCCCGGACGCGCGCCAGTCGCGGCGGTTGTACTTGAACTTCGCCAGCCAGAGGAGGACGTCCGCCCGGACATGCGGGTCGGTCTTGTCGGCGAGCAACCCCTCCGCCACGCGCTCGGCCTCCTCATCCTCGCCGGCGCCGTAGAGGCAGAGGGCCTCGAAGAAGCGCATGCGCGGCGCACGCGCCGGATCGTCCGCCGCGACTTGGCGAAACGCCGCGCGCGCCTCGGCGAAGCGGTAGGTGCGGTAGAAGCCGCGTCCGAGGGCCTCCCGTTCGCGCACCCGAACCGCATTTTCGATCGACGCGGACGCCGACGTCTTCGGATACTTCTTCAGCGCCTGACGCGCCTGCACCAACGCCTCGTCAAACCGACCGAGCGACAGGAGAACGTCACTCTGCTTGAGCGCGGCCGTCGCCCGCGCGTCATCCGTTTCGGCGACTTGCTCGGCCCGCACAAAGGCCTCCAGCGCCTCGTCGAGTCGACCGAGGTGCGCGAGCGACCAGCCAAGCCCCTCCTGCACGGCCCCCAGCCGGGCGGCGTCCGGCCAGATCTCCACCGCTTCGGCGTAAAGTGCCTGTGCCGCTTGCCACTGCTCGGCCGCGAGCGTCGCATCCGCGACGGACAGGAATGCGTCCCGCGCGCCCAGCGTGTCCGGCGCGTCCTTGACGACCGCGCGAATCAGCGCGGCACCCTCCGCCGCCGTCCCGGACGCCGCCAACAGGGCCTGCCCGAGCCGCAGCGTCAGCGCGCGCCGCGCCGCCGCCGCGTCCGCCTCGGACAGCGCGCGCCGCAGCAGTTCGGGCTCCATCAGGTTCGCCGCCGCGACCGCGAATGCGCACGGCGGAACGTTCGTCTGCGCGCAGACGGCGCGCCAAAGGGTCTGTGCGCCCGCCTCCTCGCCCGCGCGCGCAAGGGCATCCGCCTCGTACAGAAGGGCCTGGACGGCCCCCTCCGGCGAGCCGCCCGCCGCGAGAAGCCGCGCGGCGGCGGCGTGGTCGCCGCGCACGACGGCGCGGTAGTAGTCGAACGCCGGGCCCTGCGCGTCCGGCCAGCGTTCCAAGGCGTTCGAGACCGCGTCCCACTTGTCCTCGGCCGCCCAGCTCTCCAGTCGGATGAGCCGCGACGCGTCCCCTTCGCCCGCCTGTTCCGCATGCGCACGCGCAACGTCCCAGAGGCCGTCGCGCAACGCCTGCCGCGCGACGTCGAGATCGTCTGGCGCCGTCGCCGCGAAGGCGGCGACGAACGGGACTAGCAGGGCGAACAAGACCGTCAAACCAACTCTCCCAAATACCCCATCTCGGCGAGCAAACGCTCGTTCTTCATCCAGTTCGGCTCGACGCGCACCCACAGGTCGAGCTTCACCTTCACGCCGAAGAGGTCTGACAGTTCGCGTTCGGAACACTTGCGCACGTACTTGATCGTCGCCGCACCCTTGCCGATCACGATCGGCTTCTGGCTCGCGCGGTTGACGAGCAGTGCCGCCTCGACCTCCCACGTCGGCGCGCCCTTCTCGCGCACCTCCTGGATCTTGCGGACGACGACGCCCAACTCGTGCGGCAGTTCCTGATGCAACTTCGCGAGATACTTTTCGCGGATCGAGTCGGCGATCGTCAGCTTGCGCGGATAGTCCGTCACGATCTCGTCGTCGAACAGCTTCTCGCCTTCCTCGGCCAAGTCGAAGAGCGCGTCCAGCACGCCCTTCGCGCCACCCGGCGTCGAGGCGATGGACTTGACCCAGACGGGAGAAATCGTCGAATTGCGAATACTCGAATGATCGACTTGCGTCTCGCCGGCACATTCGTCGTTTCGACCATTCGACAATTCGGCTATTCGACTATTCTCCTCGGCCTCCTTCCACGCATCTCGGTACATCGTCTCGTAGAACGGGGCCTTGTCGGCCTTGTTGAGCACGAAGACGATCTTTTCGGGCCGCTCCTTCGCGAGCCGCTGCATCCAGCCGATGTCCTCCAGCTGCGGCTCCTCGGAGGCGTCGAAGACGACGCACGTCACGTCCGTCCCCGCCGCGCTCCGCCGCGCCATGCGGTTCAGGAGCCGACCGAGCTGGCCAACCGCCTTGTGCAGGCCGGGCGTGTCCAGCAGCACGAGCTGCCCGCGCGCGTCGGCGACGATGCCGCGCACGGTGTTGCGCGTCGTCTGCTCGACGGGCGAGACGATCGAGACCTTTTCGCCGACAAGGGCGTTGACGAGCGTGGACTTCCCCGCGTTCGTCCGCCCCACGACCCCGACTACTGCGACTTTGGCCATACGACCTTATCCTTTTCATCCACGAATCTCCACGAATTCCCACAAATTCAAATTCGTGTTCATTCGTGAAAATTCGTGGACACCATTTCGATCAGGGCACCGGGAAGTTCGCGACGAGTTCGGCGGCCTCGCGCTTGACGCGCGCCTGCACCTGCACATTCGCGATGTCGTCGAGGACGTCCGCAATCCACGTGCCGATCTTAATCATCTCCGGCTCCCTCATGCCGCGCGTCGTCGCCGACGCCGTGCCGACGCGGATGCCCGACGTCCTGAACGGGCTCTCGGTGTCGAACGGGATCGTGTTCTTGTTGACGATGATGCCCGCCGCGTCGAGGGCCGCCGCCGCCGCCTTGCCCGTGATGCCCTTCGAGGTCTTGACGTCCACGAGGAAGAGGTGGTTGTCCGTCCCGCCCGAGACGATGCGGTAGCCGCGGTCCTGCACGGTCTTGCACATGACCTGGCAGTTCTTCACGACCTGCTGCGCGTAGCCCTTCTTCGCCTCGCTCATCCACTCGCGGAAGACGACCGCCTTCGCCGCGATGATGTTCTCCAGCGGGCCGCCCTGCATGCCGGGGAAGACCGCGCTGTCGAGCGCCTTCGCCCACTTCTCCTTGCAGAGCACGAGGCCGCCGCGCGGGCCGCCGAGCGTCTTGTGCGTCGTCGACGTCACGAAGTCGGCATACGGGACGGGCGACTCGTGCGCGCCGCCCGCGACGAGGCCGGCGATGTGCGCCATGTCGACCATCATGATGCAGCCGACCTTGTCGCAGATCTCGCGGATGCGCCTGAAGTCGATCGCGCGCGGATACGCCGAGGCCCCCGTGAGGAGGATCTTCGGCTTCACCTCCAGCGCCTGCCGCTCCAGCGCGTCGTAGTCGAGCCGCTCCGTCTTCGGGTCGACCGTGTAGGGCACGATGTGGTAGATCTTGCCGGAGAAGTTGACGGGCGAGCCGTGCGAGAGGTGGCCGCCCTGATCGAGCGCCATCGACATGATCGTGTCGCCCGGCTTGATCGTCGCGAAGTAGACGGCCATGTTCGCCGCCGAGCCGCAGTGCGGCTGCACGTTCGCGTGCTCCGCGCCGAAGAGCCGGCAGGCGCGCGTGCGCGCAAGCTCCTCCGCCGCGTCGACCGGCAGGCACCCCGAATACCAGCGCTTGCCCGGATAGCCCTCGGCGTACTTGTTCATCAGCACCGAGCCCGCCGCCTCGCGGCACGCGCGCGACGACGTGTTCTCGGACGCGATGAGGTTGATCTCCGCGTCCTCCTGCTTCGTCTGCGCCTCAATCGCGGCGAAGACCTCCGGGTCGTCCTTCATCAGCCCCGAGCAGTCGGAGAGACGCGCGGCGCGCTCCAGCTTCCAGCGGCGGCGCACATGGCGCGCGTCGTTGTCGACCGGCGTCGCGAGAAACGTCTTCGCGATCTCCACGGCGTAGTCGCCCGAAACCGTGTCGGCGCCGAGGCAGAGGACGTTCGCGCCGTTGTGCTGGCGCGCGAGCGTCGCGGCCTCCGTCGTCGGGCAGATCGCGGCGCGGACGTTCTGGAAGCGGTTCGCGGCCATCGACATGCCGAGGCCCGTGCGGCAGATCAGGATGCCGAAATCGGCCGAACCCGAGGCGACCGCCTGCGCAACGGAAATCGCGTAATCCGGGAAATCACAGCTCGCACGGTCGGCCGGCCCCAGGTCGATGACCTCGTGGCCGGCGCCGAGCGCCCGCACGAGATGGCCCTTGAGCTCAAACCCGCCATGGTCGGAAGCAACAACAATTTTCATCAATCAGCCTTTCTGAAACTTGGACAGATAAATGCGAAAATTATACCATATGTTGCCTCGCCTCCGCAAACGAGAGCGCCTTCTCCGCGTTGGCGAAGGTCAGGTCGGCAAAATCGTCCGCCGTCCGGCCGCGCAGGTTCGCAAGAAACGCGCACGTGTGGCGAATGAACGCCGACTCGTTCGGATGTCCACGCATCGGCACGGGCGCAAGGAACGGCGCGTCCGTCTCGATGAGGATTCGGTCGTCCGGCACGTAACGCGCCGCCTCCCGCACGTTGTCCGCGCGCTTGAACGTGACGATGCCCGAAAACGAGATGGAAAACCCAAGGTCGAGATACGCCCGAGCCTCGTCCGTCGTGCCCGTGAAGCAGTGGATGATGCCGCGCGACGGAATCTCCTTCAGGAGCGCGAGCGTGTCCGCCGCCGCCTCGCGCGTGTGGACAACGACCGGCAGGTTGCGCCGATGCGCCTCCTCCAGTTGCGCGGCGAAGAGCTTCATCTGCGCCGCGCGCGTCTCGGGGCCGTAGTAATGATAGTCAAGGCCAATCTCGCCAATGGCCGTGGGAGAATGCGTTAACGCGTCGAATGAGCGAATCAGCGCATCAATGAACTCCGTCGGACGCTCCCAATCGACGCCGTCCATGTCGTAGCCAAACGCCGTCACGACCGTCGGCAGGTCGCTCCGTGCCTCTCCGCCTCCGTTTTCTCCGTGTTGAACGCCGTAGGCCGCCGCCGCGCAGGCCGCCTCATTCATCTCGCGGCTGCCCCCGACGGCCATCAGCTTCTCGACGCCCGCCGCCTTGGCGCGCGCGAGAATCGCGGCAATCGCCGCCGGATCCTGCGCGTCGAAATGGCAATGCGTGTCAAAGAGCCTCATGCGGACGTCTCCGACAGGGCCTCCCACACCTTCAGCGCCTGCACGGTCTCGCGCACGTCATGGACGCGCACGACGGACGCGCCGCCCTGCGCTGCCCACAGCGCAATCGCCAGGTTCCCCGCGAGATCCTTGCCCGGCACCTTCGTGCCCGTGAGCTTCTTCACGATGCGCTTTCGACTCGCGCCCACGAGAACGCGCCCCAGCTTCGCGAGTTCGGACGTGGCCCGCAACAGCCGCAGATCCTCCTCGCGCGTCGTGTCGAAGCCAATCATCGGATCGAGATAGAGGCGCGGCAGATACGCCCGGTACGGCGCGAGATCCGCTTCGCCGCGCACGGGCAGGACAAGTTCGACGTCGGGATAGACGTCCAGCAGCTTGATCATGTCGGGAATCGGCTGCACGTAGACGCAGTTGATGATTGTCGCCCCCGCCTCAATCGCCCGCGCCGCCGTCTCGGGATGGTAGGTGTCGACGGAAATCTGAACTTCCTCATCACCTTTTCCTTCTTCCTTTTTCCTTTTTCCTGCTCCCCTCTTTCCCTTTCCCTTCAGCGCCTTGACTTCGCCCAGCACCGGCTCCAGCCGCGCCCACTCCTCGTCCCACGCGAGCGGCGTCGCGCCGGGCCGCGTCGATTCACCGCCGAAGTCGAGAATGTCCGCCCCCTCGTCGATGTGGTTCGCCGCGCGGCGCACCGCCTCTTCGGGACTGAAGAACTTGCCGCCGTCCGAAAACGAATCAGGCGTGACGTTGATGATGCCCATGACCTTGCAGTTCATATCTTCTTCTCCTCGTGACAGTAGTTCCGAATCGGACAGCCCGCGCACTTCGGGCGCACCGGCCCGCAGCGTGTCTGCCCGAACGAGACGAGATGCGAGTTCCACGTCTTCCAGTATTTGACGGGCAGAAGCTTGCGCAACGACATTTCCGTCTCCAGCGGCGTCTTCGTCTGCACGAGCCGCAAACGGTTCGAGATGCGGTGCACATGCACGTCCACGCAGATCGCGGGCAGGTCGAAGCCGACGGCGACCGTCAGGTTCGCGGTCTTGCGTCCGACGCCGGGCAGTTCGCACAGCTCCTCGACCGTGTGTGGCAGGACGCCGCCGAACTTCTCCCGCAAGACGCGCGGCAGTTCCTTCAGGTGCCGCGCCTTGTCGCGATAGAAGCCGACGGGATAGATGAGCTTCTCGATCTCCGCGACGCTCAGGCGCTCCAAGTCGTCCGCATTGAACGGGTCCGTCGGCGCGGCGGCGGGGTCTGTCCCCACAGGACGGGGGTCTGTCCCCACGGCGCGACGGGCGAGACCGGCGGCGAAGAGCCGCTTCACCGCCCCGGCCGTGCAGGCGTCTTTCGTGCGCGCGCTCAGGATCGTCCCGACGAGGACGCAGAACGGGTCGTGTGTCTGCGCCTCGACGAGTTCGATGATCGGCGCGGCATGCGCCTGGAACTCCGCCTTCAGCGCCGCGTCAATCGCCGCGATCTTTCGCAGAAGCCGCCGCCGATCCGGAGTCTCGCCTGTCCTTGGTTTCATGGGCGAGAATTATACCACATTGTGTCTTTTGCGTTTTGCCCCGCCGTTCCAAGGTAAAAAGGAACCTATCTTTTCACGCAGAGGCTGATGGTTGGGGCGCAGAGACCATAAAGGCAATTCGTATTCGATTAAGTCTCACACGGAGGCACGGAGACACGGAGTTTTGAGAGATTGCACGGCTCGCACTTTCCTCCGTGGCTCCGTAACTCCGTGTGATGTCCACTGTTTCCTGTAAGTTTCAGACGCTTTTCGCCTTACTCCTTTGTCGCCGTGGCGTAGTCCGCGTCCGAGACGGGTTCGAGCCACGTGTTCCTGTTCGTGTCGGGATGGCATTCGATGGCGAGGTGGCTGAACCACGTCTTCGGCCCCGCGCCGTGCCGCGCGCGAGCGAGTCGCCGTCGGGACGCGACGGGTTGTCGTCCGCCGCGCCGCGATCCGCCTCGGGCGCAAGCTTGTAGAGGACGCCGAGCGAATTGAGCGCCTTGGGGAAGCCGCAGTAGGCGTAGAGCTGCGTCACGGCGTCCTTCAGTTCGCGCGTCGTCCAGCCCGCCACGTAGGCCGTCTCGTACGCGCCCTCCAGCCGCTTCAGGTCGCCGCGTGCCGTGCAGGCGGCGACGTCACAGAGGGCCTTTTCCTTTTCCGTCAATGCCATAGCTGTTCCTCCGATGAGTGTGAATAATCCTAAAAGGAGTTTCTTCATTGCCTGTTTCCCTGTGCCGTTTTCTTTTTCAACGCAAAGGGCTCCTCACGCCTCCACCGCGAGGCGGTCGGTGACGAACGCCTTGAGGCCGAAGCCCGCCTTGATGGTCGCGCCGAGGAACGCCTTCGGCGGCAGCACGTTCGCGCCCTCGACGAGCGCGGCGAAGTCGCGCGCGCAGTTCTGCATCCCGCCGCCGCCATGCGTCTGGAAGAGGCAGACCGCCTTCGTCTTCAGCGTCGCCGCGTTCTCGCTCACCCACGTGCGCACCGGCGGCGCCATCGTGCCCCACCAGTTCGGCGTGCCGACGAACACGACGTCGTAGGACGCGACGTCCAGCCCCTCGATCTTCTGGATCGGACGCAGCGTCCCCGCGCGGCACTCCGGCTTCGCCTCGTCGCAGCAGTCGCCGTAGTCCGGCGCATACGGCTTCGCGGCCTTGATCTCGACGAGCTTCGCGCCGCCGCACGTCTTCGCGAACGTCTCCGCCGCGTAGCGCGTGTTGCCGCTGCGCGAGAAGTAGACGACGAGAACCTTGTCCTTTTTCACTTTCATGGGCATCGGGGCCCCTCCTTCCTGTTTTGATTTCGCCTCCGCACAGGCCGGCAAGAACACGCTGGCCGCCGCGAACGCGGTTGACTGACGAATGAATTCCTTACGATTCATATGATGAGTGTTCCTTTCTTGCTCGTTTTCTTTTCCACGAATCTTCACGAATTTTCACGAATTCAATATTGGTGTCGATTCGTGTCAATTCGTGGCTAAAAACCATATCTGTGCCAAGGATCGTCATATCGTTTACTTCTCCTTGAAGTCGTCGAGGCCCGCGCATTCCTTCACCCGGCCGCGCAGGAGCCGCACGAGCTCGGCGGCAGCCGGGGCGAGTGCGGCGCCCTCCTTCCACGCGACGTAGACCTCGCTGAAGAGCTCCGGCTCGAACGGACGGAACACGAGCCGCTTCGCGAGCATCTCCGGCACGAGCCCGTCAATCGAGACGGCCGCCCCGACACCCTCCGCCACGGCATGCGCGGCGTTGTACAGCAGGTTGAACGTGCCGACGACGTTCAGCTGCGCGTAGTCGTAGCCCGCCCAGCCCGCGATCTCGGACGCCATACGCATCCGGCGCGGCATGAGGAGCGGACGCCCCAGGAGGTCGGCGGGCACGATCGCCTTCTTCTTCGCGAGCGGATCGTCCTTCGTCAGCACGAGGCCGAGCGAGTGGTAGACGCCGAGGGACAGCGAGTCGCAGCCGTCAAGCCGCCCCGGCCCGATCAGCACGGCGAGGTCGAGCGTGCCGCGCTGAACGCGCGTGGCGAGATCCTCGCCGTTGCCCGAGACGAGCTGGAACGAGACGGCGGGGTTCTTGCGGTTGAGGTCGCGCAGGGCCGAGGCGACGAGCGCGAAGCCGAACGTCTCGGCCGCGCCGATCGTGATGCGCCCCGACAGCTTCGAGGCCGCGCACGAGACCTCGCGCACCGTGCAGTCGACGAGCGAGAGGATCTCGTCCGCCCGCTTGCGGAAGACTTCGCCCTTCGCCGTGAGCTTCACGGCGCGCGCGCCGCGCTCGAACAGCGTCTGCCGGAGGCAGGCCTCAAGCTCGCCCAGCTGCTTCGAGAGCGCGGGCTGGCTGATGCCGAGCTTCTTCGCCGCGCGCGAGATGTTCCCCTCGCGGGCGATCATTGCAAAAGACCTGATATGCCTGAATTCCATGCCGCGTAGTATAGCACACGTGACATAGAACTGTCAATTATAGCAATAGGTCTTTCATAACCACACGGAATGTGACGAATTTTTCAGTAGACGAGCGAACGGAAATCCGGCACGCGGTGGAACGTGATCAGGTCGGTGTCATGCGGCGACTTCGCCTCCCGATCGCCGCTGCGCGAGACGACGACGAGGTCGTCCCCGTCAATGGCCATCGCGGCGTAATGGCGCGACTCGATCGTCGTCTCGCCCTGCGCCACGAGTCCGGCGAAGCACCAGTCCATCATGTTGCGCGAAAACGAGAGCTGTAGCCGCTGGCGCTCGTTGTAGGGAAGCCCGTAGCGATCCTTTGGCAAGCGGTCGTGGCGACGCATCGTGTCACGCGCCTGAGTCGACAGCAGCCAGAAGAGCCTCGTCTTGTCGTCCCACAGGACGTGGAAGCGCATCTGCCCGCCCGGCAGCGGCACGAAGAGCGTCTTCACCCCAGACGGCGCCTCCTCCAGCATGGTCCGCATCGAGCCGTCCGGCTGCTCCACGACCTTCGCGAGGGCGGCATAGCCCGCGCCGGAGGTGTTCGCGCGCATGAAGAGGTGAAACGTCCGGCCCGACGGGTCATACCACTCCTGGTCAGGATCCTGAAGCTGCACGACGTTCGTCTCCAGCCAACCGACGGGATGTCCACGCGGCGCGTCCTTCGGGCGTCCGCCCGGATACTCCGTGAACGCCTTGTACCACGGGATTCCCACGTAGGGGAAGTGCGGATTGCGGTCGCCGTCGAAGATGTCCGTAAAGCAGAAGGACTGCGCGAACGTCCAGCTCGCGCGCTTCGTCAGGTCAGCCGTCTCGTCCGCGCGCATCAGGACGGGCGCGAGGCGGTTCACGCCCCAGCCGTTCGAGCGTCCGAGCGGATCGGGAACCGACCGCTCCATCACGAGATAGACGTTGCCGCGCGCGTACCAGACCGTGCAGGCGCTCTGGTGCCACGTGCCCTCGGCGGGTTCCGAGAGCCACGCCGGCTCGCCCCACGTCTCGCCGCCGTCATCCGAGCGGACGATGCGCAGACGGCCGTTGTGCCCGAGGATGTGGAGTCGCCCGCCCGCGAGGAACGGCCGCGCGTGCATGAACGGGAAGCCCGCGCGTTCGCGCCAGGTCAGTCCGCCGTCGTCGGACAGGTAGACGTGTCCGACGGGGACGCTCGACTTCTCCATGTCCGGCCCGCCCCAGTCGCACGTCACGACAAGGCGTCCGCCCGGCAGTCGGCAGATGCCGGGCGTGTAGCAGTAGGTCGTCTGCGGCGCCGGCGAACGACAGACCACGACACCGTCGTTTGCGAGCGGCGTGATGCGATGCGGATTCGCCGCCGATGCAGTGGACACAAGCGCGACACACGCAAGCGCCCCTCCTAACCGTCCCTTCACCATCACACCTCCTTTACCGTGCCCCGTCCAAGATGACCAGTCCCTTGCCGCGCCCGTAATGCGTCCCGTCGCGGTCGAAGAGAACCGTGACGTCACGCCCGTGGTAACGCACACCATCCAAGCACCACCAATCCCACGCGGCCGGCGCGAGCGGATCGACCTTCACCGCGCCGTCCGTCTGCGGCACGAGCCCGCAGAGGCCCGTGATCACGAGGTCGCAGAACGTCGAGTGGTTATAGTCCTTGCCGCGCTCGCGGGGCTTCGGCGCGCGCCCCTCCGCCTTGGCCTGCGCGAGCAGGATGTCCCGCGCGAGCCATTCGCCCGTGAAGCCGCTCAGGTTCTCGTCGATCCACGCCACCGTGCGACCGTCCTCCCGCACGCGCCGGTGCTGGCGGGCGTAGAGGCCCATGAGCCGCGCGAAGTCCTCCCGCCCGACAGGCAGATCGAGCCGGGACTGGAGCGCGCGCGCAAAGCCCGTCAGCGCGACGGACGTCGCATACGGCCAACTTGGCCCGTTCCAGAGACATTCATGGCGCGTCACGTCCGGCCCGTCCTCGAAGCCCGGCGCGTCGCGGCGCGGGAAGACGAGGCCCTTCGGCGCGAGAAAGCCCCGCGTGTCCACGATGCCCCGCCACGCCGCACCGAATCCGGCGAGCGGCATCCCCACGGCGAACGGCGCGTAGCCATTCAGCTCGCAGACGTCGTCCGGTCGCCCATCTGCCGCGCGCGCCGTGAAGAACGCGCGCGCCGAATTCCAGAGTCGCGCCTTGACGTTCCGCTCCAGTGCGGCGGCCTTCGCCGCGAAGCGGTCGGCGAGGGCCGCATCACCCGCCGCGCGCGCAATCTCGGCGATGGCCCCGGCCTCCGCCCACATCAGCGCATTGACGAGCGGACGCGCCCCGTCCACCGAAAGCGCGAACTCCGAGCCCTCGCGGTTGCCGGGCAGGTCGAAGAGGCCCCGGTCTGCGCGAAACCCGGCCTTGAACGCGACGCCCTTCGTGGGGCGCGCGCTTCGCACGTCCGGATCGGCGAGACTCAGGCTCTTCGTCTCCCAGCCCCTCTCCCACGCCTCGAAGTTCGCCACGAACGACGTGAGCAGCGACTGCGCGAGCCGCCGGTCGCCCGTCACCTTGGCGCGTTCCAGCGCGCCCCAGGCCGGCGCGGCGGCATACGCGCGCGGGCCGTTCACGTTGCCGTGTGCCATGACGAAGGCGAGGTAGTCGTCAAGATATTCGCCCTTCCGCAACCAGCGGCCCTCGTTCAGGTGGTGGTTGAGGGGGCACGTGATCGTGTTCTCCGCGCCCGCCCAGCCGACCTTCGGCAGGAATTCCGTAACGACCCATTTCCCCTCCTTCGTGCGCCGCAGGTGCTTGCGGTACGTCCACCAGCGGAAGTAGTAGGTTCGCACGATCTCCTCGTCGGGGCACTCGAAGCGCGGAATGGCGTGGCTTCCCCACCAGGCCACGCCCTGGTTCGAGATCGCCGAACGGTAAAGTTCCTCGTCGTCGAAGGAGAAGCGGTCGAAATGGCGGCGCACCGTCTCGGATGGGATCACCCTGAACGGCTCTTCGGCGACAGGGCCGAGGTCATAGCCCGGATGCACGGCCATGCCGACGAACTCGTTGGGGCCGCGCCGGCCGTTGTACCAAAGCCGCCAGCAGTCCGCCACCGCGTCCCAGCAGACGGACGGCTTGTAGACCGCCGACGCATCCCAGCCGCCGGGCGTCGGGACGACGAGCGGATTCGCCGCCAGCCGCTCCCAGCGCGTCACGCCGTCCGGCGAAATCGCCGCGCCGATGCGTGCCGTGTGGATGTCGGAATAGCCGATGTAGAACATCACGTAGCGTCCGTCGCGGAGGCGGTGCACCTCGCAGCCGCCGACGCGATCCTGATCCCACGCGCCGCGCGGCCCCTTCACGAAGATCGGGTTGAGCGGCGACTTCTCCCAGCGGACGCCATCCGTCGACTCGGCGTAGCAGAGGACGTTCGGCTCGTACGTCTCTCCGCTCGCGTACCACATCCGCCACACGCCACGCGTCTCGTCGCGCATCACGTAGGGGTTCATGACACTGAAGCCCTCGTGCGGACGCTCCGGGATCAGCACGGGCTCCTTCGTCACGCGGACGAAGTTCACGCCGTCCTTCGACTTCGCGTAGCCGATCCGCGAGAAGCCGCGCGCCTGGCCGACGTACCAGAGGTGGTACTCGCCGTTCCAGAAGACGGTGCAGCTGCGGTTCACGTTGTCCTCCCAACCGCTCGCGGGGTCTGTCCCCAGACAGATCTCGGGCGCCGACCAGTTCGTGCCGTCGTCGCTTGTCGTCCGCGCAATCGCCTTCTGCGCACGCCACGAGAAGTACATGTTGAACTTCTTCGGGCCCTCGGAAATGACGTTCACGTCAAAGCAGGTGCCGAGTTCGGGGCTGCCGAACACGGGCTCCTTCGAGGCCTTCGTCCATCCGCCGCCCGCCGCAGACGCCACACAGGCCCCCGACAGCAGGCAACAGGCCAACGCCCCCATCCGTTTCATCTTCATGCTGTCAATGTCTCCAATCATTTCATCGTTCCTCACACTTACAGCCCAACGGGGCAGACGAGACGGCAGCCCGCCCAGTTCTCCGTCTCCGGGACGCTCCAGCGCAGGCCGGCGCGCGCCGTCAGGAAGCCGCCCTTCTCCGTTGCGCACGAGCCGCGCCGGATGCGGGCGGTCGCGCCGTCGGCCGACCGACAGAGCGGATCGACCACGGGCTCGGCATATCCCTTGCCGCCGAACGTGTCGATGTAGTCGCCGTTCTGCGTGAAGCAGTCGAGCGTCAGCTCCCAGGCGTTGCCCAACGTGTCGTAGAGGCCCCAGGCGTTCGGCTCCAGAAGGCCGACGCGCTGGACGCGGCAGACCGCCTCGCCGTTGGCGTTCAGGTTCGTCGCGTTGGCGAGCGTCCAGGCGATGCGGTTCAGCCGTTCGCGCGTCCGCTCCGTCCGTGCAGCATCCGCGTTGTCGAAGTTCCAGTCGAGGTAGTCGGCGTTGTAGGTCGTCGTCTCCGTACCCGCGCGGCAGGCGAACTCCCATTGCGCGTCCGTCGGCAGGTCGAAGGCGATGCCCGTCTTCGTCCGCAACTGGCCGAGAGACGAGCCGTCCGTCGGCGACAGGTGCGTGACACCGCCCTCACTTGCGCCGCGCAGCGCGGCCCAGGACATGTTCGCCGGCGACTCCTCGCACTCCTCCGGCGTCGCGAAGCTGGCGGCGCCGCTCACCGTGCGCCCAAAGGCGTGCTGGCACTGGAGCTGCGTCAGCTCGAAGACGCCGATGTAGTAGTCCCGCGTGAGCGTGACGAGGTGGTTGAGCTCCTGCCCCGGCGTGCGCGACGGCTCGCCCTGCGCCGAGCCCATGCGCCATTCGACACCGGCAGCCGGAACCTTGCGCATCAGGAGATGCGTGCGCCGATAGGCCGCATTGTCCGTGACACCGCCCGGCACCCACGCGGCGGAGGGATAGAACCGCGCCGCCGCCCACTTGTCCGCCGTCGTCGTCGCGAGATCCACCACGAGATAGTCGGGCGGACAGTTCGTCGACCAGGCCGTCACCTCGGCCCGGACGCTGCCGTCAGACGCCTTGAAGCCGCCTTCGCCCAAGGGCGTCTTGCGCGGACGCCAGTCGATCGCGTGGCGCCCGGCGAACACGTAGCGGAAGACGTCGCCCTTCAGGCCCGTCAGGTTCGCGGCCCCGACGGACGCGCCGACACCATCCAGCGTATTCGTCAGCACGTCGACCGTGACGATCGCCGGCTCATTGAGCGTGTAGCCGATGATGACCTTGCCGCCCACCTGTTCCATCGTGACCTCGCTCACGACCGGGAACGCGATCGCCGCCCCCGACAGGGACGCGCCAACCGCACACAGAACCAGATTCGCTTTCTTCATGGCACAACCTCCTTCACGTGATTCAACGGATGAGCAGAAGAGCCCCCGGACGGAACGCGCAGTCCAGAGCCGGGCACACGCCCGACTGGCGGCTCATGACCACCGTCCCGAAGCCCGCGCCGACGGTCTCGCCGAAGAACGCCGCCCATGCGGCCACAAACGGATCGCTCGCCGCCGATGCCGGCGCGCTCGCCGACAGGTTCGCGGCGTAAGTCGCCGCATACGCCGCCTCCGGCCAAGTCAACGCCGAAGCCGCCCCGTTCCAGAGTTCCTCGTAAGTCGTCCCCGCGCCCACCGTCAAGGCCGCGCACGCGAACAGAACAGCCATCCATGTCTTCTTCATCGTCTTCTCTCCTTTCCTTGCGTTCCTCTTTTCCCTCACAGCCACCAGGCGTCCGCCGGACACGCGAGACGCACGGCCGCCCACCACTGGTCTGCCGGCAGGCTCATCCGCATCGTCACACGGCATTTCTTGGGGTCCTCGCCGCGCGCACCGCCGACACGGATGCGGTTCGTCACGCTCGCGTCCGTCCCGACGAGGCAAACCGGATTGAGCGCGGGATCGTCCGCCGACTCGCCCTTGCCGTCCAGCAGCGCAAAAAACTGCGGCCCGTCCACGTAGAGGTCGCGGCAAAGCTCGTGCGCACCGCCGATCATGTCGTGAAGTCCCCAGGCGTTCGGCACCTTCAGGCCCGTCTCATGCTCGATGCCGTCCGCATTCGTCTTTGTCCAGGCGATCTCGTCAAGGCAATCGAGGCTCCAGGCGTCCGAATTGTAGAGCGGCCCCTTCGTGCCCGCGCGGCAGGCATATTCCCATTCGAGGCTCGTGGGGACATCGAACGCGAGCTGCGTCTGCGAGCGGAGAGTCCCGAACCAGCTCGCCGCCGACGGCTCCGCAAGAACGGCAGACGAATTCGCCGCATCGCCACGCAGGTCGGTGACGCGGCAGTTCCCGCCGCCGACGCGGCGAAACGCGCCGGCCGTCGGATAGTTCGCGCGCACCGCACTGTCCGAATAGTTTGCGCGGATGAACGTCCACTGGTGGCGCGTCAGGCGAAAGACGCCTAGATAGAAGTCGTTCGTGAGCTGCACGTAGGCGTTCAGCTCGTCGCCGTTGCGCTCCGGCCACGTGCCGTCGTTCGGCGCGCCACGCCGCCATGTCACGCCCTTCGCGTGGATGCGCCGCAGCAGGAGGATCGTCTCGCGATAGGCCGGATTCTCCAGGAGTCCGCCCGGCAGCGATGCCTCGTCCGGATAGAAGCGGACGCCGAAGCCGGGGTCGCCCGCGACAGCGGTCGCCGCGCCGGACGTGACAAGCGGCAGGTTCACGGCCAAGTAGTCCGGCGGATTGTCGAGCGCGTAGGCCTTCACCTCGACCATCAGCGCGGCGGCATCCGGCAACCCGGCGCACGCCAGTTCCGTCCCCGCCGCAAACCACGTGAACGAGCCGACGTAAGGCGTCGTGAAATCATGTCCGCGCCCGACGACGCGGTTGACATCGCCGAGGACGCGCCACAGGTTGCGGCCGCCGACCGAGACGCCGTTCGTCGAGACGTCAAAACAGACGATGGCCTTTTCCGTGAGCGAGTAGTCGACCCTTACCGAGCCGTCGTCGCCCGCCGTGACAACCACGTCGCGCGCCTCCGGCGCGGCGACTGCCGCGCCCGCCAGGGCGAAGACGGCAACACATGCCATTGCGTTCTTCATCTTTCGATCTCCTTTCTCTTTCGTCAGAACGACGCGTCGCAGCGCACGCGATAGCCGCACCACGAGTCCGTCGGCTTCATGCCGGCGCCGCGATAGCTCGACCGGTTCGACTGCCACGCCTCATTCACGCCGCCGCCGCGCCGACCGCGCTGCGTTGCGCCCGGCGCCACCAACACGGCCGGATCGACCACGGGCTCCGCATATCCCTTGCCACCGAACGTCGCGGCGAAGTCCGCCTCCGGAAGGTAGAGGTCGCGCACCGTCTCCCAGACGTTCCCCAACATGTCATAGAAGCCCCAGGCGTTCGGCGCCTTCGTGCCGACCCGATGGACGACGCGCGTTGCCACGCCGTCGATCACGTTCGTCGCATTGTGCGTGTTCCACTCAATCGGATCGACGCCCGCCTGCGACCAGTCCACATCGGCGTTGGGCGGCCCCTCCAGCCCCGCGCGGCAGGCGAACTCCCACTCGGCCTCCGTCGGCAAGTCGAAGGCGATGCCGGTCTTCGCGCGCAACAGGTAAAGGTCTGTCCCCGGCAGCGGCTCGTTCGAGACGTCGTCGGTCGCCGTCGACCCGCGCAGGGTATTGTAGGACAGGTTGTTGCAGGGCGCGACAACCTTCTCGCCGAAGTCGGGGTAGCCCGCGAAGTCGTAGCCTTGGGCATGGAGGCCGCGCAGGTGCTGACGCTGGCGGATCGTCATCTCGAAGACGCCGAGGTAGTAGTCGCGGCTGAACGTGACGAGGTGCGGCACCTCGTCCGCCTTGCGGTTGGGCGCGTTCGCGGACGACCCCATCACCCACGCGACGCCGGCGGCGTAGACGCGCTTCATCACGAGGAAGTCCGTGCGATAGGCGTCGTTTTCGAGAAGTCCGCCCGGCAGGTAGTCGGCGGACGGGTAAAAGCGCAGCCCGGCGCCTCGTGACGTGTAGTACGTTCGGTTTGTCCAGGCATCGCTTTCCTCGCGGTTGAGGCGCACGACGGCATAGGCGGGCGGATCGTTCGTCGTCCACGCCGTCACTTTCGCCCGGACGGACAGCGCGGCGAGATCGACGTCCTTCAGCGCCGTGCGGTAAGGAACCCAGCGAATCGTGCCGGCATAGGGTGTTGCGAAGTCGTGCCCGAGCCCCACGAGCCGCCCGACGTCGCCGTGCAGTTCCCACAGGTTCGCGCCGCCGATCGATGCCGACGCACCGTCCACGGCATTTGTGACGAGATCGAGCGTGACGATTGCCGGCGCACCCGACAGCGTGTAGGAGACCGTCAGCGTCTGGTCTGGGTTTTCGGCCACCGCGACATCCGCAATGCGCGGAACGGCGGCCGACGCCGCTCCGGACAGGGCGAGCGCACCGCAGCAGGCCCACAGACCCCTTTTGTGATTTCCGTAGCTCATTTCACTGCCTCCTTCTTTTCGGTTTTCGGATAGAGTTCGCCGGCAAGCTCGCGCGCGGCCGCCACCATCTCGGGATAGGGGCGGTCCGTCACGTCGAGAAAGCCGCTCTGAAAGCATTCGCCGTCCGACCGCCCCGTGAGGGCCTGGTCGCGCCAGAGGAACCAGTGCGCGCCGACGATCCGCTGCGACGCCAAGGCCGCGCGCACGTAGCGCCGATAGCGGTCGGCGCGGTCGGCCTGGTCACGCGCCGGCACGAGCCCCGTGTGCAGGAGGCCCCGGTCGAGGGCGCCAAAATGGTATTCGCCGATGAGCAGCGGACGATCCTCGCACCCGTCCGGCAAATCAACCGACGGCACGTCGCGGTAGACGTTGACGCTCATCACGTCGCAGAAGCGCGCGGCCGTGCGCCACACGGCGTCCGCCCGACGGGCGAGGAAGCGACAGCCGAGGTAGAGGCGGTTCGGCGCATGCTTCTTCACCGCCGCCCGCACGGTCGAGAAGTAGGTTTCCTCGAAGAGGCGCGCGAACGCGCAAAGTTCTTCGTAAGGCACGTGCGCGGGGTCGATGCCCTTTTCGGCCAGACGCTTGAGGAACGCGACCTTGGCGGGCTGGTCGTCCGGCGCGGCGAGCACCGTGCGCGCGAGCGCGTCGTCCGTCTCGCCCCAGGCGATCTCGTTGTCGACGAACCAGCCGACGCACCACGGGTCGGCGCCGCTGCGCTTCGCGCGCGCGGCGACGGCCTTTTCGAGGTTCGCGGCGAAGCCGGGCGCGAAGACATCGGGGACGTCGTGGCCGGGGAGCTTCGTCTTGATCGGCCGCGCGCGCGACTCGATCCAGTCGACGTAGGGCGTGCGCAACGGCGCGGCGGCCATCGCCCAGGCGTCGCTCCAGTTGCCGATCGTGTTGATGCCCCAGGCCCGCAACCGCCGGTGCGCGCGCGGCCCCAACGCGTCAAGGTAGCCGTTACCGTATTTGCGAATCATGTTCGCGCGCGGGAACGAGAACGCCTCGTAAGGGCCAAAGTCCCGGTAGAAGCTGCGCGCCGCCCCACGCGCACAGCGCGTCCAGCACGCGCCGAAGACGGAATCGTCCCGGTTGGGCAACTCCTCGAAGAAGCGTTCGCGTCCCGTGACGCCGGTTGCGTGCCCGATGCGCACGCCCACGATGCCCTGCGACCAGAAGAGGCGTCCGTCCGGATCGACGAGCCACCATTTGCCGTCCACCTTCTCGGTGCGGAAGAAGCCGGTGGCGCGAAGCTGCGGGCCCGTCGCCCAGCCGCCGAAGCGGTCGCCGCCGCGAATGGGGCTTGTGGCGTGCGCGGCGAGCCAGGCGTCCTCTGCGTTTCGCACGGCGATGAGGTCGGCCTCCGTGTGCGTCTTGCCCGGCCAGTCCGCATGGCGGTACTGCCCGAAGCGGTCGGCGAACGGAAAGAAGTCCTTTTCCGCGACCTCCGGCCACGGGTCGTTCCGGGGGACGCGCGGAAAGACCGACAGGAGGCCAAACGCTGCGCGGCGGGGGCCGTGCGGACGGAACACGTTGACAAAACCGATGCGGCGCAGGTCGTCCGCCGTCAGGTGCGAGCCGTCCGTCTCGTAGCCGCGCAGACCGGGAATTGGGAACGGAGAGAGGTGGACATCCGGCGCGATGGGCGCGACAATCTCGCCCGCCGCATACGGTGCGAGCGTCGTCTCGCCGAAGAGGAAGTTGTGCTCCTTGCCGGGCGTCTTCGCGTGAAGCTTCAGCGTCAGCGGCGCGTCGGTGAGATTCGTGACGACCGCGACGATCTCGCGCCACGGGGTGACATCGGCCGGTGCGGCGAAGCGCAGGCAGACGCCGCTCCACGGACGGTTGGCCTCGATGCCGACGGCAAGTCCCCACGCGCGCGGCTTCACGCGCCCGCCCGAAAGGCCCTCGACGCGCACCGACTCGGACGGATAGAACGGCGCACCGACCTCGGACGCGGCCACGGACGGAAGCGTCTGCACAAGGAGGCCGAGCGCGAGCAGCCGCATCATGGCGCGACCTCCGCCGCCGAGGCGGGCTGACGCACGAAATGCGGGAGGCGCGCGAGCGGCGCGGCGACTTCAATCGTCGTCGGGCCCGTCACGACCGCACCGTCGTCACTCTTCCACGTGCCCGGCGGGATGACGACCGTGCGCGCTGTCGCGCCTTTCTCGACGACCGGCGCCACGAGCAGGTCGGCACCCATCAGGAACTGGTCGCGCACGTCGGCGTACCCCTGCCCGGGGTAGGCGTATTCGAGGTTGCGCATGATCGGTTCGCCATCCTTCGCCGCCTGCTTCGCCAGCTCGACGAACCGTGGCGCGAACCGCTGACGCAGACGCACCGCCGCACGGAAGAGTTCCTGCTTCTCCGCGTCGAGCACGCGCCATGGCGAGGCCGAGATCTGCATCATCGGGCAGAGCGCGTGAACCTGCGCCGAACGGATGAAGAGCTCGGCGTCGAACGACGCGCCCGGCAGGAAGTCGAGCCACTGTCCGCCGCCGGCCATGTCGGGGCAGATGAAGGGACAGCCCACGAACCCCGCCGCAAGCATGTCCGGCACGAGCCGCTGAAGCTCCGTCCAGCGGTGGAACTTGTCGGGCAGACGCATGATGACGGGCTTTCCGCCGAAGCCGAAGACGTTGCGGCACTCGCTCGCGGGATAGTCGAGCGCACGGCGCGAATAGAGGGCCGACTGGGCGCACGGCGTCAGCGCGGCGTCCCGTCCCTTCAGGCCGCAGTAGAAGTTCACGCCGCCGCCGTCGAACTTGAAGCCGTCGATGCCGAAGTCGCGCACGAGCCGGGCGAGCTCGCCGTCGAACCAGGCGCGGCCTTTCGGATGCGAGAGGTCGAGGAGCGCCGAGCGTCCGTTCCACCAGTCGACGGCGGCGGTGCGTCCCGTCACCGCGTCCTTCAGGAAGCCTCCCGTCGGGAGCTTGCGGTGCGTCTCGGGCGTACGCCCCATCTCCAGGAGGCGGTAGGCCGGCGAGTCCATCGACACCCACGGGCACATCCAGAGCAGAACCTTGAAGCCCATCGCGTGGAGCTTCTCGACCATGCCCTTCGGGTCGGCGAACCGGCGCGGGTCGAACACCCAGGTGCCGTAGCCGAGCTGCCATGTGTCGTCGATCATGAAGATGCCCGGCGGGAGGCCGTGGTCGAGCATCGACTGCGCGTAGGCGAGGATGTCCCGCTCGTTCTGGTTGTACGTAAGCTCGACCCACGTGTTATACTGCGGGGCCGCGAAGTAAAGGAGTTCGGGCAGCGCGCCCGTCGGCGGAAAGTAGGTCCGCGACGCGAAGCGGTAGGCCTCGGCGAGTGTCCGCCCCGCGTCCTCCGTGAAGGCAATCTCGCCCCGGTCGGAGACGAGGCGAATCCGCCCGCCGCCGATTGCGGCCTCGACCGGCTCGGCGCACCAGAGGACGCGCCCCCGGTCCGAGACGAGCACGGACTGCGACTGGTGGTTGTAGTTGCTCACGCGCAGGTCGCATTTGAGGTCCGTCTTCGCGTTGAACGGCATCTGCCGCCCGAAGTTGTTGCAGAGCCCCCACCAGTTTTCGCCCGGCAGCATCGTGACCGTGCGCTCGCCCGCCACAAGCGCACCGCCGCAAAGGCCAACCGCCATCAAAAAGAGGATTTTCGTCATAGCGTCCATATTGTATCAAAAAAGCCGCGCCCCGCAAAACCCCCTAGGATTGGGGGGCAAGCGAATCGCGCACCGACATGGTATAATAACCGACATGATGACGCTGAAGTCCAGACGGCCGTGGCTGGCCGCCCTGCTTGCCGCAGGGGCGCTTCTCGGCCAGGCCTCCGACGAGATCCCGGGCCGCGTCGCCGACCTGCTGACGGCCATCCGCGAGAAGTCGCTCGGCAAGGTCTACGACGTGTCGGCCGAACTGGTCGTCCCGCCGTCGGACGCCGCGCCCTATTTCGTGATCCGCGACCGGACGGGCACCGTCGCCGTCCGGCGCGGCATGGACTGGCCGAGCGCGACGTTCAAGGCCGGCGACACGGTGCGCGTGCGCTGCGAGATCGGCGCGACGACGCAGATTCCCGCCGGGGCGTTCTATGCGGACATGACGCTCGTTGCGCGCAATCCCGCGTTCAGGGCGTCGAAGAACCTCTTCGTCCGGACGGCAGGCGACGAGTTCGTCGAGATCACAGGCCTGCCGACCTTCCTCACGCCGCTGCGCGTGGCCATCGCGCTCGCCGCGCTCGTTCTCCTCATCTGCCTGATCTTCCTCTGGAACGCCGCGCTCCGCGCAGTGATCACGCGGAAGAGCAAGTCCCTCATCCGCGAAGAGCGCAAGCACCGCCGCGCCGAGATCAAGACGGCGGAACGCACGCGGCTCGCCGTCGAGCTGCACGATTCGCTCGCCCAGGAGCTCACCGCCGTCTCGCTGGAGATCGACACGGCGCTCAAGATGTCCGACGACGCCTCCGCTGCCCTGCGGGAGCGCCTCCGCCGCGCCGCACGCATCCTCAAGTCCAGCCGGGACGAGCTGCGGAACTGCCTGTGGGACCTGCGGAACCATGCGCTGGAGGCGCGGACAATGGACGAGGCCATCCGGCTGACGCTCGCCCCGCACGTGACCGACGTCGCGGTCGACATCCGGTTCGACGTGCCGCGTCCGCGCCTCCCCGACAACACCGCGCACACGGTTCTCCGCATCGTCCGCGAACTGTCGCTCAACGCCATCCGCCACGGCGCCGCGACGCGCATCCAGATTGCCGGGTGCCTCCGGGACGACTGCCTCACCATCCGGGTCAACGACAACGGCGGCGGCTTCGACCCCGCGACCGCGCGCGGCTTCGCCGAGGGCCACTTCGGACTGCTCGGCATACGCGAGCGGCTCGACGCGTTCGGCGGCTCACTCACGCTCGCTAGCGAGCCGGGCGCGGGCTGCCGCGCGACGATCAACCTGCCGCTGCCCTCGGACAAGGCGGCGACGCACGAGGACGAGACATGAAGAAACCCGATGACGCGAAAAAGACAAGCGTGCTGATTGCCGACGACCACACAATCATCCGAGCCGGGCTCGCGGCCCTTCTCGGGACGGAAAAGGACTTAATCGTCGTCGGACAGGCGAAGAACGGCGAGGAGGCCGTCCGCGAGACCGTCCGGCTGCGTCCCGACGTCGTAATCATGGATCTCATGATGCCAAAGATGGACGGCGTCGCGGCGACGGCCGAACTCGCCGCGAAAGCCCCGTTCGCGAAAGTCATCCTCCTCACGACGTTCGGCACGTCGGACGGCATCGCGCACGCCCTGCGCAACGGCGCGCGGGGCGCCATCCTCAAGAACGCGGACAATGCGCAGCTTGCCGACGCAATCCGCACGGTCGCGCGCGGGGAGCGCTACGTCTCGACGGAAATCCGCCAGCAGCTCGCCGCCGATCCGCCGATTCCCGATCTCACGCCACGGCAACGGGAGATTCTCGCCTCCATGATCAGGGGACTGACCGACCGCGACATCGCTCACCAGCTCGGCATCCGGCAGGACGGCGTGAACGATCATGTCCGCGCCATCCTCCAAAAGCTCGGCGCAGCCAACCGCACGGAAGCCGTCACCGTCGCCCTCCGCAAGCACCTGCTGGAGTTCGCATGACGCGACTCGTCGGCCTCAGGCCGTTCGCTCCAGAAAGCGTCCGCCGCGTCGGCCGGTGAACGCGCCGTCCGCGTAAGGCACGACGCCGTTGACCATGACGAGCTTCACGCCGCCCGTGAACTGGTGCGGCTTCAAGTACGTCGCCTTCGCGACAAATTCCGCCTCGTTCCAGACGACGAGGTCGGCGAACGCCCCCTTCTCGAGAACGCCGCGCCCCCGGATCTCGAAGCGCCGCGCGGGAACGGACGTCATGCGGGCGACCGTCTCCTCGCGCGACACGCCAAGCGCACGGACGCGGCGGTAGAACTCCGGCATCGTCGCATAGGCGCGCGGATGCGGATGGTCGGCCGCGAGCGGCCCCCACGGCGCGCGCAGCGAGGCGTCGCTCCCCGGCACGATCCACGGCCGCGCAAAAATCTTCGCCAGATTCGCCTCGCTCATGCCGAAGAAGAACGCGCCCGTCTTGCAGCCGTCCTTTTCGAGAATGTCGCAAACGACTTCGCCCGGCGAAACGACCTTCTCCGTGGCTCCGTGCCTCCGTGTGAGACCTTCGACAATCTCCCGCACCGTCCTTCCGCTGAAAACCTTGTTCTCTTCCGCCCACGTTCCGCCGATCATCACCGTCGACCAGTCGCGGTCGAGCGCGTTGATCTCCGCAACAATCCGAGATCTGAGATCCGAAATCTTCAATCGCGCCATCTCCGCCGGTGCCGCGCCCTCCTGCGCCCAGTCCGGTAGCAGCACGTCGAGGTCTGTCCCCGCCGCGCAGTACGGATAGCGGTCGCTGCCGAGCAGCAGGCCGTCCGACATCGCCTGCTCAATCTTCTCCAGCACGGCGTCAATCTTGTGCCAGTTCCGGCGGCCGCTCGTCTTCAGGTGCGAGATCTCCGCGCGGATGCCCGTCTTCTGCGCGAGCGCAATCACCTCGTCAATCGATTCGAGGATCCGGTCGCCCTCCGAGCGCATGTGCGTCGCGTAGAAGCCGCCGCGCCGCGCGGCCACGCGCGCGAGCGTCTCGACTTCCTCCGGCGTCGCGTATTTCCCCGGCTGGTAGATGAGCCCCGTCGTGAGGCCCCAGCCGCCCTCGTCCAGCGCCTGCGCGAGCAGCCGCTGCATCCGCACCAGCTCGTCCGGCGTCGCCGCGCGCCCCGCGTAGCCGACGACGGACGACCGCAGGGTGTTGTGTCCGACGAACTGCACGGTGTTGACGGCGGGCTTTGCGGCGTCCAGCACGGCGCGATACTCGGCGAGCGACCGCCACGTGAGGCGGTCGCCCAAAAGCGCAGCCCAGTCGCTCGACAGCCGCGCCTCGCCGTAACGCGGCGCGATGGAGCCGCCGCACTGGCCGTTGATCTCGGTCGTAATGCCCTGCGTGACTTTCGACGGCGCGTCCGGCTCCAGCACGAGGTAGGCGTCCGAATGCGTGTGCGCGTCGATGAATCCCGGCGAGACGATTAGCCCCGTCGCGTCAATCGTGCGGACGGGACAAGGCCCGTCCCTCCCGAAATCCGCATCTGGACGACTCGGCACGATGTCGGCGATGCGGTCGCCGTCCACCCACACGTCGCCGACGAACGCGGGCTTACCCGTGCCGTCGACGACCGTTCCGTTGGCGATGCGCGTCATCGTGCGTGTCTCGCGCTACTTCATTGGGGCGGACGCTTCGTCGGCTTCTTCTGCTTCTGCCCGAAGTCGGGCTGGCGGCGGCCCTGGAACCCCTTGTGCCCCTGGCGCTTGCGGTTGTTGCGGTTGCGGTTCGCGGGATGCACCCACGGTGCCTGCGGCAGGCCCTCGTGCTGCCGGCCCGTCTTCTGGTCGATCGCGTCCGAATGGTAGGGCTGGTCGCGGTCGATGGGGATCGTCTTCCGGATGAGCCGCTCGACGGCCTTGAGCTGGCCGCGCTCCTCGCCCGTCACGAACGAGATCGCCGCGCCCGACTCGCCGGCGCGCGCCGTGCGGCCGATGCGGTGCACGTAGCTCTCCGTCTCCAGCGGCAGCTCCATGTTGACGACGCACGAGACGTCCGGCACGTCGATGCCCCGGCTCGCGATGTCCGTCGCGACGAGGACGCGCACCTGCCCCTTGCGGAAGCCGTCCAGCGCGCGCGTGCGCTGGTTCTGCGTCTTGTCGGAGTGGATCGCCGCGCAGGGGATCTCCTCGCGCGCGAGCTTCTTGACGATGCGGTCCGCCCCGTGGCGCATCTTCGTGAAGGCGATGACCTTCGTCCATTCGGGATGCGTCTTCAGGAGGTGGATGAGCAGTGAGTCCTTGCAGGCCTTCTCGACGAACATCACCTTCTGGTTGATGCGGTCGACCGTCGGCGTCTCGGGCGAGATCTCGATCTTCACGGGATCCGTGACGAGCTCGCCCGCGAGCTTCGCGATCGCCGGCGACATTGTCGCGGAGAAGAACAGCGACTCGCGCGCCTTCGGGAGCTTCGAGATGATGCGCTTGATGTCCGGCAGGAAGCCCATGTCGAGCATGCGGTCGGCCTCGTCGAGGACGAAGCACTCGACCTGGTCGAGGTAGAGGATGCCCTGCGTCATGAGGTCGATGAGCCGGCCGGGGCAGGCGATCACGATCTCCGCGCCCTTCTTGACGTCCTTGACCTGGCCGTACTGCGAGACGCCGCCGAAGACGCAGGCGAACGGCAGGTTCGCGTGCTTCGCGTACTTGCGCACGTTCTCCGCCGTCTGTGCGGCGAGCTCGCGCGTCGGCGAGAGGACGAGCGCGCGCGGGTGGCCGATGTGGCGCGGACGCCGCACCTTGACGAGGTGGTTCAGAATCGGCAGCATGAACGCCGCCGTCTTGCCCGTGCCCGTCTGGGCGATGCCGATCAGGTCGCGCCCGTCCAGCAGGTAGGGAATCGCCTGCTCCTGAATCGGCGTCGGCTTCGCGTACCCCGCCTCCGAAATCGCCTGCTGCAGCTTCTGGTCGAGCCGCCCGAATACCGTTCCCTCAAACATCTTCTTCGCTTCCCTGCCTTACTTCATGCGCCCGGTGTAGGCGTTCGCGCCGGAGTTGTCGATCACGTACTGGAAGAACTTCTTCTCCGCCGCGCCGCGCGCCTCGTCCCACGGGCGTGGCCCGCCCTCGAGCTGCACGGCCCAGAGCTTCAGCTCCTTGCGGTGCCAGTTGACCATGCAGTTCGTGCCCCACGCGCCGCCGTGGCCGAACCACTGGTCGTCGCCGTCCTTCACCGGCGCGGCGAGGCCGAGCGAGTAGCCGCCGAGCCCTTCCGGGCGCGTCGAGACCGCGAGGATCGACTTCACCGTCTCCTCCTTGAGGATCCGCACGCCGTTGTCGCCGACGCCGAGGTTCATGAGCATCTTGTAGAACTTGAGCTGGTCGTTCGCCGTCGTCCAGAGGCCCGCGCCCGCCGAGGCGAAGATGCGGCCGCGATCATTGTAGGGGCGCTGCTCCATCTTGTGCTCGTAGAGGTAGACCGCCGGCGCGTTCGACTGGCAGGTATAGCTCTCGACGAGGTGCGTCAGCTGCGCGTCCGTCGGCCAGAAGGTCGTGTCCTTCATGCCGAGCGGATCCAAGACCGTCTGCTGGAGGTAGTCCTCCCAGTGCATCCCGGTCACGACTTCGACGACCGCCGCGCCGATGTCGATGCCCGTGTTCGAGTACTGCACCTTCGTGCCCGGCTCGAACAGGAGCGGCGAGGCCGCCGCGATCGCCGCCGTCTGCCGGAGCGGCGCGCCGCCCGACCAGCCGCCGCCCTTGAGGTTGCCCTGCTTCGCGCTGATCTCGAACGGGAAGCCGCCCGTGTGGTTCAGCACCATGCGGATCGTGAGGACGTTCTTCGCCTTGACGAGCGTCCGCACGCCGTCCTTCTCCGTGCCCTTCACCCAGAGCGTCTTGAACTCCGGCAGGTACTTCGAGACGGGGTCGTCGAGCGTGATCTTTCCCTCTTCCACGAGCTTCGCAATCGTCACGCCGCAGAAGCCCTTCGTCTGCGAGCACTGCATGTAGACGTCGTCGAGCGTGATCTTGCGCTTCGCCGCGACGTCCGCGTAGCCAATCGCGCACGTCTCCTGCACGCCGTCCTTGTAGAAGATGCTGATCGCGCCCGGCAGCTCGCCGGAATCCACATACGGCTGAAGCGTGTCACGCGCAAACGTCGTGCCCGAGTCTTTCGGGCCGTTGGCCGTGCAGCAACCGGCAACGACCGCCGCCAGCATCGGAAGGAGGAGTTTTTTCATGTTCTTGTTTTCCTTTGTTTTTCTTGTGTTGGTTTGGATTTTAGCTTGAGCTTACGAATCGTGAAAGAGCAGGCCCTTCTCGGTGACGACGCGCGTCGCCGTCGGGTAGTCGAAGCAGGGTTCCTTTTCAAGGCGCGCCACGAACTGCGCCGCCTCCCACTTCGCCATCGCGAGGTCGTGCAGGCGAAAGTTGCCGCACGTCTCGGCCGTCGTCCCCGGCACCTCGCCCGCGTAGTCGCGGCAGTGCCGGAACGCGGCGAGGACGAGCGGGCAGATCTCCTGCGGCGTCGGACGCCCCTTCACGAGCAGGTAGTTGCCCGTCAGGCACCCCATCGGCCCCCAGTAGACGATGCGCTCCTTCCACACGGGGTCATTGCGCAGGTAAGTCGCGACGATGTGTTCGATCGTGTGGAGCGCGTTCGGATGGACGGCCGGTTCCGCGTTCGGACGCTTCATGCGGATGTCGAACGTCGTCACGAAGCCGTCGCCGACCGCATCGACGCGCGAGACGTAGATGCCTGGACGGATCTTCGTATGATCGACCTGAAAGCTGGCGATGAGTTCCATGGTGCGCGTCTCTCCCTCGTCCTTACTTCGCGTAGCGGCGGACAATCGCCTCGTAGTCGTCGGCCTGCGCCTCCATCGACTCGACCATCTTGAACTGCGTCCGGCAGCGGACGAGGTTGTGGTCGTCGTAGGCCGTGCGGAAGTAGGTGTCGCCCGCGAGGTAGTCCGTCAGGAAGCGGATGCCGATCGTGAGCGTGATGAGCCGGCCCGCGAACGCGAGGTTCGCCTTCTCGGCCTCGGTCAGGAACTTCGCGCCCGCGAGGTAGCCCTTCACGAGCGCCTCGAAGAACTCCTTCTTCGAGTAGACCTTCGAGAGGTCCCGCTCGTCCTCGGCCGCCGCCGCAGACGACGTGCGCACCATGTCGCCGAAGTCATAGAGCGCGGAGCCCGGCATTGTCGTGTCGAGGTCGATGACGACGTTCGAGCCGTCCGGAGCAAGCATCACGTTGTTGATCTTCGTGTCGTTGTGCGTGACGCGCTCGGGAATCTCGCCGTTCTTCAGCATCGTGACGATCCGTGCGGCCTCCTCGCGGCGCCGGTCGACGAACGCAAGCTCGGCGGCGACCTTCGCCCTGCGCCCCTTCACGTCCGCCGCGACCGCCGCGTCCAAAAGGCGCAGCCGGTCAACCGTGTCATGGAACTTCGGGATGATCTCGCCAAGGCGCGGCGGCGGCAGGTCGGCGAGGTCGTTCTGGAACTTCGCGAACGCGCCGGCGGCGAGTTCGGCTTGCGCCGGGCTTGTGATGAGGTCGACGGACGTGTAGCCCTCCAGGAACGCATAGACGCGCCAGGGGTTCTCGTAGCCGATCACCTCCAGCGACTTGACGCCCTTCGACCGAAGGTGGCGCGTCACGCGCAGCACGTTATCCTTCAAGAGATCGGGCGGGAAGATGTCGGTGTTGACGCGCTGGAGAATGAAGCGCGCGCCACGGTCGGTCTCGACCTTGAACGTGTCGTTGATGTGCCCGGAGCCATAGCGCGCGACGGCGGTAACGCCCGTGACGCCCATCTGTCCCAAGACGGCGCGAAGTTCTTCCTGCGAGTAGTTGCGATTCGACATCGTAGAGGTTGTCCTTTTCCTGTTGGATGCGAATTATAGCAAAAATTCGCCGTCCGCACCTGCGAGCCCTTCGGCTGTCACGCGCGCAGCCGCCCGAAAAGGCTAAGGCCCGCGTGTCGCCGTCTGCGCGGCGGCCTGCACGCGGGCGTGGGCCGCGCGCAGGGCTTCGGGGTCGAACTTCACGACCTTGCGGTCATACGTCAGCAGCCCGTTAATCTCGATCTCGACGTCCGTCGTCTGCGTGTAGACTGCGCCCGCCAGCCCCTCGGCAATCAGCGGAATGAGCCTGTCCATCAAGTCCAGATACCGCTTCTGGCTCTCGTCGCGGCGGACGTTTCCGCCCGTGCCGCCATAGCCCCAGGCCTCGCGGTCGCGCCACAGGTGGCCCTCGACCTTCAGCCCGACGCCGCCGAACTCCCCCAGCAGGGAGATGCGGTTGCGGCGGTTCTTGCACTGGCCGGGCCCCGGATAGTTGTGCTGGTCGACCGTGTCGCAGGACGGGTCTTCGCTTTCGCGGTCATAGACGTCCCGCAGATGCTTCCACGGCTTGACGCGCACCCACTCGCCGCCCTCGAAGTCGAACCAGCCCGACGGGCCGCCCACCAGGCGCGTCGGATCGTAGCGGCGCGTCCACCGCAGCGTGTGTTCTGTGTACGCGGCATCGGGCTGTCCCCAGCCCTCGTTAAACGGAATCCACAGGACAATCGACGGATGATTCCACAGATGGTCAATCTCGTCCTTCCATTCGCGGCGGAACGAACCGTAGCGCTGCAGGCTTTTCGGCGTGTCGTAGATGTTCGCCTCGCCCGCCGGGGACGGCGCATCCTGAAAGAGCAGGATGCCCAGCCTGTCGCAGAGCGAATAGTAGACGCGCGGCTCGACCTTCAGGTGCTTGCGCATCATGTTGAAGCCGAGCTTCTTCAACGTGCGGAAACGACCTTGAAGCTGCGGATGAACTCATCCGGCACCTCCTCCAGCCAGACCGTCTGCCAGATGCCCGAGACGCGCGTATAGAAGCAGCCTTTCGTCTCGACGTTCTGCTTGCCGCCCGACGCGATGAAGGTGTGCGTCGGATCCCACACGACGACCTTGAGTTCGTTCGAGCCATCCCGGACGAACGGCGTGATGTCGACGGTGAACGGCAGGTTTCCGCCCTCGTGCGGCACGTCCGTCGCCTCGACGCCGTTCACGAAGACGGACGTCCGCCAGTCCACGGCCTCGAAGTTGAGGAGCGTGCGGAAGCCTGCACGCGGATGCACCTCGATCAAGCGCGAGTAGATCATCTTCTCGTGCGGTTCTATCAGGCGTCCGACGCCCGAAAGCGGCGCCTCGAACGCGAACGGCACGAGGATCTTTCCCTTCTGCACCTCGACCGCCAGATGGTTGACGTTCGACGTGATCGTGTAGTCCCACAGGCCGTTGAGGCACGTCCAGTTCGCGCGCACCATCTGCGGACGCGGGTAGTCGCGCCAGGCGTTTTCGGGCGTGACTCGCGCCCCTTCCGTCGTCATCAACGCTGCGAGGAGAAGAAATGTGTTCATGTTAGTCGACTGCTCTCGAAATTGCTATGCGGGATTTAACTCCGATCCGTATGGCTCTCGCTACTGCTCCGCAGAATGTGCTGACGAAAGGAAGTCCATTCCTTGCAAACGGACTGAAACCTGATTGACTGGAGGCTGACTTCTACGAAGTCAGCATGAGCCAGCGAAGCGGTAGCGAGAGCGCCAATCATCGGAGTTACTCTCTAGATTATCGTTCTCCTGTCATCTCGAAGACGAGTTCGCCGCCCTTCAGGATGTCGGCGTGATTGATTTTTCCGTCCGTGATCGGGCGGCCATTGAGCGTCACCGACTTCAC
>CAKURH010000013.1 GCA_934675625.1 uncultured Kiritimatiellota bacterium
TCTTCCCTCTTCCCTCTTCCTTTTTCCTTTGGGCCCCCATGTCGTGACGTCGCTCTGGGCGCACACGTGGGGCAAGGTGCGCCCGCAGCTGCGGAACGCCTCGAACGAGATATTGGTCATTGGCGCTCCGATGTTTGCGCGGCACGACCAATCCTTCCTCTGGACGGCGGCGACCGCAAACGGCTCGGCCCTGCTGACGTGGCAGAACTTCTTCTTGGGGAATCCCTACGAGAGACTATCCACGAATCTTCACGAATCAACACGAATTTCAATTCGTGAGAATTCGTGTCAATTCGTGGACCACCCGCCAGTCTCCGCACAGCTTGAACTTTTCCCAAACGGCGACTTTATCGCCCGTTCCAACAGCGTTGAGCGCGTCTACCGCCGCGTCAATCCCGACGACTGGGACGACGACGGCATCCCGAACGGCGCGGACGACGCGCCGCTCGTCCCGTCGGACACGCCCCAGTTCGGCCCGCACCAGACGCTGCCGGAGGGCGCGAACGCGGACGCCTACTGCTGGGTCGATCTCGTCGTACGACAGGCCAACGCCCAGGTGACGTTCACGGGCGACGGCGCGTCGAACCTCGCCGATCCCTCATTCATCGCCGAGGCGGACGCGACGAACCGCGTCACGCTCCTCATCGGCAAGACCTACTGCGTGACGTGCCCGATGCCGTTCGAGGTCGCCGCCAAGTCGAGCGACGACATCGAGGATTCGTGGGAGGAAGACGGGGCCGCATTGTGGCTCCATTGGCCAGTTCGGATCGAAGGAAAAAGTGCGAAGGACGAGGGAAGACGTGCTGAGAGGCAACGTCCTGACGTGGCGACAGAGATATCCGGCCTGCACAAGAGACTGGGCACATCCGCACTTCTTCCTTCTTCCCTCTTACTTCTTCCTTCTCGCAGAGGACAGCCTCCCCGGACGTTCACCATGCAAGTCATGCCCTCTGGCCTTGGCGGGGCGTTCACGTGGACGAACGTCTGCTGTCGCGTCTCGGGAAGCGGCTACACGTTCTCGATCACGTGCGGCGACAGCTGCTCCTGCGGTGGCTGCAGCGCGACGGGCTATCTCGAATACGAGGGCTACCGGCTTCCGGCCTACGGCGGCTCCTGCGGCTGCAGCGGTAGCGTCGACAACCCCGGCGACGACCAAGACCCCGACAAGGACCCGCCCCTGCCGGGCGCGTCGGCGACGTTCTCGAAGCGTGTCGTCTTCTTCGAGGACGAGTACGAGAACGCGCCGGGCGAGACCGTCCCGTGGCGGTCGACCGAGACGGAGCTCGACTGCTGGGCCTACGGCGGCACGCGCGGCGGACACGTCCGCATCGAGATCCGGGGCGCGGACGGCCTCGTGCAATACGGCGGGCGCCCCCTGCCGTTCGAGCAGGACTTGGAGCCGGGCGAGGAGGTCGCGTTCAAGAACACCTACCGAGCCGTCAGGCCGAGCGGCGGCGAGGACGACATCGTCGTCACGGCGACGTTCACGGAAAACGAGACAGACTGGTCGCAGACAACCATCGACAAGACGACGGCGGTCAAGGTGTCTGTTCAGCCAAGGATCCATGCTCCTGAAAACGACAAAGATTTCCGACACAAATTTGGCATTGGCGAAATCGTGGACTGCACATATCAACCCGCCGCATCTTCTGTTACTGCACTCAAAATTGGCAGAGGCACAATCATTGGGAAATCTGGCTCGTTTGAGTACAATTGCCCGCTTCAAACGGAATCAAATGGTTTTGGACTCACAGGGGGTGGTGCAGAATATATTCCCCATACATCTGTCGTGGAGCCTCATGCGGTGCTTGCGGAAGATGTGTGGTATGATGTCAGGGATGTGACCGCTGGCCAGGCAGGGGGCCTCCTCTTGACGATGGGATTGTACGTGTTGCCATTGGATGTTTCGTTCTCAAGGATTCGGATTGAAGAAGTGCCAAACGTGGGTGGAAGCCACAGCGGCTATTTTGCCGACACTTTCTTCATGTCTGAATGGCTTCACGGCGAAGATCAGGGGGCTGGCGATTGGCTTACGGTATTTGGAGATAATAGGTTTCTAAACGATGAAGCTGGCTTCAAGAGGGCGTTGCCTCAATTGGATTCAACAGGCTTTGTCTCGACAATCGGAACTAATGGATGGTCTGTCGGAAACTTGACATGGGAGGTCCCTTGCGGTTGGGCCTCCCTTAGGGTCGAGGAAGGCGACGATCCCGTCGGCATTTTCGCGAAAGAAGCCCGGCAAGTCATGATAATTGACGCGCAGGGGAATGTCGAAGTCAAGAAACACGGCAATACCGTCCAACGAGAGATCGACGGCGGCATCATCCTCAACGGAGTACGGGTACAATGAAACGAATCTTGATAGCAACTCTCATTCTTTGCGGGCAATCGGGGTGCGAGAAGCGTCCACCAACACGAGAGGAGAACGCCATCGCGGCGGCGCGCGTCCTGATTGGAGCGTTGGCGACTAACGCATCCGTTCGCGCAATCATGGAGAGCGATGAGGTGCGGGAGAAACTCAGGGACGTAAAGGAGAAAGCCAAACGGGACACATTGATAACAGAGTGGCGCGATGCGCTGAAGGACATTCCCGTTGAGGGGCTGCGTCCGTCCCATAGGTACGTGTCCGTTCGTGAGGCCTGCCATCTCCTTGTATGGAACTTGATTTGCGCAATGTGGGTTGACGAGCCTTCTTACGAAAAAGCATGGGAGGTGTATTTTGACGCCATCAACTGGATGGATTGTCAGATAGCCGCAATGAAACCTGCAAAGCCAGCATCGGATGGCACTTGGTCTTGGCGCGAAGAAAACGACAAGTGGGACGCCTACATAGGCTTGGTCGAATACCGCGAAAGCGTGATCGAGAATCTTGAAATCGACCAATTCGACAAGGGGCGCCATCCAAACGATGTCGACAAGATGGGCACGATTCGGGCAAAGTTCGAGAAGCTGATCGGTCGTCCTGTCCGCAAGCGCGAAGACATCTCCCGCCTTGGCTTTTACGCGAAACAGGCGCGCGCACGTATACAGAAGGAACGGGACGCGGTGTTGAAGAAAGCGGCTTCGCGCGAGTGAGTCATTCCCTGTGTTGCGAAAAGGAACTGCTGGAGGCATCAAAAGGGAGGACATGAATCTCGCGCTGTTCTTCGAGGGGACTGGGCAGGGCGTTCGCGGCAAGCGGACGAACGTGTCGCTCGTCTACGAGGCGTGCATTGAAGACGGTGCGCAGAGGCGGCATCTTGAGGCGGGGCCGGGCGCGTATGTCGGCGCGCTTGTCCTCGGAAAGACGTCCGGCGTCGGTTGGCGCATGATCTTCGCCCGCGCGCGCCGGTGGTACGAGGCACAAGTCGCGGCGACACCTTCCGGCGCACCCCCGACGCGCATCTTCCTCTTCGGCTTCTCGCGTGGTGCGCTCCTCGCCCGCCACTTCGCCGCGTGGCTCGACAGGCTCGGCGTCGAGGTCGAATACCTCGGCCTCTGGGACACGGTGGACGCGACGCCGGGGCTCGCCGTCTCGGATGTCTGCCCGCCAAACGTGCGGTTCGCGCGCCATGCCGTCGCCGAACACGAGGCGCGGCGGTTCTACGCCTACGTGCCGCTTCGGGGCGGACAGGTCGAGGAAGAGCTCTTCCCCGGCGTCCACAGCGACGTCGGCGGTCTCTACGAGGACGACCACGCGCTCGCGGACGCGGCGCGCGCGTGGGTCGCCGCGCCGACGGTCGAACGCGGCCTCCGCTTTTGTCCGGGGACGGATTTCTCGGAGGCGCGCGTTCCTCCGACGGCCGTTCGGCACGACTCGCTCCGGCTCGTCTCGAACCTCTTCGGGCTTCTGCGTCCCGCGCGCCGCCTCTTCCCTGCGACGATGCGGAGGCACGTCGTCCCGGCGCGACGGCCGTCCATTCCGACATGCTCGTCTGGAGCCCGGACGACACGCCCGAAGACGCGGGGCGCGTGATCCTGAACGCGATCTTCGGCGTCCGCGACCCCGGCGAGATCCCGCTGGAGGCGAACGCGCTCTTCCCCGTCTTCAACGAGGACGCGGGCCGATACGAGAAGCCGGACTGCGCGGCGCTGGCTCTCGACCTGGAGGCATGCGGAATGACGGCGGAATTCCGGGGGCGGGAGGGGCGCGACTTGTCGCGTCCGCTCAAGACGCCGCTGATGCTGGACGTCAAGCGCATGGCCGTCTGGGACGGGCTGGGGCTGCGCACGGCGTTCTTCGTGAAGGGCTGCCCGCTGAAGTGCGTCTGGTGCCACAACCCCGAGTCCATCGACCCGCAGCCGCAGGAGGCGCGCTTCCGGCATCTCTGCCGGCACTGCGCGCGCTGCACGCATGACGAGGCGACGTGCCCGACGCGGGCGTTCAAGGTCTACGGGAGGCCGTGGACGCTGGACGCGCTCGTCGCCAAGGCGCTGGAGGACAGGCCGTTCTACGACGCCTCCGGCGGCGGCGTCACGCTGTCGGGCGGCGAACCGCTGTTCTTCTGGGAATCCGGCGCAACCTGGAGCGCCTCGTCGCGGCCGGTGCGAAGCTGGAGGTGCGGTGCCTCGCCGTGCCGGGCCTCACGGACGGCGAAGACCTCGCCGCGCGCCACCGCTATCTCCGCTCGCTCGGAATCCCCGACAGCCAGGTCGTCGACCTCGCCTACCACGACTACTCGCGCCCGAAGCACCGCGCCCTCGGCATGCCGGACACCATGCCACCTCAGAGGGGCATCGCCCCGTGACAATGGCGGACGCGCGCGTCGAAATCCGCGCGAATCCGCTCCACGTCAACGGTCGGGAATTTCCCGTGGTCGTAGAGGAGCCGTCCGTCCACGACCGTCTGCACGACATCCGAGGCGTGCATCGAATGGACGACGAGGTTCGGGAGATCCAGCGCCGGCCGCAGGTGGAGGCGATTCAGGTCAATGACGCAGAAGTCAGCGGGCGCACCGACGGCGAGCCGGTTGCCGTACGTCGCCATCTCGATGACGTCCCACGGCGAGAGGACGGTCGGATCTTTCGCGAGCCCCTTGTGGATGAGCGACGTCAGGTGCATCTCCTCGAACAGGTCGAGGTTGTCGTTCGACGCACAGCCGTCCGTGCCAAGCGCGACCTTGACGCCCAGTTCCAGTGCACGCGGAATGCGCGCAAAGCCCGAACCGAGCTTCATGTTGCTGGACGGATTGTGCACGAGCACGACATTCTTCTCCTTCAGGATGCGGAAATCGTCGTCCGTGCACCAAACGCCATGCGCAGCGAATCCGCCGCAGTCGAGAAGCCCCGTCGCCGCGAGATAGGCGACCGGCGTTCGTCCGTGGCGCGCGAGGCAGTCGCGGCGCTCCTTCTCCGTCTCGGAAACGTGGACGTGGACGGGACGCTTCAGCTCGCGGTTGTTCGCGTCCGCAAGCGCACGGCAGAACGGCTCGTCCGTCAGGTATTCGGAATGGATGCAGACATGCGCGCGCGGATGCGCCCGCGTAAAGGCGATACACTCTTCCAGACGTCCGGGCACGAACGAAAGGCCCACGCGCGAGACGGACGCCTTAAGGCCGACGTCGTCGAACGCCGCCTCGCCCGCATCCGGAAAGTCGTACATGTCGATCACCTGCGTCGTGCCGCCCGCGAGCATCTCCAGCGCACCCCAACGAACGCCGGCGCGGATGTCGTCCGCCGTCATCTTCGCCTCGATCGGGAAGATCGCCTCCTCCAGCCACCGCTGCAACGGAAGCCCGCCGCCCACGCCGCGCACGAGCGTCATCGCCGTGTGCCCGTGGCAGTTGACGAGGCCGGGGAGGAGGAGATGGGAAAAAGGAAACGGGGAAAAGGAAGAGACTGTCCGCACAAGGTCGATTTTCGAGATGCGGGAACCTTCCGTTTCAAGGTTGCCGAACCCGACCGTGCGGTTCGGCAGCAGCAACGCGACATTTTCGAATTTCATGTTCAGCTCGCCCCCTTCAACGCCTCAACAGGCCGATTCGTTCCGACGATGATGCCGCCGCCGACGACCTCGTCTCCTCGGTAGAAGACGGCGGACTGTCCCGGCGCAAGGCCCGCGATGCCGTCCTTCAGGAGACGCGGCTCACCCGCGCTCCGCACCTTGACAGGCAACGACAGGTCGATTTCACCCACGCAGTCGCATAGTTCCAGATCATAGCGGACGGCCTCTTCCTTCGTGCCAACGAACACCACGTTTCGCGTAGCATCGAGTCCGATCACGTAGTAGGGCGTTCCCCCGCCGATGCCAAGGCCCTTGCGCTTGCCGATCGTGTAGTTCCAGTAGCCGCTGTGCTGACCGAGAACCTTGCCGTCCGACGCGCGCACGATTTCGCCCGTGCGCGGCGCAGCATCGATAAGCGTCCGCACGTCACCGCCGCAGAAGTCCTGGCTGTCCGCACGGTCGGCCGCCGCAAAGCCGGCTTCGCGACCGATCGCGCGCACCTCCGGCTTCGTCCGCGCCCCCAAGGGAAAGATTGTCCGCGCGAGAATGTCCGGCGCGATGCGGTAGAGGAAGTAGGACTGATCCTTCGACCGGTCGACCGCCCGCAGAAGCCGCATGCGACCGTCCGACCCCGGCTCAAGCCGCGCGTAGTGGCCCGTCGCGAAACGGTCGCAGCCCAGTGTCGCGAACGCCCAACGCGGCAGAAGCCCGAACTTCACGCGCTCGTTGCAGCGAATGCAGGGGTTCGGCGTCCGCCCGCCGCGATACTCGTCCGACACGTAGCGCAAGACGTCGCGCGCCCAGTCAGACGCGAGGTCGGCGACGGCGAACGGGATGCCGAGACGGCCAGCAACTTCGCGGGCGTCGGCCTGCGTCTTCGCCTCGTCCGCACGGCCGAGCGACATCGTGACGCCAATGACCTCATGCCCCTGCGCCTTCAGGAGAAGGGCCGAGACGGCGGAATCGACGCCGCCCGAAAGACCGACGGCAACCTTCATGCGACACCCCCGTTCAACCTCAAGTCTTCGGATTGCGAACCGCCGATTTCCTCCACATGCGCCTCGCCGGCATAGACGCGCGTCTCGCCGACCAGCAACGAACCATCGGGCTGAACGCCCCCGCAGACGCCGCGCACAGGCGCCGCATCATCGTCCGTCTGCCGCACCGCGAGGGTCTGTCCCCACAGGAAATCGACGGCGCGCAACGTCGGATAGACGGCGGCAAAGCCTCGGTCGCGCCATGTCTCGTACAGCCGTCCGAGCGCGTCCAGAACCGCCTCCCGCACCTTGGGGACAGACCCCGTGAAATTGGGGACAGACCCCAATGAAATTGCCTTTTCTGCCAGTTCCTGCGGGAAAACGCGCTGTTTCACGTTGATTCCAATGCCCACGACAACCGTCTCACCATTGCGTTCACACAGAATCCCCGCGACCTTGCGCCCGCCGATGAGGACGTCATTTGGCCACTTGAGGGCGACCTTCTGCGCCTCGGCGGCGGACAGCAAGCCGCCAATCGCCTGCACGACGGCCAGCCCGACGACGAGCGGCAGCGTCGCCACCGCCTCTGGGGACAGGCCCCCAACCGAGAGAACGGCACTCATCATGAGATTCGCCCCCGGCGGCGAGAGCCACTTGTGGTCGAGCCGTCCGCGCCCCGCCGTCTGGAAATCGGCCGTGTAGACATCGCCATGCGTCCCGGCGCGCGCGTCCAGATTCGTCGAAACCGTCTCGGCCTTGTGATGGAGTCGCCAACCGATCATCTCGCGCCTCCCAGCAGGTGCTGCCCGCCATCGACGGGAATGACCACGCCCGTCGTCGATCGCGCCGTCAGCAGATACGCGACGCACGCCGCCACGTCGTCCGGCGTGGGGCGCCCGACCAGCGTCTCGCCCGCCTTCTCGTGAACCGCCGTCGGCGGCAGGACAGGGCCGGGGGCGACGGCGTTGACGCGCAACGTCTCCGCGAAGAGCGCCGCCGCCTTGCGCGTGTCGTCCCAAAGCGCGGCCTTGGTCGCCGCATAGGCGTCCAGCCCTTCACGTGCGCCGCCCAAGATTCGCGTGTCGAGAATGTTGACGACCGCGCCGCGCCCCGTCTCGCGTCCCGCCATCAGCATGGTCAGCTTCTTCGGCGCCTCTAGGTTGACGGCGTTCAGCCGCATCGCCTCGCCCACGAAAAGCGCAGCATTGTTCACGAGCGCATCCGGCGGCTGCCCGCCCAGCCGACGAAGCGCGGCGGCATACGCGCGCGCGGGCCCCATCGGGTCGGCGAAGTCGGCGACGATGTCCGCCCCCGCGTCTGCGCGGTGCGACGTCGTCAGCACACGCCAACCGCGCGCACGAAGGCCCTCGGCAATCGCCCGACCGAGGCGCGTCGTCCCGCCCGTGACGAGTGCCGTCTTCCTGTTCTCTTCCTGATTCTGCATGTCGGCGTAAACAATACCAAAACGACGCGCCGAACTCAAGAGCCCCACGCGCGGAAGAACGCCCGCAGCTTGGCCACCGACTTGACGCCGCGTACCGATTCGAGGCTGCCGGACACGTCGATGACGTCCGGACGCTGCGCCCGGAAAGCCGACAGGTTTTCCGCCGAGACGCCCCCGGCGAGAACCGTCCTGAACGCGCCGCGCCGCAGCGTCGTCTCGCCGTCGCCGTGCGACGAGTCGAAGAGGACGGCATCCCCTTCGGCTCCGCCCGCGAGCGTCCAGACCTCCAGCCCGGCGGCCTTCAGCGCGGCGACGTCCGTCGCCGTCGCCCGTCGGTGGAGCTGCACGATTTCGAGACCGCACGCGCGGACGGTGCGCAGAATCTCCGGCACGGTTGCCGCCGTGAACACGCCGACGCACCGCGCGCGCCCCGTGAGGCCCGCGCGGATGCGCACGACGTCCGAAACGGTCACGCGGCGCGGGCTCCCCTCGGCAAAGATGAAGCCGAGGTAGTCCGCGCCGAACCGTTCCGCCTCCTGCGCAAACGCGGCGTCGTTCACGCCGCAGACCTTGAGCGCCGGATGCATGCGGTCGCTACGCCTTCATGAAGCGCTCGACGAGCGCGCTGCCGATGACGAAGCCGTCGCAGTGCGCGGCAACCTGCGCCCCCTCCTCCGGCGTACGGATGCCGAAGCCCGCGACGACCGGCATGTCCACGAGGCGCTTGATCTCCGTCAGGCGCGCCGCGAGTTCCGGCGGCAGGGCGGCGCGCTGGCCCGTCGTGCCCTTCACCGTCACGGCGTAAAGAAACGAGTCCTCGACGCCCTTCGCGCTCGCCCGGATCCGGTCCGGCCCCGTCGTCGGCGCGAGAAGCGGCACGAACGTGAGCCCGGCGGGCCTCAGCACGTCGAGAAGCTCGTCGCGCTCCTCCAGCGGCAGGTCGACGACCAGCACGGCGTCCACGCCGCGCGCCGCCGCCGTCTCGGCGAACCGCTTGAGCCCATAGCTGAAGATGATGTTGTAGTAGGTGAAGATCACGATCGGCGTCTCCGGGTGTCGCGCGCGGAGGGCGGGCACGCCCGCGAGAACGTCGTCCAGCGTAACGCCGTTCGCGAGTGCCTTCTGCGCCGCCGCGCGGATGACCGCGCCGTCCGCGACCGGGTCGGAGAACGGCACGCCAAGCTCCAAAATGTCCACGCCCTCGCCGAGGAGCGTCTCCACGGCCTGAAAGCTCTTTTCCAGCGTCGGCGCGCCCATCGTGAGGTAGGCGACGTACGCCGCCTTGCCCTCGGCCTTGCACCGCGCAAATGTCTTCTGAATGCGATTCATCTTTGAATTCCTTTCTTTGGCTGTTTGACTTGAGAGACTGGCGGGTCACGAGAGACGCGCGGCGGTTTCGCCAGCGGCGCTTCGCACGTGATCCCTCTTGTATCTCTCCACGCTGTCCATGTCCTTGTCGCCGCGGCCGGAGAGGTTGACGAGCAGAATCGTCTCCTTCGGCAGCTTCGGCGCGCGCTTGATCGCCTCGGCGACGGCGTGGCTCGACTCCAGCGCGGGAATGATGCCCTCGTAGCGGCAGAGCGCATCGAACGCGGCGATGGCCTCGTCGTCGTTGATCGTCGTGTACTCCGCGCGCCCCGTGTCCGCGAGATAGGCGTGCTCCGGCCCGACGCCGGGGTAGTCCAGCCCCGCCGAGACGGAGTACGTGTCGACGATCTGGCCGGACGGCGTCTGCAGGAGATACGACTTCGAGCCGTGCAGGACGCCGACGCGCCCGCCGTTGATGCTCGCGGCGTGCTCGCCTGTCGCGAGGCCCTTGCCGCCCGCCTCGACGCCGACGAGCTTCACGGACGGATCCTTCAGGAAGCCCGCGAAGAGCCCCATCGCGTTCGAGCCGCCGCCCACGCAGGCGATGGCCTGGTCGGGCAGCTTGCCGTACTCCTTCAGGCACTGCCGCCGCGCCTCCTTGCCGATGACGCTCTGGAAGTCGCGCACCATCGCCGGATACGGCGCCGGGCCCGCCACCGTGCCGATTACGTAGAACGTGTCGTCGCAGTTCGCCGTCCAGTCGCGGATGGCCTCGTTCATCGCGTCCTTCAGCGTCGCGCTGCCCTCGCTCACGGCGTGGACCTTCGCGCCGAGCATCTTCATGCGCGAGACGTTCGGCGCCTGCCGCGCGACGTCGACCGCGCCCATGAAGACCTCGCACTCCATGCCGAAGAGCGCGGCCACGGTCGCCGTCGCGACGCCGTGCATGCCCGCGCCCGTCTCGGCGATGAGCCGCTTCTTGCCCATCCGCCGCGCGAGCAGCGCCTGGCCGATCGTGTTGTTCACCTTGTGCGCGCCCGTGTGGTTGAGATCCTCGCGCTTGAGGACGATCCGCGCGCCGCCGAGGTGCTCCGAAAGCCGCCGCGCGTAGGTGAGCGGACTCTCCCGCCCGACGTAGTGCGTGAGGATGTCGTTGAGTTCGGCCTTGAACGCCGGGTCGCGCTTCGCCTCGGCATAGGCCTGTTCGAGTTCGTGCAGCGGCGTCATCAGCGTTTCCGCGACATACTGCCCGCCATAGATTCCGTAGTGTGTTTTCATGGTTGTTTTTTCGTTGATCATTGGACTGCCAAAATTCTGACTGCCGACGGCTTCACACGGAGGCACGGAGTGACGGAGAGCCTGCCGAGCTTTCGCTCCGTGTCTCCGTGGCTCCGTGTGAGTCCTTCATCAAGTTCTTCAGTTCCTCGCCCGGGTGCTTCGCCCGCATGAGCGTCGTGCCGACGAGGAAGCCGTGCGCGCCCGCGTCCGCGAGCCGCCGCAGGTCGTCCTCCGTCTTGAGGCCGCTCTCGGCGATGCGCACGCGGTCGGACGGGATCTGCCCGATCAGCCGCGCCGTGATCGCCGGATCCGTCCGGAACGTGCGGAGGTCGCGGCAGTTGACGCCGATGACGCGCGCGCCCGCCGCGACCGCACGGTGAATCTCGTCCGCGTCATGCGTCTCGACGAGCGCCGCGAAGCCGAGCGCGTGGCAGAGGCCCAGCAATTCCGCGAGCCGCGCATCGTCCAGCACGGCGGCGATCAGCAGCACGGCGCTCGCCCCGGCGGCCCGCGCGGCGGCGATCTGGTACGGCGTCGTCACGAAGTCCTTGTAGAGGACAGGGATCTTCACCGCGTCCGTCGCCGCGCGCAGATACGCCTCGCTGCCGAGGAAGCGGTGCGGTTCGCAGAGGACGGACAGCGCCGCCGCGCCCGCGCCTTCGAGTTCGCGTGCGAGGGCCGTCGGCTCGAAGTCGGCCCGGATCAGCCCTTCGGACGGCGAGGCCTTCTTCAGCTCGGCGATGACGTGCGGCCCCGGCCCGGCGAACGCGGCCGCGAAGTCCAGCGGCGCGGGGAGCGTCTGCACCCGTTCCAACAGCGCCGCGAACGGCTCCTGCAGTTCGCGCAACGCGGCGTCCTTCCGCCGCAGCGCGCTCAGTTCTTCGAGGATGTCTGTCTTCATGGATTGTCTGTTTCAAGTGGATTTGTGAAAAAACAAGAAGCGGACCGTCTTCGTCTGACGATCCGCCTTTGGGTGCTGGGCTTGGTTTCGCGTTTCGCAACTATGCGGCAACCGGCCCGCGGATCTTCGACCCGTGGCGCCACCACCAAATGTTGCTGAACGTGTTGCGATTCATGTCGTTTTCAATTGCCCTTTTCGGAACAACGGCGCGAAGTATACCATATGCGTCTTTGCCGCGTCAAGCCCCCCTCCAAAATATTGTTCAGCTCATTTTGCGGAGACGGAAACGACGCGGAAGGCTGGGGCCGAGCCGAGGCGGACGGGTTCAAGCGCGGCGAGGGGGCGGCCCCGGCGCTGAAGCGTCAGCGTCGCAGCCGGCGGCACGGGCGGGGGCGCGTCGTCCGCAAGCTGCGCGAACGTGAGCGCGCCCTTCTCGTCCGCCAGCGCGCGCGCACGGTCATCGGACGGCACGTCCAGAAGCCAGTGCGGCGCACGTTCCCCGTCCGGCACGAGGCAGTCGCCGACGGACAGGGCGGACAGTTCCGCGTCGGCGAGCGTCCATTCGGCAAGACAGGCAAAGGCCTCGCGCGTCAGGGCGCGTATCGACGGATGCGCGACGTCGAGATTCGCCAGCGCGCCGAGCCGCTGCTTCATTTCGGGCGTCAGGTCAATGGCCAGACGGGCTTCGCCGGCCGCGCCCGAAACGGAGAACGCCGTGTCCGGAACAGGCTTCTCGGAGAGTCCGACAATCGACAGCTGCCGCCGGGCGACCTCCTCCACGAACTGAAAGACGGCGCCGCATTCCTTCTCGACCAGGGCGAGCAGGACTTCCTTCGGAAGGGCCGACAGGCGGTCTTTCAGCAACGTGAGGTCGGGGAAGAGCGGCGTGATCTCCAGGGCCAGCACATGCGGCTCGTCGTCGAGGCGCACGTCCAGGACAATCGGCGGGACGGACAGGCCCGCACAGCGCGTCAAGCGCGCCGGGTGTCCGCCGAAGCGCGTCTCCAGCCGCCACGCGGGCGAGTCGAGCACCCGCGCGGCATTCGCCTTCGCCCAGTCCGGCCATTCTCTCAACAGCTCATTCGCATCCATTGTCAGGCCCTCTTCTTCCGCACGTCAACCGAGACGTTGAACGTGGCGATCTTCGCCGCGAGGTGGGTCGCGATCTGCGTCCGGCAATTCGTCAAGAGGACGGCCATGTCGACCGTCGTCGGTTGGAACACGACCTCCAGTTGGCGCCCTGTCACGGCAATGCGCACCTCCGTGCCTTCCAGCACGTCCGGGCGCAGGCGAACGACGACCTCGCCCTGTCCGCGCAACAGCCCCGGAGAGACCAGGAGCGTGTCCGCCACGGCCTGCGCGGCCTCGACCAGCACCTGCGCCGGCGGCAGGGGTTGCGCCGCCTGTGTCCGCACGACCTCGACCGGCGCGAGGGCGGGCGCAGACGGCGCCTCGGACGCAACCGACGCGACAGGCAGCGGCATAACAGGCGGCGCAACACCGGCGGCGACCAAGGCCTCGGCGTGCTCCGTGGCTTCAGGACGACGTACGAGGTCTACGGACGACAGCGCATCCGAGGCAGACTTCTCGACACGGGCAACCGCCGACACGGGCGTCCCAATGTCCCTGACTCTCTGCGGGCTCTGCGGCTCTGCGTGAGGCGTCTCGCTCGTCTCTGCGTGTGGACTGCCGACACCGTTCGCTCGTGCCGTTTGGTCACGCAGAGCCGCAGAGGTCGCAGAGGTTGAAGGCGAGGGTGAGGAACCCTCCGACACAGGCTTCATACGCTCTCCCAGAACCTCCGTCTCTCCGTGCCTCCGTGTCAAGCCTACGGCAACGGGTTCAGCCGACGACAAGCCAACGGCAACAGGCTCAGACGGCAAGAGGGGATTCTCACACGGAGACTCGGAGGCACGGAGTGGGTGAGACGGGGCTTGGGGGGGCGTCAGGTGGGAAGATGTCTCACGCAGAGCCGCAGAGGTCGCAGAGGTTGAAGGCAAGGGTATGGAAGCCTCCGACACAGGCTTCATACGCTCTCCCAGAACCTCCGTCTCTCCGCGACTCCGTGTGAGATCTGCGACAACAGACGGATGGGGTGATGACTCACACGGAGGCACGGAGGCACGGAGCGGTTGAGACGGGGGCTGGGGGGCCGTCAAGGGGGAAGATGTCTCACGCAGAGCCGCAGAGGTCGCAGAGGTTGAGGCTGTGGGTAGAGGCGAGGGTGTGGACACCTCCGACACAGGCTTCATACGCTCCCCCAGAACCTCCGTGGCTCCGTGGCTCCGTGTGAGATCTGCGACAACAGACGGATGGGGTGATGACTCACACGGAGGCACGGAGGCACGGAGTGGGTGAGACGGGGCTTGGGGGGGAGTTCTCGAATCGACTTCGACCTGCAAGCGAGATGACACATTCTCTCCCAGAACCTCCGTCTCTCCGCGACTCCGTGTCAAGCCTACGGCAACGAGATCCACGGCCGCCTGGATCGCTTCGCCCAAAGCGGAATTTTCGGCAATCGGCCCCGCCAGCGCGCGTTCAAAAGCCGCAACGGCCTGGACGTCGGGATGCGACGAGTAGGCCGCGCCGTCCACGCCGCTGACAGGCACGCCGCCGACAGGCGCCTCCGTCGCAAGGCCGCCGCTCGGCAGCACGTCGAGATTCAGGTCAATCGAAGGTGTCGTCATCATCTGCCGTCATCCTCCTTCCCGTGAATTCGTCCATTTCGGCGTCCGCCAGCATCTCCTGCATCCGCCGATCCTCCAGTTCCCACGCGAGACGGTGCTGGTCAATCTTCGCCTTCTTCTTGCTTGCGGCGACAAACCGCACATGCGCCGCCTCGGCCGCCTGGTCGCGCTTCGTCAGTTCGTCCTGCGCCTGCCGCTCGGCCTCGGCCAAGAGCATCGCCTCCTCGTCGATGCGCGTGACGGCCGCCCGTGCACGGTCGAGGTCGTTCCTCGAGACGACGCGCCCCACGACGGCGTCGTAGATCCGGTCGCGGCGCTCGTCCTTGGTCGCGTCGAACCGACGGCGCGTCTCGGCCCGCTCGTCGCGGACGCGCTCCGCCGCCGCCCGCGCGCGCCGCGCGCCAGTAAGCTCGGTGCCGGCCCGGTCTTCGCGCATCGCGCGAATCTTCAGCATGTCGTTCAGCGCGTAGGCCACGGACGCCCCCTCCTTCCCGAAGCGGCTTCCGCCGCGCCCTCGAACCAGACGACGCACGGGCCGTGGAACGAATGCGCGAGGCTCTTCGGCCCGCGCGGCAGCAAGATGTCCAGCACGGACAGTTTGGGACAGAACCCCGTCGGATCCTTGCCGATCCACGCGACAAGCGATTCGGGCCGCACGGTCAGCGTTTCGCCTTCCGCCAGCGCGACGCGCGTCACACGTCCCCGCGTGGCCGCCACGACCCAGCCGAAGCGGAACGCCGTCACCGGCGTCGCCCGGCGAAAGCTCATCGGCACGAGCTTGAGCGACTTCGCGCCGACGCGCGACGCCGCCGGCGCGACCAGCACCTTCGACGACACAACGAACAGCGACTCGTCCGGCAGCGCCGGAATCCGCGTCAGGAACGGCGCGTCGGCAGAGGCGAACCACGCCGTCCCCTCGACCGTCGCCGTGCGCACGCCCGCGCGATCCGGCACGACGAAGCCCTTGAGCGACCGGAGGACGGACTTTCCGAGGCTCGCCGCCGGCTGACTGCGGCCGCAGAGCCACGTCCCCGGCGGCACCTTCGCCGCGCCGTTCTCGATCAGGGCCTCAACCATCACTTCACCACCTCGATCAGCTGGCGCACCGTCTCGTCGTAGACGGGGCGATCCTTGAGCCCCTGGCAGAGGAAGGCGTTCACCTTGTCGATCTTGGCGATCGCCTCGTCCGTCGCCCGGTCGGCGCCCTTCTGGTATTCGCCGATCTTGAGGAGCAGCTCGACTTCCTGATACTTCGCGAGGATCTCGCGCAACTTCGCCGCCGCCGCCTTGTGCTCCGGCGGCACGATCGCCGTCTGGCAGCGGGAAATCGACTGGAGGATGTCGATCGCCGGATAGTGGTTGAGCTGGGCGAGCTTGCGCGAGAGGATGATGTGCCCGTCGAGAATCGAGCGCGTCTCGTCGGCAATCGGCTCGGTCATGTCGTCGCCCTCGACGAGGACGGTGTAAAGCGCCGTGATCGAGCCCTTGTCCGAATTGCCCGCGCGCTCCATGAGCTTCGGCAGCTCCGAGAAGACGCTCGGCGGAAAGCCGCGACGGGTCGGCGGCTCGCCGGCCGCAAGGCCGATCTCGCGCTGGGCGCGGCCGAAGCGCGTGACGGAGTCCATCATCAGGAGAACCTTCTTGCCCTTGTCGCGGAAATACTCGGCAATCGACGTCGCGACGTAGGCCGCCTTCAGGCGCTCCATCGAGCTGCGGTCGGACGTCGCGCAGACGACGACGGCGCGCTTGAGTCCTTCGGGGCCGAGATCCTTCTCGATGAACTCGCGCACCTCGCGTCCGCGCTCGCCGATGAGCGCCAGCACCGAGACCTCAGCCTCGGTGTTGCGGATGATCGAGGCGAGGAGCGTCGACTTGCCGCCGCCGGCCGCCGCGAAGATGCCCATGCGCTGGCCTTCGCCGCACGTGAGGAGGCCGTCCAGCGCGCGGATGCCGAGCGAGATCGGACGCGAGATGATCCTGCGCTTGAGCGGGCTCGGCGGGTCGGCGTAGACGGGGTAGTAGGCCTCCGGTCGGATCGGCCCCTTCACGTCCGCGTCCAGCGGACGCCCCAGCCCGTCGACCACGCGGCCGAGCAGCGTCTCGCCGACGGGCACCATGTGCACGCGGCGGGTCGGGATGACGTCCGTCTGCGCGGAGATGCCGGTCATCGTGCCGAGCGCCGTCAGGAGCGCGGCGTCCTTCGTGAAGCCGACGACCTCGGCCTGCACCTCGAAGTCCTCCCAGGGGTTGCGGAGAATGCAGATCTCGCCGACCTTGACGCCCGGCACGGCGGCCTTGATGATCGTGCCGACGACCTGGATGACGCGGCCCTTGATCTCGACCGGCTGGGCGTCCTCGACGGCCCGGTCGATCATCTGCGCGATATAGTCAAATGCCGATGACATGAGTCCGTTCAGCCCTCGCGGTTCAGGTTCTTCCGAATGGACTTCTCGATGGCGGCGAGCTGGCCCTCGACGGACGCCTCGACGAGACCGGCTTCCGTCTCGACGACGCAGGCCGTGCCGAAGAGGTGCGCGTCCTCCACGACGTTCGCCGCCGCGACAGAGGGGAAGTCCCGGAGAATCTGGTCCAGCCGCGCGCGGACGACGGGAACCATCTCCGGGGCGACCTTGACCGTGATCTGGCGCTGGTTGCGGACGACGGCCTGCATCGACTTCCGAACAATCTGGACGACGAGCTCCTTGTCGCCGATCTCGGCCACGCACTTGCGGAGAGCCTTCATCACGATGTCCGCCATCTTCAGCTCGACGGACTCCATGTAGCGCACGCTCTCGTCGAGGAGGTCGAGCTTCTGCATCAGGATCTCCTGACGGCCCTCGGCGAGCCCGGCGGCATAGCCGCGCTGGCGCTCGCGTTCGGCGGCGGCCTTCGCCTCCTCGGCGATGCGCGTCGCCTCCGCCTCGGCGGCGGCGACAACCTGTTCAGCCGTGGCGACCGCCCCGGCCTCCTCGGACGAGACGCGCGCGCCGGCGGTCTCGACGTCAAAGCTCTTGGTCTTCAGGAGTAGCATAGTCTGTACGCCTCCGGGAACTTGATTTTCAGAAGTGTGCGCGTCACGTCCTTCGCGCCCGCGAAATACGGCTGGTAGCGCAGGGCCTCCGGATAGACGCCGGGGTAGTCGGCCTTCAGCTGGCGGACGGCCTTTCCGTCGATGACCGTGCGCCAGGCGTCGAGCTGGGGAATGGCCTTGAGCCACAGCTCGATCTCCGCGCGCACGGACGGCTCCAGGTAGCCGAGGCGGCGCAGGTCGCCCTTTCCGTAGACGGCGAACGTCCCCGTCGCGCGGAACTCGTCCCGCACCTTCGGCCACAGGGGGCCGTTCACCAGCTCTCGTGCCTCGTCCAGCGTCATGTCGCGGTCACCCATTGGCGGTTCCTCTTCTGCGCGTCGAGGTGACGCCGCCACCGCCGGTCGGCCTCCTCGTTGCGCCCCAGCATGCGGAGCGCGCGCGTCTCCAGCAGCGCGGCGGGGCGGGCGAGCGCATCGGGGTAGTCCGCGCCGCGCAGGACGGACAGCGCGCGCTCCGGCTCGCTGTCCTCGACGAGCCGTTCGGCCAGGGCCGCCGCCGAGACGCCGTCGCGCGGATCGGCCTCGACCAGCGCCTCGCAGAGCGTCCGCGCCCGCGCGCCCTGCCCGTGCCGGGCGAAGACCCACGCCGCCGTCAGCATCAGCTGTCTGTCTTCTGCATCCATCGTCACTGTTCCGTTCTTTTACCTGTTGCGTCAGCTGGATAACTCCGATCCGTGTGGCTCTCGCTACCGCTCCGCAGAATGGTTGGGCTTCGCGTGTCACATTCAGCGTTCACGGTCGCAAGAGATGCTGTTCTTGGTTGCGACTTCATCGCAGGGACGGGACCGTCAAGACCGGGTACTGTCGGCAGATGATCCAAGTCAAACGTGTCGTATTGAATCCGTTCACGTCCAAAATTGATGAGAAGCGCGCACTTGATCTGGGTCGCACGCAGGTAGTGAATGACCTGCGCCCATTCAATCTTCGTGATGGCCCGAATGGCCTTGAGCTCAACGATGTATTCTCGTCCGTAGCACGTGAAGTCAGCCCGGTAAGTCGTCTTCAGCGGCACACCACCATAGAAGATGCGGACTTCATCCTCTCGGACATACGGAATTCCCGCATTCTTGAACTCGATTTCAAGGGCATCCCCGTATGCAGACTCAAGGAAACCCGGGCCAAGTGTACTGTGCACACGCATGGCACACCCCATGATGGCATAAGCCTTTGGATCGTCTTTGAACTTCATCTGCATATCCGAATCAATGATATCGTTTTTCAGGCCGTTTTCGGGGAATTGAATGCCTTTGGCGACCTATTCTGCGGAGCGGTAGCGAGAGCCATACGGATCGGAGTTTATGATTCATAGGAATCGGAGTTGGTTCCTCACTTCTTCGGCGGGAGGTCCTGGAAAATCGTCACCGTGATCTTCTCGTAGGAAAGCCCCTCGATCGCGTTCTTCACGAGCGACTTCACCTGCGGCACGGAATCGTTCAGGTCGACGTCCCACCGGCTGCGGATCGCCACGGCGGCGGAACTCGGCAGCGTGTTCTTCGCGAACGGGTCGTTCTCCGGGAGGACGACGTGGACGCGCGCGTCGACAACACCGTCGATCATCGAGATCGTCCGCGAGAGATCCTGCGCGATCGCGTCCATGAAGCGGATGCGCTCCTCGCTCGGGCTCGACACCATGCCCGTCTTCTTGAAGACGTCGCCGACGCCGTTGAACTTGCGGCGCGGGATGCCGCGCCGCTCGCAGAGGTTCGCGGCGGCGGCGAAGTCGGCCTGGCGGATGGACACGTTCCACGTGCCCTCGTCGCCCGGCTTCTTCGTCGCCTCCAGCCCGGCGTCGAGCAGGGCCGCGATCACCGCGTTCGCCTGCGACTCCTCCAGGCTCGAATAGAGCGTCGCCTCCGGGTCGCACCCCGTCAGGGCGACCGCGCACATGCACGTTCCAAGCAGTCTTCTCATCCTCATCTTTCGGCCTCCCCTATCCGTTCTTGACGAGCGTCGAAATCGCGTCCGTCGCCTTCTTCGCGATGTTGGTGACGAGCTCCTGCTGGAAGGCGAAGTTCGCGACCTCGTACTGCAGCTGCGTCAGCTGCGCGACCGAGGCCCCTTCCATCTGCGCGATGTCCGCCAGCGCCGTCATGCGGTGGAGCATGCCCTGCTGGTCGGCCTGGGCGGCCTTCCACGTCTCGGCGACTTGGCTCGCCATCGGAACCGGCGAGACGCGCTCCGCGCCCATCGCCCGCGCGAACGCCTCAACCGCCTGCGGGTCAGCCGTCGGCGGCACGGGCTGCGCGGCCCCGACGTTCCCGGTTCCGCCTCCGGCCGCGCGCACGGCCTCGACAATCATCGCTTCTGTCATGCCATCAATCCTTTCGCCAGCTGCGCGGCAGCCGGGTCCTCTGTCTGTTCCGACGCCACCCGCAGGACCTCGGACGCCTCCCTTTCGCGTCCGAGCCGCTGGAGCGCCATGCCCTTGAAGGCCAACAGCATCGCGTTGCGCGGGAAGCGCACGAGCGCCTCGCCGTCGATGTAGTCCACACACGGTGCGAACTGCTGCGCGCTGATGAGCAGGATGGCCTTGCCGACCGCCACGGACGGCGCACCGGGGCGAAACGACTCCAAGACCGCGAAGATCGTCTCCGCAGACTTGAAGCGGTTCGCGCCCGTCGCCATCAGGGCCACGTTCAGGAGAAGCCGCGCCTCTTCTGCCGTCAGGTCGAACATCGTCGCTTAGCGGAAGTTGCTGGAGATCGACTTCAGCGCGTCCGCCATGTTCTTCTGGATGTTCGTCATCGTCGTGAGGGCGAGGTTCCACTGCTGCAGGTCATACTGGAGCTGCTGGAGGTTCGCCTGCACGTCCGGGTGTTCCTGGTAGGTCTTGAGCGATTCCGCGAGGCGGTTCTCAAGCGTCTGCGCCGCATTGAAGAGGGCGTTGTAGACGTTGTCCGTATGGACGACGTTGCCCGTCGTGCTGTCGACGCGATGAAGGCCAGCGGCGGGATCGATGATTTCGCAAAGCCCAGGGCCAGCTGCGTTCGCGTAGGTTCCCATTTTCTTGTTTCTCCTGTTTGTTATTTTTCTTGTTTCTTGTTTGTGATGTTCGACCACTCGGCCGAAAGTTGAAATCCTATTTCCTCAGCTGAAGCCGCAGAAGTTTGCGGGCGAGCGTGACCGCGTTTTCAAGCGCCGCGCACCGCTCGAATTCGTCGCGCGGCAGCCCCTTGTCCATTGCCGCCTTCGCGCGCCCGGCGAGCGCCACAAGCTGCGCGTCGTAGCGCGCGAGGGCCGCCGCCGCGTCGGGTCCCGCCAGTTCCTTCTCGATCTCCAGTAGCTGCATTATGGCCTCCATTCGATAACCGAGCCGCCGTCCTTCAGCGTCAACTTGTCCGCCGCAATCGTGACGAGAACCGCCGTGCCGAGCGACGCGCCCTCGGTGAGCCGCGTCCCGTTGCGAAGGACAACGCACGGATACGGCGCCGTCAAAATGCCGGCGATCGGGTAGTCGGGCGCGGACGGCTTTGCCTCGCGGCGCTTCGGTGCCGTCGGCGGTTCGTCGGTCGTTGCCGTCGGCAGGGGGCCGCCGACGGACACGCCGTCCGTCACCAGTCGCGCAATTCCCTTCACGTCGGCGTTGAGCGCGCGCACGGCCTTCTCCAACAGAGCGGACGTCGGGATGCGCCCAGTCAGCGTGACGACGCGATTCGAGGCGGCGACGGCCTTCAGGGCCCCTTCCGTCACGACGAACAGCAGCTCGTCCGCCGCCGCTTTCAGCGATTCATCATCGGTCAGGTCGAAGCGCACATTGGGGCTGTCCGCCAGCGCGAGCGAACGGATCGCCAGCCGCTCGGTGCGGCGACGGACGTTCCCCGTCAGCAGCGGCGCGCCGTCCCGTTCAGTCAGCGTCAGGGCGTATTGCGCGGCAATCTCGGCGAGGCTCGGCCCCGGTGCGGCGGCGACGGGGGCCGACTTCGCGCACCGCGCGTACGCAGCGCGGCAGAGCCCCTTCGCTCCCTCCCATGCGCGAAGCGAATGTTCGACAACGGACACGCGCGCCGTTTCCGCCGCCGGACAGGCCGTGCGCACGCGCGGCCAGAAGAAGTAGAGAAGGCCGACCAACAACAACAGCAAAACGACAACCACAAGGCAGCCGAAGCCGCGCCCCCGTCGGCACGCGCGCGACGCAGGGCTTGCGCCCGCCTCATCAGGACGCGCCCCCCCTTCGCCCGAACTGGGTTTTGCGCCCGTCGCGCCGCTGTTCGCCCCCCCTGCCGCGTCGGGTTTTGCGCTCGTCGCGTCTGCGGCGAGCCTCCCCGTCGCGTCTGCGGCGAGCTCTCCGGGTTTTGCGCCCGTCGCGTCTGCGACGGGTCTCGCCCGCGCAACGCGGGCGAGATTCTCCGGCCATTCCCCTTCGGCCGGGCCGACGGCAAACGCCGTCGTGCCGACGTCGATGATCTCGAACGGCGTCAGCGTCTGCGTCTCGTCGCCCCGCACGAGCGTGACCGATGTCGCGGTGACGTCCAGCTCGAAGGCGTGCGCCGGCAGCGAGCCGTCCGCGAGAACGATGTCGCAGTCGTCGCCGGAGCCGACCGACACGCGCAGCCCCTCGACGAGCGCGATTTCCGCGCCCCTCATCGGCCCTTCGACTATCTTTAACAGGAAGCCCATCTTCTTTTACACCTTCAATCGTCCGAGCGGCTGGATGTTGATCTCGCTCGACAGTTCCTGGAAGCTCAGCACCGGCAGCTCGTAGTAGTCCTTGTCGATCATCTTGCGGAAGTAGCGGCGGATGTCGACCGAGACGATGAAGACCGGCTTCTGGACGACGTGCGACAGGTCGCCGACCGTCTTGCGCACGGCCGCGAGAATCGCGCGCACGGTCTGCGGATCCATCGCGAGATAGCTGCCACCCGACGTTTGCCGCACCGCCTTGCGGATCTTCTCCTCCAGCGACGGGTCGAGGAGATAGGCGGCGATGATGTTCTGTCCGCCCGAGAACTTGTACGAGATGTAGCGCGACAGGGCGGAGCGCACGTACTCGACGAGCAGCACCGTGTCCTTCTCCTTCTGGCCCCATTCGACGAGCGTCTGCGTGATGCGCTTCAGGTCGCGGATGCAGATGCCCTCCTGAACCAAGCGCTGAAGGACGTCAGTGATCTTCTGGATCGGCAGGACGCGCTGGACCTCGCGCACGAGCTCCGCCGCCTCCTTCTCCATGTGGTCGAGCAGGAGGCGCGTCTCCTGAATGGACAGGAACTCGTTCGCGTAGCGGCGCAGGACGCCCGACAGGTGGTACGTCAAGACGCCGTTGAGGTCGAGGTAGCGGATGCCGGAGTCGTCCAGCGCCTGCCGGTTCGCCTCCGTCACCCAGCAGGTGTCGTGTCCGCTGATGAACGCCCGGTCGGTCTCGAAGGGGATGCCGGCCGCCTCCAGGTTGCCCTTCGTCTCCAGCGCGAAGAGGTAGCCCTTGCGGAGCTGGCCTTCCGACACCGGCACCTCGTTCACGAGCAGGCGGTAGCGCCCGTCGTGGAGGCCGCCGTTGAGCGAAAGGTTGATGCCGGGGAACGGCACGCCGAGGTCGTGGTAGAGCGCGCGGCGGATGTCCATGATCTTGTCGTTGAGATCCTCGTAGGTGAGCGCGCCCCGGATGTCCGCGTCGATGTCGACCATGAGCGGCGTGACCATCGAGAAGTCGTCTTCGGACGACTTCTTGCGCTTCGGCTTCTGTCCCGGCTCCGTCGCCGGCGCGGCGGCGGCGAGCGGATCCTCGCGGTGCGCGGCCTCGGCGGCGGCCTTCTCGGCCTTCTTCTTGAGCGACCAGCCGACGAACGCGACGCCGGCCGCGAGCCCGAAGAGCTGCACCTTCGGGAAGCCGGGGATGAGCCCGATCGCGACGAGCACGCACGCGCCGAGGATGAGGGCCTTCGGCTGCGCGAAAATCTGGTTGACGATGTCCTGTCCGAGGGGCTTCGACTTCTCCTCGCCGACGCGCGTGACGATGACGCCCGACGTGATGGAGATGAGGAGCGCGGGGATCTGCCCGACGAGGCCGTCGCCGATCGTCAGGATGCCGAAGCGCTTGACACACCACGCGACCTCCTTGTCGAACATCAGCATGCCGATGAGGATGCCGCCGATGATGTTGATCGCGGTGATGATGAGGCCGGCGACCGCGTCGCCCTTCACGAACTTCATCGCGCCGTCCATCGCGCCGTAGAGCTGCGACTCCTGCGCGAGCTCGCTCCGGCGCGCCTTGGCCGTCTCCATGTCGATCGCGCCCGCGCGCATGTCCGCGTCGATGGACATCTGCTTGCCGGGCATCGCGTCGAGGGTGAAGCGCGCGGCGACCTCCGACACGCGTTCGGCGCCCTTCGCGATCACGACGAACTGGACGATCGTGATGATGAGGAAGATGACCGCGCCGACGACGAAGTTGCCGCCGACGACGAAGTTGCCGAACGTGTTGATGATCGCGCCCGCCGCGTTCGGGTCCTGCGAGCCGTGCAGCAGGATGCAGCGCGTCGTCGTCACGTTCAGCGACAGGCGGAAGAGCGTCGTGAAGAGCAGCATCGACGGGAAGGTCGAGAACGCCAGCGCGCGCGGCAGGTAGAGCGAGAGCATCAGCAGCACGGCCGAGATGCAGATGTTCGTCGAGATCAGCAGGTCGACGACCGGCGAGGGCAGCGGGACGATCAGGAGGCCGATGATGCAGACGACGAGAAAGGCGAGAATCAAGTCGCCGTATTTCGCCATGCCGCCGCCGATGTTGAAGATCTTCATGTGCCTGTCACCCACGTTTCCGCATTAGCTCTCAAGGAGCGACGCCCGGTAGAAGTCCAGGAGCTCCGTGTCCTCCAGAAGCGCCTCCAGCTCGTCCGCCGCCCGCTGCGCCGCGCCGCCCTTCCGTCCGCGCAGCGTCCGAATCGCCTTGTGCGTCGCGAGGCGAAAGCCGTTCGCCGAGCGGAGCTGCGTCGCGTTCCCCTCGGCCGCCAGCATGCCGAGAATCGCGCCGCCGACCGTCGGGTCCTTCGGGAAGATGCTGTTCAGCGCCTCGGAGACGGTCGTCGACCCCGGCAGGACCGTCCCCTGGGTCATCCCCTTCGTCTGCCCCGCCGGCGCCTCGTTATATTCGGACATCGAGATGCCCGTGTTGAAGCTGACGCCCTCCGTGACCCGGTTCAGGTTCATGCCACGGCCCTCCCGAAGGCATCCGCCGCCGCCCAGAGCGTGCGGAACGCCTGATCCAGCCCCGTCGCCGTCAGGTCGCGCTCGCCGATCCACGCCACGAAGCGCGCCTCGCCCGCCTTCTCGAGCCAGACCGCCCGCATCTTGAGGCCCGCCGTCTGCGCGGCTGGGTGCGCGCGCGTCAGGAGCTTGCGCATCGTGTCCGCCGACGCGTCGGCCGCAAGGCCGACCGAGACCATCAGCCCGCCCTCGCCATACTCCAGGTAGAGCGCGCGCCCGTTCTCGAAGCGGACGCCCGCCGCGCCACGGTCGTTGAGCGCGAACGCGGAAAGCCCCAGCTGGCGCCCGAAGGCGCGCACTGTCTCGGCGATCCAGGAGGCGATCATGCCGCGCGCCCTCCTTCCCGCTCCTTGCCCTTGCGGTCGGCCTCCTCCTGAAGGGAGACGAGCCCGTCGAGATGCTCCTGCGCGGCGTCCTCCAGCCGGAAGCGGTCGGCCTCCTGGTCGAAGAGGCGCGGCGAAAGCTGCCGGAAGACGTCGATGAGGCCCGTGCAGAAGTAGATCTGCGCGAGCAGCTGCGACAGACCGCACGTCGAGACGAGCGAGGCGATGTTCGCGGCGTTCACGAACGGCATCTGCGTGAAGTCCATGACGCGCCCCGTCAGCTTCTCGCCGTTGAGGAGGCACGGCTCGCCGAACTGCGAGGCCATCTTGCCCGACAGCACGGTGAGCTTGTCGAGGCAGGTCTTCAGCACCTGCACGCACTGGAGGTCGCCGAGGATGCGCCGCAGCTCCTCCGGGCTCTGCGACGGGGACGGGCTCTGCAGGTCGACGCCGCAGCCCTTGATCAGGAAGTCGATCGCGTCGGCGAGCCGCCCGGCCCCGCGCGTCTGGAGCAGCGAGCTGAAGCAGTCCTGCGGCGACTTGAAGCCCAGCACCTCGCCGCGATAGAGGTCGCGCAGGCCCTGCATCTCCTCCGGGCTCTGCGCCTTCGCGTTGACGACCGCCGCGAGGTTGACGCCCGCGCGGATCTCCGCCCCCTTCGTCCGCGTCAGCTCCTGCTTCGTCGCCTCCAGGAGCGTGCGCAGGTCGGCCTCCTCCGGCGCGAGCGCCTGCTCCAGGATGTCGACCATCGCGAACTGGTGCGTGGGGTCGCGCGACCCTTCGCCCAGCATCTTCAGGAGCTGCCCCGGATCCATCGAACGGCCCATCTGCGCCATCTGGCGGAGCGCACGGAGCATCCGCTCCATGAAGGCGCCGCCCGGCAGGTCGGGCAGCGTCTTCTGCCAGGTCTCGACCGCCGTCACGTAGGCGTTGCGGTTCGCGCGCGCCGCGCCGAGCTTGCGCTCGGAAATGGACTTCATCTCCTTCTCCTCGAACTGGAAGGACAGCTCCTCCATCGAGTCCATGAGATCGGCCATCGGGTCGTCCATGACCTGCAGCGTGAAGCCCATCGCCTGCCCCGACTCCACCGCCGCCTTGTTCGTCTGGGCGGCGGAGAACGCCTCGTTCTGCAGGGCGTCGAAACGTCCTGCCTGAAGCGCCTGGCGCATGATCTGGGCCGCGTCGAGCATCCTATTCCTTCCGCGCCTTCTCGCGCGCCTCCCGTTCCTGGCGGAAAGTCTCCTGACGGCTCTCGAAGTCGCGGTCCCACGCGGCGCGGCTCTCCTCGCGCACCGCCTCGCGCTGTTCCTGGCGGAGGCCGCGCTCCTTCTCGTTGCGACGGTAGGTCTCGTCGAACTGCTCGTGGCGGATCGTCCGCCGCTCCTTCAGCGCCGCCTCGCGCTCCTTGCGGGCCATGTCGTCGCGGTCGGCCGCGTCGGACATCAGCTCGGCGCCCGTCACGTCGCGCTGGCGCAGGAGCTGGACGGTCGAGACGTCCTGCGTCGGCGACAGGAAGCTGACGAACGGGTCGATCACGTGCGGCGTCAGCACGAAGAGCCGCTGGACGGTCTGCTGCGTGCGGGAATGGCCGCCGAAGAGCCAACCGATGAACGGGATGTCGCGCAGGTACGGGATGCCCCAGCCCGACTCCTCGTCGATGTCCTTGAAGTAGCCCGCGAGCAGCAGCGACTCGCCCTCCGGCAGCGACGCCTGCGTCTCCAGCGTCGTCGTGCGCTTCGTCGGCAGCGAGTCGACCGTCGCGAGCTTGTCGAGCCCGCCGTCCTGCAGCTCCAGCGTCAGCCAGACCTGCCGCGCGACGTTGGTCGCCCCCGCCGGCGGCTCGACGATGCGCGGCTTGATCGCGAGGCGCGTGCCGGCGCTCGTCTCCGACACGCTCGCGACCTTCTCGCCCACGAGCTTCGCGGAATAGCTCTCGGTGTCGGACAGCTCGGCCGTCATGTTGTTGAGCGTCAGGAGCGAGGTGCGCGCGATGTTGCGCGTCTTGCCCTTCGACTTGAGCGCCGCGATGCTCGCGTGGACGTTCACGTGCTTGCCGAGATAGGAATAGGCGCCCGACGCCCCAAGGCCGGCCAGCGTCTCCGGCGTCATCAGGTTGCTGATGTTCTGGCCCGCGCCGCCCGCATGCGTCGCGCCGCCGGCGGTGTGCGCCCCGGAAACGCCGAGCGACAGCTGCCAGTCGAGCGCGTCCTCGCGCGAGAGCTCCAGCACCGTCACGCCGATCTCCACGAGCTTCTGCGGACGGTCCAGCTCGCGGATGAGCGACTCGTACATCGGCATGCGCGGCGCGGCGTCGCGGACAAGCACGGCGTTGAGCCGGTTCTCCGGGCGGATGACCGGCTGGGGCACCGCCGAGACGGCGCGGTCGACCGCGTTCGAGCCTTCCTGCACCTTCTCGCCGCCGAGCTGCATGATCTCCTGCAGGAGCGCGGCGACGCCCCGGATCGACGTGTACGTCTCGACGCCGTTGCCGGACGAGCGCTGGAAGCTGACGTTGTCCGCCCACGTGTACGTCAGCGGAAAGAGCCGCGTCTCCAGCCGGGTGAAGGTGCGCTGCTCGCGAAGCCGGTCGGCCTTGGCGATCATGTCGACGACGAGCGTCACGTAGCGCGGCGGGCCGGACACCATCACGAGCTCGCCGCCCGAGGCCGACTTCAGCGGAAAGCGCGCGTCCTCGACGCCGAGGTCCCGCATGAGCGAGAGCACCTCGTCCGCCTTCATGTAGCGCAGGTCGAGGAGCGTCGTCAGGATCTCGCCCGAACCGTAGACCCAGATCGTCGCGCCGTCGTAGTACCAGGTGAGGTTATTGACCGTCGCGACGCGGTCGAGGAAGTCGCGCGCCGGCACCCGGTCGAAGTTGCCGGACAGCTCGCCCTGAACCGCGTCGCTCAGGATCATCGGCACGCCCTCGGCGACCGCAAACGTCTCCAGCAGCTCGCGCACCTTCAGGCTGCGCGCCGTCAGCGAGTAGTCCGGCACGCGCCACGGAATCTCCGCCGCGCCGAGCGACAGCGCCGTCCACGCGACCAATAAGGCAAATCTCTTCATCATAGGCCCAGTTTTCCGCTCCCCTCTCTACGGTCGTATCATCAGTTCGGGAATCGCCGCCGCCGTCTCGGCCCCCTTGACCCGCGCGAGCCACCAGTCGCACGACGCGGTGAACACCTCGAAGAAACGCCGCAGCAGCGCCGCGTCGGCGTCGGCGGGCAGGTCCTGCCAGAGAATCACGCGATCCGCCGCCGGATCATAGGCCAGCGTCGCCTCCTCGCGCAGCACGCGCCCGGCCGCATAGCCGGCGAATTGCGCGAGATCCACGTCCGACGCAGCGGACAGGTCGCGCGTCAGGAGCAGACGGTCCTTCTCGACCGATGCCTCGACCGTTCCGCCGTCGACGGAAAAAGCGAACGACGCGGAGCCGAGGGGAACCTCCTCCGGGTAGCCAATCGCCTTGGCCAGCGCATCTACTGCCGTCTCTTTCACAGGGAATTTTGCGACATTATATCAAAATTCGGCATCGGCGGGGGCGCAAAGTCGAGCGCGGCGCGAATGAGCGTGTCCAGCGCGTCCGTCTGCAGGGCGTCCGCCGCGCTCGCCGGGTCGATTCGGCCCGCCGCCCCCGTCGCCGAACCGCCCGGCGCCGCGCGCACCGTCAGGGGCCTGTCCCCCGCCGGGGCCTGTCCCCCGACGACGGCAGACGACGGTTCGCCGGACGCCCCGGCGAACGCCGCCCGGTCGCCCGGACTTCCCAGCGGCCCGGTCGCCGGCCTGAAAGAGTTTTCGACATTCATAGCATTCTCCGCTACGAATCGGCACGGAAAAGGTTACACGCGCGCCGTCGCCGCGCCAAGAAAGAGACGGTAGCCTTCGCCGCGGACGCTTTGGATGTCGATGCCGCGTCCCAGCTTCTTGCGCAAGTTGGCGATGGTCTGGTCAACCGTGCGCGTCGTGCCGAAATAGTCAAGTCCCCACGCCTCGTTCATCAGCGTGTCGCGCGTGACAAGCGCGCCCTCATCCGCCGCGAGCAGCCCCAATATCTTCAGTTCGCGCGGCAGAAGCCGCTCTTCCGAGCCGTCCGCCCGCGTCACGACAGCACGCGCCACGTCGATCTGCACCGGGCCGAGCGACCAGACTTCGCCACCCGTTTCAAGGACGGAGAGGCCTCCGCGTCCGTCCTTGACCTCGACCCGGTAGTCCGAAGCCTGAAGAAGGCTCACGAGCTTCGCCCGCGCGCGGCTATCCGGCCCCACGACAACGACCTTCGGATGGCGCAGGACGCGAATGACACCGAGGGCCGTCAGCAGGACGGCCCCCGATGCCGCGCCGTAGAGGCAGCAGCACGTCCAGCAGGTGCAGGGAAAGCAAGCGCACATCCAGGATCCGGACGCGCAACAGCCGTCTGCCACCGCGAGAAGCGCCGCTACCAGCATAGACGCCCTTTCTTACTTGGCGCACGCGCAACCGGCGTCACACGCGCAGGGATTCTGGCCGCATCCGCAGACGCAGGCCTTGCCCGGCGTGCAGTTCTTGCAGCACGCCTTGGACGGCGCCTTGCAGGAACAGCACCCGGCGAGAACCGCCACGACACCGGCGACGAGAGCCGCCACAACTGCATTCTTCATCATGTTTACCTCCTTTGGGCCTTTTGACCCTTTATGTGCCGCATAGTATAGCCTTTTTTCGCCGACGAAGTGTCATGCGAACGTAAAAAAATATCACAGTCCGCTGCCTCAACACCTCGTTTTCACGGTGCGATTTCGCAAGAACCGCCTTTCAAAGTTCGCCGCGAAGCGCAAAACCACGCCTACGCAAAGATCCTGTCGCGGCGGGCGGCCAGATAGGTCGCCAAAAACGTGCGTTGGAGATTCGTCACGTACGGCGTCTCGTCCAACAGAGCCGCAAAATCCAGCGCACGGATGCGCGGCAACAGCCGCGCCAACGCCTCGACCAGTCCGGACTCCGAACGCGCGGCGATGAAATCGCGATAGTTGATCTTTCGTCCGCCCATCTTCAGCATCGAACCGGGAAACGTGTAGATGCGGGCGTTCAGCTCATCCTCGTTCGCCAGCATGAGTCGCATGATCCGTTCATCGGCCTGCGGCAAGAGGCAGCTGCCACAGTCAAAGACCGGCGCGAGTTCCGCCCGCCCAGTCCGCTCATCGACGAGGAATCCCCAGTTCCCATTGTGACGGTCGAAGTTTCCCAGAAGCGCATCAACGACGAACATATCCCAAAACCGGCGACGTACGACAACCGGATCCACAAACTGCTGAAGGTCGATTGTCGTCAGCACGTCCGAAAGCTCCGTACCGTGACCGCCCGTCTCGGAATCGATGACCGTGTTCTTGATGGAACAGAAGTCGTAGAAGCGCACGCCCGGCGCCGTAAAGTCCCGACAGGCGCAAACGACCTTCCGGCGACCGTTGACATGTGTGCCGAGCCGCGTCTCCTGCGCCGGGACGCCCAACAGACGAAAAACGGTGCTGCCGAGGTGTTCGGAAATGCAACTGTTGGAATAGGACAGGTCGTTCGGCTTGTCCGCCGCCGACGGCGGAAACTTGAGCATCCAAACCGCGCCCTCGAACGTCACGGCGATCTTCTTGCCGTTCGCGCCGTTGTAGGCGCGGCCGGGGACGCGCGGACATGCCGTAAAGTCAATCTCCTTCACCCGACCGCCTTTCCGCGCAGGAACTTGTCGCGCAGATACTCGGCGTGTTCATGCGTGATGGCCTGATCGTCAATCTCGGCGCCGTTGATGGAGCCGTAGAGTTCGCACCAAAGGCAGTCGAGCCGCGTCGAGCCGTTGGCCCGCCCTTCCTTATAGGCGTCAAGGTCATGCTGGAGATAGCCCGGCAGACCATGTTCCCACGCGCGTTGCTGCTCGACCGTCGGCATGTTGCCCGTACCCAACCGTCTTCAGGACGCCGCAAGCTCGTCCGCCGCCTTCTTCAGGCGCGCGAGCGTCTTCGCCTTGCCCAGGAGCTGCAGCATCTCGAAGAGCCCGATGCCCTCGCCGCGCCCCGAGACGGCGACGCGGATCGGATGCACCCACGGGCCCATGCCGTTGCCCTGCGAGAGACCCTTCACGAGCTCTTCGAGCTTTGGCGCCGTCCAGTCCGCGACCGCCGCAAAGCGCGTGACGAGATCGAGCAGAATCTCCTTCACGCCCGGCTTCTTCAGCCGCTTCTCGACCGCCTTCGCATCAAACGGGTAGTCGTCGGTGAAGAAGCAGAGGCAGTTGCCCGGCAGGTCGTTCAGAACCTTCGTGCGCGGCTGAACCTGCTCGACGAGGTAGTCCCACCACGACTCGTCGTGCGCCTCGGCGGGCGAATTCGCAAGACCTGCGCCAGCCGCCGCGCTTTCCGCGTCCTGTGCGCCGACCGCAAGGCCGGCCGCCGCGACGCGCCTCTTCAACTCGGCCTTGAACGCCGCGTGCGGGATGCGCTTGATGTACTCGCCGTTCATCCACGCGAGCTTCTTCGGGTCGAACATCGCCGCCGTGACATGAACCTTTTCGAGTTCGAAGAGGCGAACCATCTCCTCGCGCGTCAGGATCTCGCGGTCATCGCCGGGATTCCAGCCCAAGAGCAGCAGGTAGTTGAACAGCGCCTCCGGCAGATAGCCCTGCTCGCGGTACTCGCCGACGAACGCCGCGCCGTCGCGCTTCGAGTAGGGCTTGCCCTGCTGGTTGACGATCATCGAGAGGTGGCCGTACTTCGGAATCGGCGCGCCGAGCGCCCTGAAGAGACAGATGTGCTTGAACGTGTTCTCCACGTGGTCGTCGCCACGGATGATGTGCGTGACGCGCTGGTCGATGTCGTCCACGACGTTCGCGAGGTGAAAGATCGGCGAGCCGTCAGAGCGGACGATCGCGAAGTCCGGGATGTCCTCGGCCTTCTTCGCCATGTGGCCCTTCACGATGTCGTCGAACTCGATCACGCCCTCCTTCGGCATGCGGAACATCGTGACGACGCCCGTCTTGCCGTCGCGCGACGTGCGCTCGACCTTGTAGGCGTGGCCAGAGGCGAGCAGCTGCTCGGCGACCGCGAGGTGGCGCGGCGCGTTCTTCGTCTGGTAGAAGACCTCCTCGTCATAGTCGAGGCCGAGCCACTTCATGCAGTCGAAGAGGACCTGAATCGCCTCGGGCGTCGAGCGCTCGAGGTCGGTGTCTTCCACGCGCAGGAGGAACTTGCCGCCCGTGTGCCGCGCGAACAGCCAGTTGTAGATGGCCGCGCGGATGTTGCCGATATGGACCTTGCCCGTCGGTGACGGGGCGAAACGCACTCTGATCTCTTCCATAGTTGAAACGTATTATACCAAAAAGGCGCGTAGCGGCGGTCTCAGATCGCTTCGGCCAGGTTGCCGGTCAGTTCGGCGACGGACGCGAAGCCGTGGCGTTCGCAGTAGGCGACAAGGCCGTCGTAGACCGCCGCGACGACGCCGGGGTCGGTGAACGTCGCCGTGCCGACGGCGACGGCCGTCGCGCCCGCGAGCAGGAACTCAATCGCGTCCTTCGCCTCGTACACGCCGCCCATCGCGAGGATCGGCAGCTTCGTCGCCCGATGCGCGTCATAGACGAGCTTCACGGCCGCCGGGTGGATGCCGCGCCCCGACAGGCCGCCCGTCCGGTTCGCGAGGACGGGCACGCGCCGCTCAATGTCGATCACCATCGCGGGAATCGTGTTGATCATCGACAGGCCGTCCGCCCCCGCGTCCTCGCACGCCTTCACGTACGGCACGATGGACGGCACGTTCGGCGCGAGCTTCACGAGCAGCGGCAGACGCGTCGCCTGCCGCACGGCCGCAACGACCTCGAAGAGGACCTTCGGATCCTGTCCGAACGTGTGCCCGCCCGCCTTGACGTTCGGACACGAGACGTTCATTTCCAGCGCATTGACCGCATCGTCCAACCGTTCGGCGACGACCGCATATTCCTCGACCGAGCCGCCCCAGATGTTCGCGATGAGCGGCACGTTCGTCGCCTGCCGATAGGCCGGCACCGTCTTGGCGAGAAAATGATCCACGCCCGTGCCCTGAAGTCCGATCGCGTTGACGAGCCCGCCGAAGACCTCGGCGTGGCGCGGCATCGGGTTGCCCGGCCACGGGTCGACGCGGATGCCCTTCGCCGTCACGGCACCGAGCTTCGCGTAATCGACCGCGCCGAGATATTCCGTGCCATAGCCGAACGTGCCGCTCGCCGTCACAACCGGCGTCGGCAGGATGAGTCCCCCCAGATTCACGTGTGTGTCAATCATACTGTCCTTTTGAGCAAGCCCAGCCGGTTGCCCGGCAGAAAGCGGACGAAGCCCTTCAGCCGCAGCTGCATCGCCAGCGAATTCACGCGCGCGACCGACAGCTTCGTCTCGCGCACCAGTTCGTCCAGCGACACGCCCTCCTCGGTCACGTGCAGCATGACGAGCGCCTCCTCGACGGAATAGGACGGCTGGTCGGGATCCTTCGCCGCCGCCGCGTCCGCCGGCTTCTTCGCCGCGCCCTTCGGCAGCAATTCGCTCATCGCCTCCAGCACGTCGTCCGCATTCCGCACAAGAATCGCCCCATCGCGGATCAGCTGCAGGCACCCGGCGGACATCCGGCTGTCGACGCGCGCGGGGACGGCCATCACCGTGCGGCCGAGGTCGGCGGCAATCGACGTCGTGATGAGCGTGCCCGACCGCGACGGCGCCTCGACGGCGACAACGCCGCGCACAAGCGCCGCGACGACGTGGTTGCGGATCGGGAACGTCTCGCGGTCCGGCGGACGCCCAAACGGGAACTCGCTCACGACCGCGCCGCCCTTCTGGACGATTTCGCGCGCGAGTTCGCGGTTCTCCTCCGGATAGAAGCGATCCAGCCCCGAGCCCAGTACGCCGACCGTCACGCCATCCGCCGCCAGCGCGCCGCGATGCGCCTCGGCGTCGATGCCGAGCGCAAGCCCCGAGACGACCGACCACCCGGCTTGCGCGAGGTCAAAGGCCAAGCGGTTCGCGAGATCCCGTCCGTACGTCGTCGCGCGGCGCGTGCCGATGAGCGCAAGCGACGGCTTCGCGAGCGCGGACACGTCGCCCTTCACGTAAAGCGCGAGCGGACGCCCCGGCGCAGCCCGCAGCTGCTTCGGATAATCCGCATCCGCCGGCGTGAGAACCGTCACGCCGAACTTCTTCGCCTGACGGAGTTCGCCCTGCCAGTCGACCGCGCCGCCCGCACGGGAAACCTTCTTCGGATACGCCTCCCACGCCGCGACAACCGAACCCGCCGTCTTCGACAGTTCCTCGACGGTCGCGAACCCGACGTGTTCCGTCAGGTTGAAGGCGATGTAGGCCTCACGGTCGGTCATGGGAGATTTGCGCGCCACGCAGAAGTGGCAGCCCCAAGGAGAGTCGAACTCCTCTACCAAGCATGAAAAGCTCGTGTCCTAGCCGATAGACGATGGGGCCGTGTTCAACGGGGGCGTAGTATATCATATTCGCCGCGCTCCGCGCAAGTGCGAACCGAGACGGCTCACCCCTGCTGCTGTTGCTTCAGGGCCTGGCTCACCGCGAGCATGCGCTCGGAGAGATCCTGGAAGCCCACGTCGCTCGAATAGACGTCCTTGTAGTACTGGTAGGCCTTTTCGAGGTCGCCCGCCGACTCGGCGCAGCGGCCGAGCTGGTAGACGACGTTCTTCTTGAGCTCGTCCATCGTCGGGATCGCGTCGCGCGCCGTCTCGAGCTGCATGACGCCCATGTCGGTCTGACCCTGCGCAAGGAAGCACATCGCGAGGTAGTAGAGCGCCCAGAGACGGTCCTTCGGCGACTTCTGCGCGAGCTGCAGGTGCGTCAGGGCCTCCTCGTAATAGCCGTAGGTGTAGTACTGCTTGCCGAGCTCGAAGCGGAGGTGCAGGTCGTTCGGGTAGCGCTCGACGCGCTGGGCGAGGTCGTCGAAGACGAACTGGTTCTTCTCGCCCTCCATGTTGACGGCCTCCTCCTCGCGGCCTTCCGCGCGCAGGGCCTCGATCTGCTGGTCGTAGTACTGCACCTTCGTCTGCGAGAGCATGCGGTCGAGCTCCGGGTCCATCGTGCCGGACGCCGCAATCGCCTGCTGAAGGACGTCGATCGCCTCGTAGTAGCGCTTGCCCTGAATGTAGATGCGGGCGAGCGCGCGGCGGGCGTTCATGTTCTTCGGCTCCGCCTCGATCTGCTTGAGCTTTTCCTGAATGAGGGCCTCGGCGTCGCTGCCCGTGACGACCGCCTTGTTCGCGGCGTCGAGCTTCGCGGCCTGCTCCTTGTTCGCGATCAGGTTCTGGAAGCCGCCCTTCTTGCCGACGGACTGCTCCCAGCCCTCGTTCATCGTCGCGCGCGCCTCGGTGTTCTTCAGCAACTGCAGGATGCGCTGGTCGCCGGGCTTCAGTTCGGAGAGCTTCTGGTAGGCGTCGCGCGCCTTGTCCCAGCGCTTCGCCATCGTGTAGTACGTCGCGACGCGCTCCAAGAGGGCCGGATCCTTGTTCGAGCACTCATAAGCCGCCTCGACCGTGATTGCCGCGTGGTCGGCCTTGCCGGCCGCCTCCGCCGCCTTGACGGCCGCCTCGATGTTGTCCGCGTCCAGCGGATTCTGCGACAGGAGCTTCTCGGCCTCGGCCATCGCCTCGGCGGCCTTCCCCTTCTTGATGAGGCCGGCGATCTTCTGCCGCGCCATCAGGTAGCCGAACTTCGCGCCGAAGCCGGCCTTGCCGTTCTTGCGGAAGTTCGCGATCTGCGCCGCACGCAGGAGCTTGCGCGTCTCCAGCACGTCCGGCGCGGCCGCGACCGCCTCCATCAGCATGTCCACCGCGAGCTCATAGCGGCCCGTCTCCAGGGCCTGACGTCCGCGATTCGTGAAATTCTGCGCCTTCTGGGCAAGATCGACCGCCATCACGAAACCTCCAGTCTCGAATCGTCCAGTTTCCCGAGCACGCCGCCGGCCTTGTAGGTCTTCAGCATGAAGTGCGTCGCCGTCGAGAGGACGCCGTCAATCGTCGACAAGTCCTGCGCGACGAACTGCGCGACGTCCTGCAGGCTCTCGCCCTTCACGAACACCAAAAGGTCATAGGCGCCGCTCATCAGGAAGCACGCCTCGACCTGCTCGAACTTCGAGATTCGCTCGGCGAGCTTGCCGAACCCGCAGTCCCGCTGCGGCGTGATCTTCAGTTCGATCACCGCATGAACTTCATTCGTTTCCATGTTCAGTTCTCCCATTTGAGATTGAGGACATCGTCCACGACCTGACGCGCCAGGTCTTCGGCCAGACGCCCGGAGGCGTCGCGCTGGGCCGTCGTCAAATCCTGTCCCGTGGCAAACGTGGCCCGCGCCGTATAGGCGCGGTTGTCGATCAGCACCTTGCCCGCGCGCTTGTCGATGACGGACACCCGAAACGTTCCCGCAAGCTCATAGCCGGAAATGCGCAGACCCGAACGACGGTCATACGCCACGTTGTTTCCGGCGGCGGACTGCACCGTCCCCTGAATCTCCAGAGCCGCGTCGCCCGTCGGGCGAATCTTGAACGTGCCCTCGCGCTGAAACTCGCGCAGCAGCTGCCGCGCGGCGATCGCGCCGATCTCCTGCAGGTCGGAGTCGTTGCGGAACGTCGGCACGGCCACCGTCCGCATCGTCGCCGGGACAGACGGACGCCAGCGATAGTTCGCGCCGCAGCCGCAGAGCGCACCGACAAGGGAAAGAGCCAGCAGAAGACGAATCATTTTCATTTTTCCGAGCCTTTCAGTTCCGCCAGCCGCGCACGGGCCTCCTCGGCGTGCGCCCCTTCGGGATACTGCGCGAGGAACTTCTCGTAGGCGTTAATCGCGCTGCGCTTCGTGCGCGTCTTCGAGTCATAGAACTGCGCGCTGCGGTACGCCTCGTCCGCCAACAGCGTCTCGACGCGCGACAGCATTTCGCCAATCGCCTCGCGATCCTCCGCGCGGCACGACTCCCGCGCCATCTGGAGGAAGCCCTGCGTGTCGCGGGCGCGCGCGCGGTTGTAGGCGTGGTCGTCCAGCAGGACGAGCCGCGCCTTCGCCTCGTTCACGAGTGCCGTCTTGGCCTCGTCCGCATCGGGATAGATGTTGCGCAGGTTCTCGTAGACCTGCACGGCCTTGCCATACTCGCCCTCCTTCTCGCGCAGCGCGCCAATCGTGAGAAGCGCCTCCGGCACCCACTTCGCGCCCGGCGCGTGCAGGACGCACGCCTCGAACGCGCGGCGGACGTCCACGACGTTCTCGAAGTGAATGAACATCACCTCCTTGCCCTCAGCCTTCAGCTGCCACGCAATCTGGTAGAGCTTGTCGGCGATCCGGTCGTAGTCGGCCTGAAGCGAGTAGAAGTCGAGCAGGTAGCGGTATTCCGCGAACGCCTCCTCCGTTTCGTTCAGCCGCGTCAGGCAGAGCTCGGCGAGCGCCTGCTGGGCTTTCGGGGCCTCGGGGGCCGTCGGCCATTCGCGCACGAGCGCGTCGAGCTGGCGGCGCGCCTTCGAGAAGTCGCCCGCGCGGATCAGGTCGACGCAGTAGGCGAGCTGGCTCTTCGCGTCCTCCCGGTTCGGGCCGAAGATGAACGCGAACCAACGCGGGCTCTTGCGCTGAGGACTGACGATCGTCTTCTCGTTGTCAAAGCCGGGGTAGGCGTCCGTCGCATAGCGAATGGCCGTCTGCGCCCCCGAACCGGCGCCCGGCGTCGGGTCTTGCGCACGGGCCGAACCGCCCGCCAGAAGCGCGGCCGTGGCCGCAAGGAAAATGGTCTTTCTATTCACGCGCCACATTATATCATAAAAGCGGAATCTCAGTCGAGGACGCCCTTCGACGGGGCCTCCTGGTCGTCCCACCACGCGCCCCTCGTGAAGGAGGCGCGCGCAATGGGCTTCGTCGTCAGCTGCTTGCCCTTCGCGCCCGCCGTGCGAACCTCCACGACCGGCTTCTTCTCGGACGCGCCCGTCTCGCGGTTGACGCGCGCGACGAGATCCGTCGGACGGAAGAACTGCTGGTGAATCTTCTGCCCCTTCGCGGGCTTGTACTTCACGTACAGCGTCTCGCCGCACCCCTCGGTGAAGAGGAGGATCTTCGACTTCGGCTTCTCCGGCGCGAGACGGTACTCCTTGTTGCGGATGAGCCCGCCGAACGTGAAGCGCTTGATGTAGCTGAACCCGTAGCCGCCTTCCTCGTAGATGCACGTGAACGTGCGCGCGTCGCGATCCTTCTCCTGGTTGTAGCGGAGAATCGCCATCAGCCCCTTGTCGACGAAGATCTTGTCTTCGGGCTGAACCTTCTTGAACCGGCCGTCCTTCCAGACGAGGATCAGCTCGTCGAGCGACGAGCACTTGAACACCTCGTCGCCGCCCCGGAGGCCCGAGCCGACGTAGCCGTTCTCCTTGTCCCAGCGGATCGTCAGCTCCGACGCCGTGATCGCCCGCACGTCCACCTGCTTGAACGCGCCCTTCGCGACCTGCGTGCAGCGCGGGTATTTCTTCGCATACTGCTTGACGAGCCCCTTCAGGTACTTGATCACGAACGCCCGGAGATGCGCGAGGTTGTCCTTGACCTCGCCCTCCTCCTGCTCGATCGCCTTGATCTCGTCGCGGTTCTTGTCGATGTCGAACTGGGAGATGCGGCGGATCGGAATCTTCAGGAGCCGCTCGACGTCCGCGTCCGTGACATCGCGCCGGAGCTCGCCGCGAAACGGGCGGAACCCCTCCTTCACCGTCGCGAGGATGCCCGCCATCGTCTTCTCCTGCTCGATGCGCTTGTAAATGCGCTCCTCGATGAAGATGCGGTCGAGCGTGCGCGCGTGGAAGAGGTCGTCGAGTTCGCCGAGGCGGATCTCCAGTTCGCGCTTCGTGAGGTCGGTGAGGCGTTCGACGTTCTTCTTCAGGATCTCCGAAACGCTCATCAGCTTCGGCCGCCCGTCGTCCAGCACGATCGGCCGCGACGTCAGCGACTTCTCGCAGTTCGTGAAGGCGTAGAGCGCGGTGATCGTCTTCTCCGGGTTCGCGCCGGCCTGCAGCTCCAGCTCGATGCGCACCGTCTCGGACGTGAGGTCGTTCAGGTGGCGCACGGGCACCTTCTTCTTCTTGATCGCGTCCTCGATGGACTCGGCGAGCGAGTCCGTCGTCTCGCCCCACGGCAACTGCGTGATGACGAGCCGGTTCTTGTCCTGCGGCTCGATGACCGCGCGCACCTTCACCTTGCCGAGGCCGTCCTGGTAGTCGGAGACGTCCATGACGCCGCCGAGCTGGAAGTCGGGGTAGACCGCAAAGGGCTTCTTCTGGAGGATCGCAATCTCCGCCTCCAGCAGCTCGATGAAGTTGTGCGGCAAGATCGCCGTCGAGAGGCCGACCGCAATGCCGTCCGCGCCGAGCATCAGCAGCAGCGGGATCTTCGCGGGCAGGTAGACCGGCTCCTCCTTGCGCCCGTCGTAGTTCGGCACGAACGTCGTCGTCTTCGGGTTGAAGACCTCCTTGCGCGCAAGGTCGGTGAGGCGGCACTCGATGTAGCGCGTCGCGGCGTGCGGCATGCCGGTGTAGAGCGAGCCGTAGTTGCCCTGCCCGTCGATGAGGTAGCCGCGCCCCTCGCCCCAGAGCTTGTTCGCCAGGACGCAGATCGCGTCGCCGATGGAGGCGTCGCCGTGCGGATGATACTGCATCGCGTGGCCGACGATGTTCGCGACCTTCGTGTAGCGGCCGTCGTCCTTCTCCCAGAGGGAGTGCATGATGCGCCGCTGCACGGGCTTGAGGCCGTCCTCCACGGCGGGAATCGCGCGCGAGCAGATGACGTACGCCGAATACTGGCGGAAGTTGAAGTCGTAGAGGTCGCGCATCGGGCCCGCGCCCGTGAGCCCCTTCGTCTCGGGCTTCGGCGGTTCCGGCGGCGCGGACGGCTGGGGCTTCGCCGCCGTCGTCGGCTTCGCCTCGCCCGCCGTTTCCGTCGCCGCTTCGGGCTTCGCCGCGAACAGGTCGAGGTTGTCGAACAGGCTCGGCGGCTGATTGTCGTTCGTTTTCTTGTCTGCCATTGTGAAAAAGTTCCGATTAGATTCGTTCGTTCGCCCGCGCGGCTTTCGGCATCAGCTGCGCGAGAAGCGCAATGGTCGCCGTGTCCGTGCGCAGGATGCGCGCGCCCAGCGAATAACGCGCAAAGCCATGGGCCTCCAGCCGCGCGACCTCCTCGTCCGTCCAGCCGCTCTCCGGCCCGATGGCGAGGAGCAGCCGCCCGGGTTCGGGAGGGACGGGCTTGTCCCGTCCGCAATCGGATGGTTCCGTAGCAGCCTCATACGGATGCGCGACCAGTCGCTTTGCCGTCGGGAAGAGCGCGTCCAGCTCGTCCGTCACGAAACGCCGGAAGTTGCGCCGCGTCTCGACTGTCGGCAGAAGCGAAGAGACGCAGCCCTGCATCAGCCCGTCGACGAGCAGCGGACGATAGTTCGCCTCCTTGAGCAGCGTCGCCCCCCAGAAGTCCTTCTCGACCTTCTGCGCCCCGACGAGAAAGATCCGCCCGACGCCAAGCGTCGCGAGCTGGGGCAACAGGCGCTTCAGGATGCGCGGACGCGGCGGCGCGAGGATGAGATCGACCCAGGGGCGAAGCGGCTCCTCCGTGTGGCGGACGCGCACCGTGACCTGCTGACCCGTGATTGCCTCGATCTCCCCCGTGCCGAGCTTTCCGTTGACTTCGCCGGTCTTGAGCACCTGCCCGACCGTTCCATGAAGGACGTTCCGCACGTGTTCGGCCCGCGCACCGCCGAAGACGGCGACGTCTCCGGCGATTTCGGCCGACTCGAAGAGCACGCGATTCATCTCCCGACGCCGCCTAGTCGTCGTCCGAGAATGCGCGCGGCGTTTCGCCCTCGTCCTTGGCCTTCGGCGCCGGTGCCGCCGCCTTGTCCGACTTCTCGTCCTTAGCCTTGGTCTTCTTCGGCTGGTAGCCGTAGCCATACCCGTAGCCGTAGCCGTACTTGCCGTAGTGGCTGCCGTGCACGTGCGGCGTGAAGGCGTGGGCGTTCGAGACCTCGATGTCGTTGACGATCACGCCGAGGATGTTCGCCCCCGCCTCGGTGAGCGAGCGCGAGCAGTACTGGATCGGCTTGAAGTGCGTCCGGTCGGGGCAGCACATGATGACGACGGCATCGACCTGAACCGCAAGCGAGACGACGTCTCCGACGATGCCGTACGGCGGCGCGTCGACGATGATGTGGTCGTAGTTCGCGCGCGCCCACTTGAAGAACTCCGGCACGACGGACGAGCCGAAGATCGTCGCCGGCGAGACGCCTTCCGGCGCGAGCGAGGCGATCACGTCCAGCCCCGGCTGCTCCGTCCGGTTGACGAGCTGCGCGAAGTCGGGCGTCGTCTTGCCGGCGCGCTGGAGGACGTGCGAGAAGCTGTGCGCCTCGTCGATCTCGAGATTCCAGATGCGCGCGAGACGCGGCCGGCGCAGGTCGAAGTCGACGTGCAGCGTGCGCCGCCCCGCCTGGGCGTAGGAGATCGCCAGCGACGTCGAGGTGATCGTCTTGCCCTCGCCCGGCTGGGTCGAGATCACCAGGAGGCAGTGCGACAGCGCCTCGTAGCGCGGCGAGTCCAGGAGGTTGCGGAGGCCCGCGACCGCCTCCGAGAACTGGGAGTACTTGTCCTCGATCAGGAACTTCGCGACCTCCTCGCGCTTCTTGCGCCGGACGTGCGGCAGGACGGCCAGCACCTTCAGCGCGAGGCGGCCCTCGATGTCCGCGAGGTTCACGACCGTGTCCTCCAGGTTGTCAATGATCAGCACGAAGAGGACGCCAAGCGCGAGCGAGAGGACGATGCCCGCGCCGAAGATAATCGCGGGGTTCGGGAAGACGGGCTTCGACGGCACGCCGGCCGGACGCCCGACGCGGACGATCTCGTTGTTGGACTCCGCCTCGATGCGCGCCTTGTTCTCGTCCATGATCAGGCCCTCGAGGACGCGGTTCGCGACGTCGAACTCGGCGTCGAGCTGCCCCAGGCCCGACTCGGCGAGGATGATGCGCTGCTCGAGGGACGAGAGCTCGTTGCGGAGGTCGTCCTGCTTCTGGCGCAGGTTCGCGAGCTGGTTGCGCGTCACCTGCAGCGTCGAGCGCCCCGTCAGGAGCGCGCGCGCCGCCGCGTCGAGGAAGCGCTGCTTCGAGAGCTCGACCGCGCGCTTCGCGGCGATGACCTCCGGGTGGCTGTCGGTGAAGGTGAACGTCAGCTTCTGGTACTGGCCTTCCGCGTCCTGGTAGGCCCGGAACTCCTCCGCGATCTCCTGGGCGCGCGGCACGCTCGTCGAGAGGTTGCCGTAGCTCGCGGGGTCCTTCTGGACGGCCGAAAGCATCTTCTCCCACTCGATGAGCTGTGTCTCGACCGTCTCGAGGGCGAGGATGTCCGCCGTCGTCTTCGAGAGGCCCTGCTGGACCGTGTCGCGCGACGAGCGCAGGTTGTCCACCTTGTGGGACGTGCGGAACTCGAGCCGCTGCTGGGAGATCTTGTCGACCTCGCGGCGCTTGCGCTCCACGTTCTGGTGGATCTGCGAGACGGCCTTGTCGCAGCGCAGCTTGTTCTCCTCGTCGGTAAACGCCTCGATCGACTCCGCGTAGGCGTTCGCGAGCGCGGCGCAGATCTCGGGCGACTGCGACCGCACGGAGATCGTGATGATGCGCGAGTTGCGGATGAGCTCCAACTCGGAGTCCGCCAGGGCCTCGATCAGCTCCTCGTCCGACACCGTCGAGTTCGGCCGCCCCGCATGGTACTGCTGGAGGACTTTCGTGATCACCTTCTCCGACCGCCAGTCGGAGATGCGCGTGTTGAAGATCTCGGCATACGTGTTGCCGTAGTCCGGCGTCAGCTCAGCCAGCGTGCTCTGGCCGCGCCCGACGCCCGTCGTGCGGCGCATGTCCATCGTGAACTCGCTCTTCGCCTCGTAGATCGTCGGCGAGATGCGGTAGACCGCAAACGCGATGATGAGGCCGATGATGAGGAAGACGAAGACGGGAAGCCACCGCTGGGAGACGACGCGCAGCATGCGGCTCAGGGTGATCGTGCCGACGACCGAGCCGTCCTCGCCGCCGCCGTTCGCCGGGTCGCCGCCGTAGGTCCCGCCATAGGCGCCGCCGTAGGCCGGCGCGCCGTAGCTCTTGCCGGCGCCGTAGTACATCGGCTTGCGTCCGCCGTAGGACATCGGCGAGGCTCCCTGCCCGCCGTAATAGATGGGTTTGTCAGACATTCGAATGCTTCTCTAACGATGGAAATGACTTTGCGGCGACCGCCAGCTCGGCGCACGCGACGAGCAGGACGTCCGCCCGCAGGAAGGAACAGCCGACGCAGGCGTCCAGCCCCAGGAGGACAAGGACGAGCGGCGCGAGGAGGCACGCCGGATGCGGCAGGCAGACGCCCCTCGCCCAGGCGACGAGCCGGCGCACGTACGTGAAGGCCAGGAAGCCGAGCGGCAGGGCGAAGAGCGTCGCGCCGACGATCCCGCGCTCGGCCAGCAGCAGCCAGCCGCCGTTCGGCACGGCCGCCTGCCCGCGCGGGATGACCGCCCAGTCCGCCGCACGCGCGTGGAAGCGGATGTCGAGGCCGAAGGAGCCAAGGCCCGTGCCGATCCACGGCGCCGATTGCCAGGCGCGCAGCGCAAGGTCGGAGAGCGTGCGCCGCACGGCGAGAAAGCCCTCCGGGAAGATTTCGCGCCGCGCAAAGGCGTCCAGCCGCGCCGACAGGGCCGCCTCCGGCATCAGGAACGCGGCCAGCAGCCCGCCGATGGCCAGCGCAAGGGCGAAGACGACGAGCATCCGGAACTCGGCCTGCTTGCGGAGGTTCCGCAGCGCCACGACGAAGGAAAGGCCGAAGACGGCAAGCCCCGCCACGCCCGCGAGCGCGGCGAACGCCGGCGGCGCAAACGCGAAAGCCCCCAAGGCCGTGCCGCCGACCGACAGCGGCGCCAGCAGCGTCGCGGACGCCCACTTCCGCTCGAACGCCGCCAGGAGCGCGGCGACGCCGCCGAGGAGATGAAGCCCGAAAGCCACGCCGACGAAGGAGGCGTTCGCGTTCGGGAACGCCATCAGCCGCACGCAGGCCACTTGCCCGGCGTGCGCCGCGACGAGCAGGACGACCGCCGCGAGCCCCGCCCCGGCCGCCGCCATCAGGAGAAAGGCGAGGCGCGCGGAACGCCCCAGCGCCTGCCGCGTCGCCACGAACACGGCGACGAGCGCCAGCAGAACCGCGAACGGCAGAAAGCCCGCCCCGTCCGTGCAGCCCGGATAATACGGGAACGCCGTCACCGCGAGCCCCCACGTCGCCTTCTCGGCGTCATACGCCATCCGCACGCCGTCGTTCAGCGCCCGGCCCCCGGCGAAGACGGCGAGGGCCAGCGAGACCCAGAAGAGCGGATCGCGCACGACCGACGAGAGGACGCGCGCGCGCGCCGTGTGCAGATGCTCGCCGCGACGGACGGACGGCGCAAGGAAGCACCACACCGCCGCCAGCAGCGTCAGCCAGAGGAGCGTCGCGGCGACCGCCGCGTCCGAGCAGAACGGGAATAGGAAGAGCGGCGCGACCGCCAGAAGGGCAAGATGCGCCGCCAATCCGTATTTGGCCAAAAACTGCTGCACGTCGTCAGTACGTGAACCGAACGCCGCCCGTCACGCGCCAGCGGTCATAGTCGCCATAGCCGTTGCGACGGTCGCTCTCGTCGTTCCACGAGCGGAGGTATTCCGCATAGGCGAAGAGGGCCATAAAGCGGTTGAGCGTGTAGTCGAGGCCCAGACGCCCCGAAAGGACGTCCAACGTGTAGTCGGCGTCCGGATAGTCGATGTATTCCTGCGTCTCGCGGCGGTAGGTGAGGTCGAGCGTCGCGCGCAGCTTGCCGCGCACGAGCGACTTGCCGAGGCCCCAGCTCACCGAGTCCACGCGCGAACGCGCGCCCATCTCGCGCTCGGACGGCTGGTAGTAGCTCGACGCGAGGAGCATCGTGTTCCACGTGTCGGAAATCTTCCAGTTGCCCGACAGCGTGTAGACGAACCCGTCGACCGCATCCGCACTGTTCGCGTACTCGAAGCGGCTCCAGCCGACGAGCGCGCGATAGGAGATGCGCTCGGTCGCGTAGGAGCCAAGGCCGACCTGGGCCGTGAAGCCCTGTGAGTCGCGGGAATAGCGCGAGTTCGGGACATTCTCCTGCTCGTAGCCCTGATAGCCGAGGTTGACGAGGAAGTCCGTCCACCGCGACGGCGCAAAGCCCGCGCTCCAGTTCGCCGTCCAGCGCTGCCAGCCGTAAAGGGCGTAGGCGTTGTCCGTGTTGTTCATGTAGTCGAGGTTGTAGTAGCTCGCGCTCAGCTCGGAGTGCCAGTGCTCGTTGAAGCGACGCTGCACGGTGCCCTGCACGGACAGCTGGCGACGGTCAGCCGTGTAGTCGCGCCCGTCGTTCAGGGTGATGTCGTCAGCCATCGTGATCTGGGAGAACGTCTCCGAGAGCATGAGCGACCAACCCTTCTCGGCACCCTTCGAGTTGCTCCAGTTCCAGCGGAACGTCTCGCCGAACGAGTGCTGGTTGTAGTTGTCGTAGTAGCGCTTCTGGCAGTAGGCGCGGTAGTTGTAGTAGGCCGAGAGCATCACCGACCAGTTCTCGGCGCGGTAGTCGAGGCCCAGGCCGGGGTTAATCGTCCACATCACGTCGTCCGTCTTGCCGGAGCCGCCGTTGTTGCGGCCGAACACGTTCGAATCGTACGTCGCGGACATCGAGACATACGGGCGCAGCGTCATGCGCTGGCCGATGCGGATGCCGGTCGGACGATCCATGGTCTCGGCCAACGCAACGGACGAAAGGGCCGCCGCGACGCCCATGACCGTGAACTTGAACTTGCTCGATTTCATCTTCGTCTCTCCCTCTTTCAGTTGCGGGTGCTCTGCCACTGGTAACCCAACGCCTCGCCGATGACCGAATTGGCGTCGCCCATCGGGTCGCCGACGCCCAGATCCGGAAGCTGGTTCCGAATCGGCGCCGTCACCGCGTCGAACATCGGGTTCGCCGCACCCGACGACGTCCGCGACGGATCCGTGCTCGCGCCCGCGATGTCCGCAATCAGCGAATCGGCCAGCTGCGCGCCCGCGATGCGCAGGGGGATGTTCACGGTCAAGTCCTCGTCGCCCGCAGCCGCCGGTTCGGCGGCGCCCGCCGTCTCGCCAGCCTCGACATCCGCCGCCGCGAGCATCGCGTCATAGTTCTTCGCCTCGCCTTCGCCGAGAGCCGCCGGGAACCACTCCTTCTTCGCCGTCTCGCGCGCGGACTCCGGCAGCATGGCGACGAGCGCATCGACGGTTTCGGGCTTCGGCGCGTTCGAGCCGCGCGCGAACATCAGCGCGGCGAAGCCGCTGCGCACGTCCGAATGATCGACCTCCGCCACGCGCGCGTTCACCTTCGTCATCACGACCTGCGCCAGCTGGAGGTACTGCGCGTCGGTGTAGGTGCGCCCCTTGTCGGTCGCGCGGTTCATGAGATCGGAGGCCAGGCTCTCGGAAAGGGCCGGCAGCGCCGCCGGGGAGACCGTCGCGAAGCTTTCGGCGACGAGCGACGCGACATTGCCCTTCTGCGCGCCTTCGAGCGCCGCACGGTTGATCGCGACGAACGTCGCCGTGCGTTCCGCCTCAGACCCCGGCATTGTCGCGATCGCCGCGTTGACGTCGGCGAGGAACTTCTTCTGGTCTTCGGCGGACAGGTGGCGCATGATCGCCTTCATCACCGCCGGGCTCGCAATCGCCTTGTCGATGCGCCCCCTCGCGTCCGCCAGGGAGATCTGGGCCTTGTTCGCGTTCAGCTTGGCCGCCGTGTCATTCGCCGCGCCCCAGCAGGTCACGCCCGCCAGAAGCACCGTCGCCACTATCAGCAAGTTCTTCATTTCCATTGCTCCTTATGATGTTTTACTCTGCCAAAATCAATACCAGGTCTCCGGGACCCAGACCACGTCGCCGGCGCGGAGCTGCATGTCCTTGTCGATGCGTCCGTCCTTGCCGATCTCGCTGATGCTCACGTACGTGCGCGTCTGGTTCCCGTCCCTGTCGCACCGCGTCACGCGGATGTTCGACTTGTCGGCGAACGGCCGGCACCCGCCCGCCGCCTGCAGCACCTTCGTGACCGTGAGGTCCATCGTCGCCGGCATGTTCACGGGACCGGGGTTCATGACCTCGCCCAAGACCGTCACCGTCCCCCACGGCGAGACGCCCTTGCCGTCGTACGGCGAGAACGTCACCGTGATCATCGGCTGGCGCAGGTACTTCGAGTAGGCCTTCACGAGCTTCTGCTTCAGGGACTCCAGCGTCAGCCCGTCGCACGCGACCGGCTCCTGCAGGAGCAGCGGCAGCGTGATGTCGCCGTTCTGGTCGACCAGGACTTCCATCGTCGTCGGCGGGGCCGCGACCGTGCCGACCTGAATCGTCAGCTGCACGCCCGGACGAATCCGCGGCCCGTCCCACCACGTCGCGACGACCGACGAGTCGACCGCTTCGCGCGGGCGAAACGCATCGACAATCGTCTCGCAACCGCTGAAAAGGCCCAGCGAACACGCGCAGACGACTGCTTTCAAGAAAGATTGATGGAACACTTTCCCCATAATCAGCGCGTATTATACACCCAGATGGGTGAAGAAGTCAACCGTGCACAGGCGCGCTCACGTCTTTGGCCCGTCGGCCCCCCGACACTTCATCGCGCACTACTCCCTGACGAAGACCCTGTAGAACCCCTTCTCCGGGCTCTTCGGGGCGCGGAGGGGTTCCGGCAGCGTTCCGTCCGCGCCCGCTTGCACCCAGGTCGCCGCGTCCACCGTGAACGGCAGCGCGAGGTCGGGCGTGTGGCCGAGACCGTACCAGAGGCCCGGACGCACCCCCGTCGGACGCATCGTGACCGCCGGCGTCCCGTCCGGCAGTGTGGCGGCGGTCGTCGCGTCGAGGACGAGGCTTCCGGCGTCCGGCAGCGCGAGGGCGTTGAGCGAGACCGCGACCGTGCCGTTCGCGTAGCGAATCGTGTGAATCGCGTCGCTCACCGAGCGGACGTCTTCCGGGATGTCGCAGCCGTCGATGACGATGGTGTTGTCGTCGAAGCGGCACTGGCTGTACGCGAGCGTGCTGTCCTTGCCCGCCCCGATGGCGCCGCCGAGGGCGACGAAGACCGAATTGACGGATCCCGCGCGGTTCCCCGTGAACGTGCAGCCGACAAATGCGGCGTCGCTGCCGTCCGCATTGTAGACCGCCCCGCCGCGCGCCGCACGGCAGTCGGCGAACGTCGTGTCGATTGCGTCCAGCGTCGCGCGCGCGGCATCGCTGCCGTTGCAGATCGCCCCGCCGAAGCCGACCGGCTGCGCGAAGGACGGCCCGCCCGCGCACGTCCGAAACGTGCAGTTCGAGACCGCCAGCGCGCCGAAGTTCGCCACCGCCCCGCCGTCGTAGCCCGTGACGAAGGTCGCGCCCTCGGCCATCCCGACGCAGTTGACGAAGGTCAGGTTCTTCAGCGTCAGCGACGAGCCGGGGCGGACGACGAACGCGCGATGCCGTCCGTCGCCGTCGATCGTGATGTTCCGGTCGCCGCCGTCCACCACGATGGCCACGCCGTTCGTGGCCCCGTGGACGTCGAGATGCCCCGCCTCGGTCAGGCGAAACGTCGTGTCGCGCAGACGTTCGTCGAAGGTGATCGTGTAGACGCCGCCCGTGCGGTTCACGCTCCAGAGATCCTCCCGCGTGGCGATGCCGCGGATGATCTCGCGCAGCGTCAGCGCCCCGTCGAAATCGTCGCTCGCGTCCTCGATCTTGGTGACGACCGTGCCGTCTTCGGGCCGGTCATGCACGTACCAGTACGAGCCGCACTGGGAATTCCGGCAGCTGAGGCCGAGGTCGCGCGGCGAGATGTCGTTCAGCAGGAGCGCCGTCGCCCGCGCCGCGTCGCCGCGAATCGCCGACTTGGCCCCGCCCCAGGCGGACGCGAGCGCGACGTTCGCCCAGTCCGCGTCACGGTAGACCGCATAGCCGATGTCGCCGTCCGTGTCGACCGTCCGCAGGTAGTCGTGGACGACGCCGTCCTTCACCGTCTGACGGTAGGCCATGTCCCGTTCGCCGACCTCGAAGAAGGCGCGTTCCGCCTTGCCGAGGCGGACGTTGCGGTCAAGCCGCGCGACGATCTGCGTGTGCGCGACGCCGAACAGCGAGGCGTAGACGTGCAGGGACGCCACGCGGTCGCCGAACTGCACGTCAGGAAAGGCCAGCGTGTTGGGGCGGTTGCCGACGAAGAAGTCGTTGACGAGATCGAGCCGCGCGCTGCCGCCGCCCTGCACGTAGAGTCCGCCGCCACCGTCGAAGTCCGCCTGCGCGTTCTCCTGGCAGTTGGCGATGTTGGCCTCGAACGTGCAGTTGATGAGCGAAACGTGGTCGGACGCGCCGCCGGAATAGACGCCGCCGCCCGTCTGCCACGCGGTGTTCTTGAAGAAGGACGAGTTGACGACGAGCGTCGACGCGCCCGACCGGATCGCGCCCCCGTAGGCCCCGTCGTTGGCCCAGAAGCTGCAGTTGTCGATGACGAGCCGCCGTCCGCCGCAGACCGCGCCGCCGCCCCCGCTCTTCGCGGACGTCGCGTTGCCGTCGAACCGACAGTTCTCGAGGCGCACGAACTCTGCCTCGCTCGCCTGAATCGCGCCGCCGCTCCCGTAGGCCGAATTGCCGAGAAAGTTGCAGCGACGGGCCGTCAGCGTGCCGCCGCGCAGCCAAAGGGCGCCGCCATCCTCCGCGCTTGTGCCGCCGCGCAACGTGTACCCCTCCAGCTCGACCGCGTTCCCGGCGCCGACGTCGAGGAGACGGTCGCCGTTCTTCGCCCCGCTGATGACGATGCCGCAGGTCGCCCAGCCGGGGCCGCGCAGCACGAGCGGATGATCCGTGAAGCGGTTCGCGCCCACGCGGATGACGCCCGCCGTGAGCGCGACCTCGACGGACGCCTTTCCGGCGAGAAGGCTGTCCGCGAAGACGACCTTGCTCTTCGTCCCGTCCGGCGCCGCCAAGGTCGGAATCATCATCGCCCACGTGACGGCGGCGCGGAACGTGATGTTGGAGGCGTAGGGATCGAACGCCTCATCGTCCAGCCGCGTGACGACGAGCGGATTGGGCGGCGGGTCCAGCTTCTCCCAGTTCGCGTAGAGGCGCAGGTTCGCGCCGTCGTGGCGCCAGATCGTGTCAAGCGGATCGCCGGTGTCCGTGTAGACCTGCTGCCCCGTGCCGTTCGCGCCCGTGAAGTAGCCGCGAAAGATGTGCCCGACGCGATCCGGGATCGGCACCTCCGGCATCGTCAGGTAGAGATAGGCCGAGACGGTCGCCGACGCCGCGCCCTGCGATTCGCCCCCGGCGAAGTCGACGAGAATCGTCCGCCTAAGGAACTCGTGCGTCTCGACGAAATCCGGATCCGGGTTTCCATACGGGACGTCCGCCCGCTCGGAGAGGTAGATCTTTCCGTCGCCGCCGGCCGCGCCGCCCGCGCCGCCGTCGCCGCCCGTGCCGCCGTAGATGAGGTCGCCCTTCGTGTCCTTCCCGCCGCTGCGCGTGCCGTCGCCGTCGTCGCCGTCGTCGCCGTCGTCGCTGTCGTATCCCTTGCCGGCCCCGCCACCGGCGCCGCCGTTGCCATCGCCATAGGCCTTGTCGTTTCCGTAGCGCCAGATCAGTGCGCCGCCGCCGCCGCCGCCACCGCCGCCGCCGCCGCCGCCGCCGCCGCCGATCATGGCCGCTGC
>CAKURH010000014.1 GCA_934675625.1 uncultured Kiritimatiellota bacterium
ATGCAACCAGGCGACACGACAGAGTGAATGCGACTGCCCGCTTTGCGGGCAGTCGCATTCACTCTGTCTTCTCACCCCGGTTTCCGCAACCGTGCCGCCGCCCCCTGCGGCGGCATTTTTTTTGATATAATGTCCATTCAGTTAGAACTGTCAAACACAAAGGAGCACATCACCATGAACCTCAACCGTCGTCATTTCCTCCTCGGCAGCGCGGCGGCCGCCACGCTGGCCGGCTGCGCCACGAACAAGATGGGCCTGCGTCCGCTCAAGCCGGGCGAGAAGCGCACCGTCGCCCTGATCGGCATCGGCATCCAGGGCCGGACGGCGCTTCTGCCGCAGTTCCTCAATCAGAAGAACGTCCGCGTCACGGCCGTCTGCGACTGCGACAAGGTTCGCTGCGACGACGCGAAGAAGCGCGTCGACGACTTCTACAAGGACGCCTCGTGCAAGACGTACGCCGACTTCCGCGACGTGCTCGCCGACCCGACGATCGACGCGGTCTGCATCGCGACGCCCGACCACTGGCACGCCTACATCTCGGTCGAGGCGATGAAGCACGGCAAGGACGTCTACTGCGAGAAGCCGCTGACGTTCTCCATCGACGAGGCGAAGAAGGTCATCGCCGCGCAGGAGAAGTACGGCCGCGTCTTCCAGACGGGCTCGATGCAGCGCAGCTGGAACAAGGTGTCCGAGTTCTTCACGGCGTGCATGATCGTGCGCAACGGCTTCATCGGCGACCTCAAGTACGTGGACGCGAACTACGGCATCGGCGGTAAGAAGCTCGGCGGCCCGTCGCACCCGATCCGCTTCTTCGACAAGCCGGAGAACGCGGCGACCGAGGGCGCGCCGAATCCCGACGTCGACTGGAACATGTGGCTCGGCCCGGCGAAGTGGCGCCCGTACTCCGACCAGCTCGCGCCGCGCGGCGTGAACAAGTTCTACCCGATGTTCTGGCGCTTCGACGACGACATCGGCTCGGGCTACAACGGCGACTGGGGCGCGCATCACCTCGACATCGCGCAGTGGGGCATGGACATGGACGACTCCGGCCCGTACAAGATCATCCGTTCGGACGAGCCGTACTCGACCGACCTCTTCCACGGCGGCCGCCGCCAGTTCGGCATGCGTATGCTCTTCAAGTCGAAGAAGGACGGCTCTGACATCGAGCTCTACCACGGGCCGTTCGGCGTCATCACCGGCGCGGGCGGCTGGGGCACGGTCTTCTACGGCACGGACGGCATCGTCGCGGTGAACCGCGGCAAGCTGGCGGTCTGGAAGGGTACGGGCCTCGTGAAGCCCACGCTGGAGATCCGCAAGGCCATCGAGAGCATGACGTTCATGCCGGAGAAGGTCGTCGCGGCGTCCGTCGGCAAGGACTACGGCACGGATGCGGCGGCGAAGTCCGACAACGCGCTGTCGACCGCGATCGCGAAGCTGGAGAAGGCCTTTGACCTCAAGAACGCGAAGGTCCAGCTCTACAAGAGCGACAACCAGGTGCTGAACTTCGTCGAGTGCGTCCTCTCGCGCAAGCCCACGATCTCGCCGGCCGAAGTCGGCGGCCGCAGCGGTGCGCTCTGCCTCCTCTGCAACCTGTCGTACCAGTACGACACGGGCTTCGACTGGGATCCCGAGAAGATGGAGATCGCCGGCTGCAACCCGAAGGGCATCTCACTCGAACGCGCCGACTATCGCGGCTGGGACATCGTGGTCTAATCTAAAGCTGAGGATCTGCACGAGATGAATCAGGCTGAAAAGGAACGTCTCGCGAAGGTCGGCAAGACCTTCAACGCGAAGAAGTACATCCAGAACGAGATCGAGGCCATCCGCGCGCAGGTCGGGGACCGAAAGGTCCTCCTTGCGATGTCGGGTGGCGTGGACAGCTCGGTGTGCGCCGTCCTCCTCCACAAGGCGATCGGCAAGCAGCTCGTCTGCGTCTTCGTCGACCACGGCTGCATGCGCCTCAACGAGGCGAAGGAGGTGAAGCGCGTCTTCAAGGGCAAGTTCGGCATCAACCTCATCCAGATCGACGCCGAGCAGCGGTTCCTGGAGAAGGCCAAGGGCGTGACGGACCCCGAGACGAAGCGCAAGATCATTGGCGGCGAGTTCATCCAGGTCTTTGCGGACGTCGCGCGCGACCTCAAGAAGAAGATGGGCGACATCGACTTCCTCGGTCAGGGCACGATCTACCCGGACATCGTCGAGTCGGGCGTCGGCGGCCACAAGGCCGTGAAGGCCCACCACAACGTCGGCGGGCTGCCGAAGGACATCCTCTTCAAGGGACTCGTCGAGCCGGTGAAGTACCTCTACAAGGACGAGGTGCGCAAGGTCGGCAAGCTCCTCGGCATTCCGGAAGAGATGGTCATGCGCCAGCCGTTCCCCGGCCCGGGCCTCGCCGTGCGCTGCATCGGCGAACTCACGAAGGAGAAGCTCGACATCCTGCGTCAGGCGGACTTCATCTTCCGCGACGAGATGCACAAGGCGAAGCTCGACAAAAAGGCCCAGCAGTTCTTCGCGATCATGACGAACGTCAAGTCCGTCGGCGTGAAGAACGGCGCGCGCACCTTCGGCTACGTGATCGGCATCCGCGCGATCTCGACGTCGCAGTTCGTGAAGGCCGGCGTCGTCGAGCTGCCGTTCAAGTTCGTGACGGCGGTCGCCGAGAAGATCGCGACGAAGGTGAAGGGCGCGAACCGCGTCGTGTGGGACGTGACCCCGAAGCCCCCGGCCACGATCGAGTGGGAATGAGGCAGACAGGGCGCAGGCAGGCGGCGCAGGGAGCCGTGACGGAGACGACGACATGAAGATCCTCATGATTGGCGACGTCGTGGGCGGTCCCGGCCGCCGCATGCTGCAGACGCACCTGAAGGCAATCCGCGCCGAGCGGGGGCTCGGCGCGGTCGTCGTGAACGCCGAGAACTGCGCGGCGGGATCGGGCATCACCGCCGCGCTTGCGAAGGAGATCTTCGAGGCCGGCGTGGATGCGATCACGCTGGGCGACCACACGTGGAGCCAGAAGGAGTTCGCGGGGCAGATCGGGACGGTCGCGAACCTCGTGCGGCCGGCGAACTTCCCGCCGGAAAGCCCCGGCAGGGGCTGGTGCCTCGTCACGCTGCCGACGTTCCGCTTCGCGCTCCTCAACCTGCATGGGCGCGTCTTCATGAACCCGGTGGACTGTCCCTTTCACGCGGCGGACCGTGCGCTTGCCGAGATGCCGAAGGACGTTCCCGTCTTCGTCGACTTCCACGCCGAGGCGACGAGCGAGAAGATGACGCTCGGGCACTACCTCGACGGGCGCGTGACGGCGCTTGTCGGCACGCACACGCACGTGCAGACGTCCGATGCGCGGCTTCTCCCGAATGGGACGGCGTACATCACCGATCTCGGCATGACGGGCCCCTACGTCTCGTCGATCGGGCGCGACCTGAAGCCTGTCACGAAGAAGTTCGTCACCGGCATCCCCGCCCGCTTCGAGGTCGCCTCCGGCCCCTCGACGCTCGAAGGCGCGATCATCGACTTCGATCCCGTCACGAAGCGGGCCGCGTCGATCGAGGCCTTCCGCCTGCACGAATGAGCGCCCCGTCCGTCTATTTGTTCTGATCGACAGTCGGTCGCATCGTGGTTTGGCCCGTCGGCCCGACAGTCGGCGCGTCGGAGTGGGAAGCTGCTCGCTCGGTCTCGTCGTTCGGGTTTGCGCTTCTCGCCGAAGACAACCGGCCGGCTTCAGCCTGCCATGCCTCGGCGAAACCTCGGGCTACGGGCGTAACCTCTCCGACGCCAGCAACCCCTCGCTCCTCACTCGCGCCACTTCCCGCCCCTTCGCGCCGCATTCACCTTGTTCGCAATTCAGAGCCAAGATTTACGACAATCAAGATGAAACTGATGAACAGAGAAAGACGTTGCGTGAGGAGCGGGCGGGTCGGCCGAGCGCCGAGCGGAGAGAGACGGGCGGACGCGGTTCGGCGCACGCGCCGCGAAGGACGCACGGCGAACGGCAGCGAGGCCGAGGACGGCCCGCAAGCGCGAAGGCGCGACGCGACGAACTCGACCAGGGATCGCCAACGCGGCGCGCTTCGGGGCCGCAGCGGGGCGGACCGACTGCCGGACGTGGCGAGTTGGGCAGGACTGCGGCCTGCGGCTGACCTCGCGGTCGCCGCACGGCCGTCAGGACGCCCAAGTCGCCCGCCCGGAGGCGGGAGCACCGTTGCCCCGAAGCGCGCCGCACGTCGGCAAGCGACAGGATGCGCGCGACGGGCCAGAGCGCGACCGACTGTCGCTCTGAAAGCCGAGCCGTGTCGTGCGGACGGCGCCCCATGACACTCCGTCGGCGGGCGAAATTTGGTATAATAAGGGCCCGTTATGTGGAACTATTCCGAGAAGATGATGGACCATTTCCGCAATCCGCGGAACGTGGGCAAGATTGAGCATCCGGACGGGACGGCGACGGTCGGCTCCCTCGCGTGCGGCGACGCGCTGCAGTTTCAGTTCAAGCTCGGGCCGGATGGCCGGATCGCCGAGGCGAAATTCCAGACTTTCGGCTGTGCGAGCGCAATCGCGAGTTCGTCCGCGCTGACCGAGATGGTGATCGGCAAGACGCTGGAGGAGGCGAAGAAGATCACGAACCAGCAGATCGCCGACTACCTCGGCGGTCTGCCCCCGCAGAAGATGCACTGCAGCGTCATGGGGCGCGAGGCGATGGAGGCGGCGATCAAGAACTACGAGACGGGCGAGAACGCCGACCGCAACCTGGAGGACCAGACGCTCTGCACGTGCTACAACGTCTCCGAGAACGAGGTGCGGCGCGTCATCACCGAGAACCAGCTCACGACCGTCGAGGAGGTGACGAACTTCACCAAGGCCGGCGGCGGCTGCGGACGGTGCCGCGGCAAGATCGAGCAGATCCTGAAGGAGCTCGGTCGATGAAGCTTGGCTTTGACAACGAGAAATACCTGAAGGAGCAGTCCGAGGAGATTCGGCGTCGCGCAGGGAAATACGGGCGGCTCTACCTGGAGTTCGGCGGCAAGCTCATCAACGACTTCCACGCGGCGCGCTGCCTGCCCGGCTACGACCCGAACGTGAAGCTGCGGCTTCTCCAGTCGCTGAAGGATCAGGCGGAGGTCATCCTCTGCCTCTACGCGGGCGACATCGAGCGCAAGAAGATGCGCGCCGACTTCGGGATCTCCTATGCGGACGACGCGCTGAAGCTCATCGACGACCTCCGCTCGCTCGGCCTCACCGTGCGCGGCGTCGTCATCACGCGCTTTCAGGAGCAGGCGGCCGTGAAGCTCTTCCGCGCGAAGCTGGAGCGGCGCGGCGTCCGGGTCTACTACCACTACAAGACGGCGGGCTATCCGGCGGACGTCGACACGATCGTCTCCGACATGGGCTACGGCAAGAACGAGTACGTGCAGACCGAGAAGCCCATCGTCGTCGTGACGGCGCCGGGGCCGGGGTCGGGCAAGTTCGCGACGTGCCTGACGCAGATCTACCACGAGTACCGCCAGGGCAAGGTCGCGGGCTACTCGAAGTTCGAGAGCTTCCCGGTCTGGAACCTGCCGCTGGACCATCCGCTCAACATCGCCTACGAGGCCGCGACGATTGACCTGCACGACAAGAACATGATCGACCCCTACCACAAGGCGGCGTACGGCGTCGAGACGGTGAACTACAACCGCGACGTGGACGCCTTTCCGCTCCTCGTGGCGATCTGGCAGAAGATGACGAAGGGGGCCTGTCCCTACAAGAGCCCGACGGACATGGGCGTCAACCGCATCGGCTTCGGCATCGTCGACGACGAGGTCGTGCGCAACGCCTCGAAGCAGGAGGTGATCCGGCGGTTCCTGCGCTACCAGTGCGCGTTCGCCGAGGGCTCGTCGCCGCGTTCGATGGTCGAGCGCGCGAAGGAGCTGATGGACTCGCTCGGCCTCAAGACCGAGGACCGCGTCGTCGTCGAGGCGGCGCGCCGCGCGGCGGAAGAGGCGCAGCTGCAAGGCAAGGGCAAGGCCGGCGGCACGATCGTCTCGGGTGCGGCGATCCAGCTGCGGGACGGTCGGATCGTCACGGGCCGCAACTCCGACGAGATGCACGCGGCGGCGGCGATGGTGATGAACGCGGTGAAGACCCTGTCGGGGATTCCGGCGCAGATTCCGCTCATCAGCCTGAACATCATCCACTCGATCGCCCACATGAAGCAGGACATCCTCAAGGTCGGCTACACGTCGCTCAACCTCGACGAGGCGCTGATCGGGCTCGCGATTTCCTCGACGACGAATCCGGCGGCGCAGATCGCGATGGAGAAGCTGAACGAGCTGCGCAGCTGCGAGGTGCACATGACGCACATGGTCACGCCCGGCGACGAGGCGGGGCTGCGGCGGCTCGGCTGCCGCTTCACGTCCGACCCGTACTACGCGACGAACGCGCTCTTCAACGGCGAACAGTGAAGGGGCAGCCCCCTGCGGCGCCGCGCTACGGACGCGCAATCTCGTCCGCGACGGCGTCGCCCATGTCGGACGTCGAGACCGACGGCGCGCCCAGCGCGGCGATGTCCGGCGTGCGGATGCCGCGCGCGAGGACGCGCCCGACCGCCGTCTCCACCGCGTCGGCCTCCGCCGTCAGCCCGAAGGAATGGCGCAGCATCAGCGCGACGGAGAGGATCGTCGCGAGCGGGTTCGCGACGCCCTGCCCCGCGATGTCGGGCGCCGAGCCGTGGATCGGCTCGTAGAGGCCGTGCCCACCCGCGCCGAGCGACGCGGAGGGCAGCATGCCGATCGAGCCCGTGATCTGCGACGCCTCGTCCGACAGGATGTCGCCGAACATGTTCTCCGTGAGCAGCACGTCGAAGTGCGCCGGGCGGCGCACGAGCTGCATCGCGGCGTTGTCGACGTACATGTGGTCGAGCGCGACGTCCGGGTAGTCGCGGTCGTGCAGGGCCGTGACCGTCTCGCGCCAGAGGCGCGACGTCGCCAGCACGTTCGCCTTGTCGACGCTCGTCACGCGGCCGCCGCGCGTGCGGGCCGACTCGAAGGCGAGGCGCGCGATGCGCGCGATCTCCGCGACCGAGTAGGGCATCACGTCCCGCGCAGACTGCCCGTCGGCGGCGCGCTCGTGCGCGCCGAAGTAGATGCCGCCCGTGAGTTCGCGCACGACCAGCACGTCGATGCCGCCCTCCACGATCTCGGGCTTGAGCGGGCTCGCGTGGCGGAGCGCCGGCCAGACCTTCGCCGGACGCAGGTTGCCGAAGAGGCCGAGTTCCGCGCGGAGCGTGAGCAGGGCGCGGCGTTCGGGACGCCGCTCGGCGGGGAGCGCGTCCCACTTCGGCCCGCCGACCGCGCCGAGCAGCACGGCGTCCGCCGCGCGGCACGCGGCGAGCGTCGTGTCGGGCAGGCAGTCGCCGCAGAGGTCGTAGGCGGCCCCGCCCACGGGATAGACGGTCATCTCGAAGTCGTGTCCGAAGCGCCTGGCGACGGCGGCGAGCGCCTTCTGGGCCTCGAAGGTGATCTCCGGGCCGATTCCGTCCCCGGGGATGACGGCGATGACCTTTCTCATGCGCACGCCCCTCCTTTCTCGCTCGTCCGGCCCCTCTGGCTCAGGTAGGCGGCGAGCCCGCCGGCGGCGATCAGCTCGCGCATGAACGGCGGGAACGGCTCGGCCGTGAAGGCGCACCCCGTCGTCTCGTCGACGATGCGCCCCGTCTCGAAGTCGACGGACACCGCATCGCCGGCGGCAATCGCGGACGCGGCCTCCGGGCATTCGAGGATGGGCAGCGCGACGTTGAGCGCGTTGCGGTAGAAGATGCGCGCAAAGCTCGCCGCGATGACGCACGCGACGCCGCTCGCCTTGATGGCGATCGGGGCGTGCTCGCGCGAGCTGCCGCAGCCGAAGTTGCGTCCCGCGACGAGGACGTCGCCGGGGCGGACGGCCTTCACGAAGTTCGCGTCGATGTCCTCCATGCAGTGCGCCGCGAGCTCCTTCGGGTCGGGCGTATTGAGGTAGCGGGCGGGGATGATGACGTCGGTGTCGACGTTGTCCCCGTACTTGAATGCTGTTCCGTGTGCGTTCATTTTCAGATTCCTTCCGGTGAGGTGATTTTTCCCGTGACGGCGCTCGCCGCCGCGACGGCGGGCGAGGCGAGGTAGATTTCCGACTCGACGTGGCCCATGCGCCCGACGAAGTTGCGGTTCGTCGTCGAGACGCACCGCTCGCCCTTCGCGAGCACGCCCATGTAGCCGCCGAGGCACGGGCCGCACGTCGGCGTCGAGACGACGCAGCCCGTCTGGACGAACTGGGTGACGAGGCCCTCCGCCACGGCCTGCAGGTAGATCTTCTGCGTCGCGGGGATGACGATGCACCGCACGCCCGGCGCGACGGCGTGGCCCTTCATCACCTCCGCCGCGATGCGCAGGTCGCTGATGCGGCCGTTCGTGCACGAGCCGATGACGACCTGGTCGATCGCGACGTCGCCGACCGCGTCGATCGTCCGCACGTTGGACGGCAGGTGCGGAAACGCGACGGTCGGCTTCAGCGCGCCGAGGTCGATCTCGATCGTCTGCGCGTAGTCCGCGTCCGGGTCGGCCTCGTAGACGACGGGCGTCTTCGCGCCGTGTGCGGCGAGGTAGGCGCGCGTCACGTCGTCCACCGGGAAGATGCCGTTCTTCGCGCCGGCCTCGATGGCCATGTTCGCGACGGTGAAGCGGTCGTCCATCGAAAGCGCGGCGACGCCCGGCCCGGTGAATTCGAGCGACTGGTAGCGCGCGCCGTCCACGCCGATGCGGCCGATGAGGTGCAGGACGAGATCCTTGCCGCCGACGTAGCGGCGCGGCCGCCCCGTCAGCACGACCTTGATCGCGGAGGGAATGCGAAACCACGTCTCGCCCGCCGCCATGCCGGCCGCCATGTCCGTCGAGCCGACGCCCGTGGAGAACGCGCCGAGCGCGCCGTAGGTGCAAGTGTGGCTGTCCGCGCCGATCACGAGGTCGCCCGCCGTGACGAGGCCCTTCTCCGGCAGGAGGGCGTGCTCGACGCCGCAGTCGTGGCCGACCTCGAAATAGTTCCGGATGCCCTGCGCCTTGGCGAACGCGCGCATGCAGGCGCACTGCGCGGCGGCCTTGATGTCCTTGTTCGGCGTGAAGTGGTCGGGCACGAGCGCGATCTTCGCCGTGTCGAACACCTTCGCGCGCCCGAACTTCGGGAATTCGCCGACGGCGACGGGCGTCGTGATGTCGTTGCCGAGCACGAGATCGAGCTTCGCCATCACCAGCTCGCCGGCGTGGACTTCGTTTTTCCCCGCGTGCGCCGCGAAGATCTTCTGCGTCATTGTCATTGCCATGAGACTCATTCCTTTCGATTGGCGGGGGCGGACGCGACAAGCGCGTCCCTCCCGCAAATGCCTCTGTTATTTGTCGGTGTGGCCGCCCGTGAGCATGTCCTCCGCGTAGGTCTGCTGGGCAATCGCGGCCGCGCCCGCGCCGAGCCGTTCGCTCTGGCCGACGAGCATGCTGTTGACGGCGTCCAGTGTCGCGAGGATGGAGCTTTCGATCACGTCCGTCGAGACGCCCTTGCCGCGATAGGTGCCCGCGTCGTCCGCGATCTTGACGTTGACCTCGCCGAGCGCGTCGCGGGACTCGGTGACCGCCTGGATTCGGTAGTCGAGCAGCTTGAACGGATGGGCCACGATCTTCTCGATGGCGCGGATCGACGCGAACACGGGGCCCGTGCCGTAGGCGGTCTCGGTCGCCTCCACGCCCTCGCGCGCCAGCGTGACGCACGCCGTCGAGTACATGCGGTTGCCGCTCGACACCACGTAGTTGACGAGCGTCCAGTCGCTCGCGCGGCGCGCATGGCCGACCACCGCCTCGACGAGCGCGACGATGTCGCGGTCCTCGATCGTCTTCTTGCGGTCGGCGAGCACCTTGAAGTCGGCGAAGAGCCTGTCCTCGACCGGCTTCTCCAGCGTGTAGCCGAGCTCGACGAGCCGCTGGGCGAAGGCGTGCTGGCCCGAATGCTTGCCGAGGACGAGCGCGGTCTTCTTGAGGCCCACGCTCTCCGGCGTCATGATCTCATACGTCTTGGCGTTGGCCATCACGCCGTGCTGGTGGATGCCGCTCTCGTGCGCAAAGGCGTTCGCGCCGACGACCGCCTTGTTGGGCGCGATCTTCACGCCCGTGATCGTCTGCAGGAGCTGCGCCGTCTTGGCGATCTCCTCCGTATGGATGTTGTAGCCGATGCCGTAGACGTCGTGCCGCGTGCGGAGGTTCATCACGACCTCCTCGATCGCGGCGTTGCCGGCCCGTTCGCCGATGCCGCAGATGCAGCCCTCGACCTGCCGCGCGCCCGCCGCGACGCCCGCGAGGGAGTTCGCGACGGCGAGGCCGAGGTCGTCGTGGCAGTGCATCGAGACGACCGCCTTGTCGATGTTCGGCACGCGCGTCATCACGTTCGTGACCATCGCCGCGATCTCCGCCGGCGTCGCGTACCCGACCGTGTCGGGCAGGTTCACCGTCGTCGCGCCGGCCGCGATCACGGCCTCGACGACGCGGCACATGTAGTCCCTGTCGGTGCGCGAGGCGTCCTCCAGCGAGAACTCCACGTCGTCGCAGTAGTTGCGCGCGTACTTCACGGCGTCCACCGCGCGGCGCAGCGCCTGCTCGCGCGTCATCTTCAGCTTGTATTCGAGGTGCAGGTCGCTCGTCGCGAGGAAGGTGTGGATGCGCGGACGCTTCGCGCCCTTGACCGCCTCGTACGCCGCGTCGATGTCCTTGACGAGCGCACGGGAGAGCGAGGCGACCGTCACCGCGCTCACGGCCTCCGAGATCGCCTTGACGGACGCGAAGTCGCCGGGGGAGGCGATGGCGAAGCCGGCCTCCAGGACGTCCACGCCGAGGGCTTCGAGCTGCCGCGCCATGCGGATCTTCTCCTCGATGTTCATCGAGTAGCCGGGGGCCTGTTCGCCGTCCCGGAGCGTCGTGTCGAATATTCGGATCTTTTCCATGTCTTTTTCTGTTTCCTTTCAACGAAAACGGCCCCACTCGTCTGAGCGGGGCCGCCTGTCGTGCGTTTCGTGTCGTGTTGCCGAAAACGACTAAATCAGGCGCGCCCCGCGCGGAATAAGCGCAAGGTCAAGGTTCCCAAGAAGGGAAATCGCCCAAATGCCGTTCATGTTCATCTTCGGTTTTTCAAAAACGGCGCGAATTGTATCATAACGCGGCCGTCGCGGTCAATGGGGCCGCCGCCGCATCGCGGTTTGGCCCGTCGGCCCGCCAGCTCGCGCGTCGGAGCGGGAAGCTGCTCGCTCGGTCTCGTCGTTCAGGTTTGCGCTTCTCACCGAAGACAATCGGCTGGCTGCAGCCTGCCATGCCTCGGCGAAACCGTTGGCTGCGGGCGAAAGCACTCCAACGCTTGCAAACCCTCGCTCCTCACTCGCGCCACTTCCCGCCCCTCCGCGCGCGACCGACCCAACGGAGTTTGTCGCGCAGGGTCGCAGAATTCGCAGAGATTTTCTCATGCAGGGAACGCAGATTCTCGCGAAGCGGCGGCGCATGTCGCCCTTGGCCCACAGCGAAGCCTTTGATCGTGCCGAATTGCGGTTCGCGCGATCTGTCGGGCCGACGGGCCAACGGACCCACGATGCGGGCGAGCAGCCCATTTCCCATATACCCCCAATTTCTTGGGGGTTGTGATTCGCGCGGCGCGGGTTTATAATTTACCGCGTAAACCACCAACCGAATCAGGAGGTCAAAAGCCATGAAGAAACTCGTTCTCATCGCCCTCGGCGCGGTCACGTCCGTCGCCTCGGCGCGTGAGTGGACCGTCGACGCCCAAGGAGGCGGCGACTACAAGGTCATCCAGGATGCCATCGACGCGGCATCCGCCGGCGACACGATCTGGGTGAAGCCCGGCGTCTACGCGACCGGCGGGCGCGCGACATCGGAGGGGAGCGACAACCTCGCGCGCGTCCTCCTCACGAAGCCGCTGACGCTCGCCGCGACGAGCGGCGACCCCGCCGACACGCACATCGTCGGCGCGCCCGACCCGAACTCCGCCCTCGACGGCAAGGACTACGAGGGGCGCGGCCCCAACGCCGTGCGCTGCATCCGCCTCGAGAAGGCGGCCGCGTCGGGCGGCGCCGTCATTCGCGGCTTCACGATCCGCGACGGCTACAGCGCCCAGCGGTACAACGGCGACGCCTACGGCGCGAACGACGCCATCCTCGCCGCACAGCCCGGCGGCGTGACGTCGTTCAGCGCCGCCTACGCCAACTTCTACGTGACGGACTGCGTGATCACGAACTGCTACGGCGTGCGCGGCGGCCTCGTGCGCTACGGCAGCTACGTCCGCTGCCGCTTTGCGGACGGACACGGCGGCGCGGGCGCGTCGCTCGGCCGCAACATCAAGGTGTTGAGCTCGCTGATCCTGAAGATGCCCGGCGCGTGCGCGGACAACTCGACGTTCGTCAACTGCACGTTCGCGGACGGGAACGGCGCGGCGCTTCACCTGAACAGCGGCTCGCTGAACAACACGGTCTTCAACACGATCGTCTCGGCGATGGGCGCGGCGAGCTTCACGGCCAAGGCCGGAAACGGCACGGCGAAGAACAGCGTCTTCGACCGCCAGCCGTTCACGGACGCCACGGACTGCCACGAGGGCCTTGCCTATCCGCTCTTCGCGCCGCTCAGGGGCGACTTCCGCCTGCGCGCGGGCACGGACGCGGCGACGGCCGGCGACGCCGCGCGGATCGCGCAGGTGTTCCCGGACGCCCCGGCGGCAGTTGAGCTCTATCGTTCGCTGGACGGATCGTCGTTCGCGGCGACGGGCGCGACGCCCGTCGGCTGCTACGCGCAGACGGCGGTCGCGGCGGGCGGCGCCGTGCAGTTCGACGGTGCGAACACGGTCGTCTGCAGCGGCTACGCCGGCTCGGTCGGCGGGCTGTACGCCTTTTCCGAGACGTCCCGCGCCGTCTTCCAGGCGCGTCCGCCGGCCGGCAAGGCCTACTTCGGCTTTGCGCGCGCGGCCGAGCAGGGCGGCTACCAGTTCCCCGAGATGGACGAGTCGCTCTACGTGGCGGTGCCGCCGACGGGCGTCGTCGTGACGAACACGGCGGAATCCGTCGCGAAGGAATACTGGGTCGATCCCGACAGCGGTTCTGACGAAAACGCGGGCACGTCGTCCGCCGCGCCGCTGAAGACGCTCGCGCAGGCCGCAAGCCGCCTGAAGCAGAAAGAGCGCACGCTCGTCCACTGTGCGGCGGGCGACTACAGCGAAGGGGGCGCGGTGGCCGCCGACGCGGACACGACGGACACGATCATGAACCGTCTCGCGATCTCGGACTACCGCATCTGCGCGCGCTTCAAGGGCGCGGGACGCGGCGTCTCGTTCATCTCCGGCGCGCCGGATCCGGATTCGGAAGACGGACGCGGCCCGAAGGCCGTGCGCTGCGTCTACCTCACGGGTTCCTCCGCAGAAGGCCCGGTCGCCATCCAGGGCTTCACGCTTCGGAACGGCTTCTCCGGCCTCGGCGACACGCTGGATAACCTGTCGTATCAGGGCGGCCTCGTTCGGAATGGCGCCAGCACGAGCCTTCGGCAGGTGATGGACTGCGAACTGGTCGGCGGCTGTGCCTACCGCGGCGCGTTCGCGATGAAGGGCACGTTCACGCGCTGCCGTTTCCACGGCACGACAGACCTTGGCGGCGGCGCGCTGCGCGGCGCGACGGTGCGCAGCTCGGTCTTCTACGGCAACGGCGGAAAGATGCTGGATTTCGACAACAACGTGCGCCAGACGACGGTCTCCTCGACGAACGGCACCGCCGTGCTGGGCATTGACGTCGCAACCAAGAAGTCCGCGACGCTCATCTGCTCGGCCCTTCAGGCGACGGGCTGCACGGCTGACCTGGAGGTGACGGGCTTCACGGGCGTCTGCTACTCGTTTGACAACGGCAAGAAGCTCACGGGCGGCACGGAGGGCGAAAGCTACTTCGCCCGCGAGCCGCGTTTCGTCGATTTCGCGCATGACGACCTGCGTCTCCGCAGCGACTCGTCGCTCGTCACGGCGCCCGTGCCGGTGGACGCCGACTACTGGAAGGCACCGGCCACGGACGTGAACGGCGTGCCGTTCAGCTACAAGGGCGGCAAGACGGTCGCGGGCGGCCTCTTCACGCCGGTGCCGGTGCTGGTCGTCGAGAAGCCCGCGTTCGGCGAGGCGACGCACGTCGGCGCGAACGTCGTGGAAGTCGGCGAATCGGTCACGGTGGACTTCACGCCCTCGACGAAGCGGCGGCTGGAGGCGATCCTCGTCAACGGCGAGCCGGTCGAGGGGACGAGCTACACGTTCGCGCCGGACACGGCGCTGGCGGACGACGGCGCGCCGATTCCGTCCGCGACGCTCGCGTTCCTGTTCTCGACGAACTGGTACGTGAACGCGACGGCCGGCAACGACGCCCACGACGGGTTCACGTCCGAGACGCCGTGGCGCACGCTCGCGAAGATCGCGACGTCCGGCCTGATGCTCCCCGGCGACTGCATCCACGCGGCGGCAGGCGCCTACGACGCGGAGACGGCCGTGCCGTCGACGGATGCGGACGTCGGGGAATGCCGCGTCGTCCTGCCGGCGGGCGTCACGCTCGTCGCGGACGCGACGGGCGGCGTCTTTGACTGCGTCTTCACGAACTGCGTGGCCGGACGCGGCGGCGCGGTCTTCGGCACGCGGCTCGTCAACAGCAAGGTCGTTGACTGCGTCGGCACGGCGTGTTCGCCGGTCGGCTACAACGCGGCGATCTACGGCACGGCCGTCGATCACGTCACGCGCGGGACGCTGACGCTCTTCCGCAACTGCTACGCCGTCTCGCACGTCACGGTCGGCGCGCGCGTGAACACGGGCCGCTTCTTCGACAACCTGAAGGCGCCGATGCAGATCGACAACAGCGTCATCCTGTCGAGGCTGACGGCGTTCGGCAACAAGCTCGTCTACTCCAACTGCCTCGTCAACGTGACGGCGGAGACGTTCGATGCGCTGGAGGCCGCGCGGAAGCCGGGCACGCGGCGGATCGATTCGGCGGACGCGGCGGGACTGGACGCGGACGGGCGGCCGCAGGGCAAGACGGCCCTGACGGTCGATGCCGCGACGGCGACGGCGTTCCCCGCCGCGACGGATGCGGACGGCCTGCCGCGCGTCAGCAACGGGACGATGGACATCGGCGCGTTCGAGTACGACTGGCGGCCCGACTACGCGGAAGACCTCGGTGCGCTCGGCGACGTCGTCGCGGCGGACGCGGCGGTCGTCGAGACGGCGGACGGGCGGGTGCTGATTCCGTCCGGCGAACTCGTGCTGGAGATCGCGGACGACGCGCAGCGCGGGCGCTACCGCTTCCCCGTGCAGGTGACGGGGACGGGCACGCTGACGATCCGGGCGGGCGAGCGGGTTCTCGCGACATTCGTCGCGGCGGACGGCGCGCAGGTCTTCCGCTACAAGACGAAGACGGCCGGCAAGGTGCTGACCTTCGCCTACGCGCCGGGCGCGTACGACGACGGCGGCGCGGCTCTCGCGGAGGCCACCGGCGGCCCCGGCCTCGTCTTCATCATCCGCTGAGGCGGTCGACGCGCGGGACGTGCCCGCGACCGAACGGCACGGGCTTTGTCCCGTGCCGTTTTTGGTATAATATGGCCCATGAAACCGATTGCCACCAACATCGCCGACTTCGAGACCCTGCGCAAGCACGGTCAGCTCTACGTCGACAAGACCGCGTACCTGCATCGGCTCGTCACCGACCCGAGCCGCACGTTCTTCTTCTGCGCACGGCCGCGCCGCTTTGGGAAGTCGCTGAGCGTGACGACGCTGAAGTCGATTTTTCTCGGCCATCGGGAGTTCTTCGACGGGCTTGCGATCGCGAAGACCGACTACGACTGGCGTCCGCACGCCGTCATCCACTTCAACTGGGGCGGAGTGGACGTCTCCAGCGTTGAGACGTTTGAGGAGACGCTGAAAAAAGCCGTGAGTCGTTCGCTTGCGGACGCCGGTTGGCAATACGATGAGTCGTTGCGTCCGTCTGACAACCTGGCCGACGCCATCGACTTCTTCTACAAGCGCGACGGCGTGGGCGCGGCGATCCTGATCGACGAGTACGACGACCCGGTGGCGAAGGCGCTCGCGGACGTCGAACTCGCCGAGAGGATCCGCACGCGGCTTTCGACGATCTACGCGCAGTTCAAGGACAATTCGGGGAAGATCCGCTTCCTCTACATCACGGGCGTGTCGAAGTTCACGAAGCTCTCGATCTTCTCGACGCTCTCCAGCCTGAACGACATCTCCTTCGAGAGCGACTATGCCGCGCTCTACGGCTATACGGAAGAGGAACTTGACGCAAACTTCGCCGAGCACCTGCACGTCAAGGCCGAGCGCATGGGCCTCTCCGACGCGGCGTTCCGCGTCGAGCTGAAGCGCTGGTTCAACGGCTACCGCTTCGCGCGTTTCGATGCGACAACGGTCTACAATCCCGTGTCCATCGCGTTGACCCTCTCGTCGGCGGATCCGGCGGTTACCGCGACGTGGACGTCGACGGGCCGGGCCTCGACGCTGATGAACTACATCCGGCGCGAGGGGGCTCTCGCCATCGACCCCGACGGCGAGATCGACGCCGTCGAGGCGGATTTCGACGTCGCCGACCTTTCGCACATCCAGCCGATCGGGATGCTCTACCAGACGGGCTACCTGACGATCGCCGACTACTCGTATGGACTCTACAAGCTGCGCGTCCCCGACGAGGAGGTGCGGCAGGATCTCGCGGCGCTGCTTGCGGGCGCCTACGCGGGGAAGGACGCACAGTGGTCGGCCTCGCTCGGCGGCAAGCTGCGCGCGGGGCGGTTTGACGCGTTCTTCGACGGCCTGAAGGCCCTTTACGCGAAGCTGCCCTATGGCCCGCACGAGGGCTTCGAGCGGAAGAACGAGTTCGCGTACACGCGGCCCCTCTGCATGCTGCTCGCGGCGCAGGGCTTCCAGTACGACCCCGAAGTGACGCAGACCGTCGGCCGCAGCGACCTCGTTGCGACGCACCCCTGCGGCGTCTACGTCTTCGAGCTGAAGGTGGACGCGACGGCGGCGGACGCGCTGAAGCAGATTCATGACAAGGGCTATGCCGATCCGTATCGGGCGCGCGGCCTCCCGATTTACGCCATCGGTCTTGCGTTCGACTCGAAGACGCGTCAGCTCACGGACGCGGCTGTCGAGAAGTTGCCGCTCGAGCAGAAATAAGGATTAACTCAATTCTGATATAGGACATCTCATGAAGATGAACAGGGACATAGTGTGCATCGGCGCCGGCTACATCGGCGGGCCGACGATGGCGGTGATCGCCAAGATGAACCCCGACCGCCGGGTCGTGGTGGTGGACGTCAACGAGGCGCGCATTGCGGCCTGGAACTCCGCCGACTTCCGACTGCCGATCTACGAGCCGGGGCTGGAGGACGTCGTGCGGGAGGTGCGCGGACGCAACCTCTTCTTCTCGACGGACATCGCGTCCGCCGTCAAGTCCTGCGACATCGTCTTCGTCGGCGTGAACACCCCGACGAAGATGTTCGGGCGCGGGGCCGGGCGCGCGAGCGACCTCCAGCACTGGGAGGCGACGGCCCGCGAGATCAAGCGCTTTGCGGCGGGCGACAAGATCGTCGTCGAGAAATCGACGCTGCCCGTGCGGACGGCGGCGGCGATGGAGGCGATCCTGAACGACCACGCCGAACACCGCTTCACCGTCCTCTCGAACCCCGAGTTCCTCGCCGAGGGCACGGCGATCAATGACCTCTTCAACCCCGACCGCGTGCTGATCGGTGGGCCGCAGACGCCGGACGGGCAGCGGGCCGTGCAGGAGATCGTCGAGATCTACCGCGGCCGCACGCCCTGGGTTCCGGAAGACCGGATCCTCACGACGAACGTGTGGAGCGCGGAGCTGACGAAGCTGGCGGCGAACGCCATGCTCGCCCAGCGCGTGAGCTCCGTCAACGCCCTCGCCGGACTCTGCGAGGCGACGGGGGCGGACGTGGACGAGGTCGCCCGCGTGATCGGCGCCGACCGCCGCATCGGGCCGAAGTTCCTCAAGGCGGGGCCGGGCTTCGGCGGCAGCTGCTTCAAGAAGGACGTCCTCAACCTCGTCTACCTCTGCGAAAGCTACGGCCTGCACACCGCCGCCGAATACTGGGCGGGCGTCATCAAGATGAACGACCACCAGCAGGAGCGCATCGTCTCGCGGCTCTTCAAGGAGATGTTCAACACGCTGGCGAACCGGAAGATCGCGCTGTTCGGCTTCGCGTTCAAGGCCGACACGGGCGACACGCGCGAGACGCCGGCCGGCGCGGTGGCGCGGCTGCTCGCCGAGGAGCATGTGCGCCTGGCGGTCACGGACCCGAAGGCGCTGGACAACGCGCGCCTCGACCTCGCCGACCTCGGCGGAATCGCCTACGAGGAATCCCCCTATGCGGCGGCGCAGGAGGCGGACGCCATCCTCCTGATGACGGACTGGCGCGAATATCCGGCGCTCGACTGGCGGCGCATCTACGACTCGATGCGCAAGCCCGCCCTCGTCTTCGACACGCGCAACTGCCTGGACGCGGCCCAGCTGCGCGAAATCGGCTTCAAGGTTCTGAACATCGGCAAGTAGCGGCGCGCGTTCGGCAGGTTCTGTAAGGTTCAGGCCGAGGCGTTTACATTTTATGAAAGAACCGAAGACGCCGCGAGGGTTCTTTCGCGGACGAAATGGGTTGGCACGAAGATTGCAAAACAACCTCTGATATGAAACGTACCGACATCCGGAAGATTCTGATCATCGGCGCGGGGCCGATTGTCATCGGGCAGGGCTGCGAGTTCGACTATTCGGGCGTGCAGGCCGTGAAGGCCCTGAAGAAGGAGGGCTACGAAGTCGTCCTCGTCAACTCCAATCCGGCGACGGTGATGACCGACCCGGAGCGCGCCGACCGGACGTACGTCGAGCCGCTGACCGTCGATTCGCTTCATGAGATCATCCGCCGCGAGCGGCCGGACGCCGTGCTGCCGACCCTGGGCGGGCAGACCGCGCTCAACCTCGCGATGGAGCTGGACAGGGCGGGCATCCTGCGCCGCTACCGCGTTGAGCTGATCGGCGCGCAGGCGGACGCCATCGCGCGCGCGGAAGACCGCCAGCTCTTCAAGGCGGCGATGCGCGAGCTCGGCCTCGACCTGCCGAAGTCGGGCAGCGCGCATTCGCTGGACGAGGCGCGGGCGGTCGCCGAGGCGATCGGCACGTGGCCGCTCATCATCCGCCCCGGCTTCACGCTCGGCGGCACGGGCGGCGGCATCGCGCATGATGCGGACGAGTTCACGCGCATCGTGACGGGCGGCCTGGAGGCCTCTCTCAACACGGAGGTGCTGATCGAGGAGTCGCTGATCGGCTGGAAGGAGTTCGAGATGGAGGTCATGGCCGACAGGGCCGGGAACGCCGTCATCGTCTGCTCCATCGAGAACATGGACCCGATGGGCGTGCACACCGGCGACTCGATCACCGTCGCGCCGATCCAGACGCTGACCGACCGCGAGTACCAGGCGATGCGCGACGACTCGATCGCCGTCCTCCGGAAGATCGGCATCGCGACGGGCGGCTCGAACGTGCAGTGGGCGGTCGATCCGAAGACGGGTCGGCGCATCATCATCGAGATGAACCCGCGCGTCTCCCGGTCGTCCGCGCTCGCGTCGAAGGCGACGGGCTTCCCGATCGCGAAGATCGCCGCGCTCCTCGCCGTCGGCTACACGCTCGACGAGATCACGAACGACATCACGGGCGAGACGCTCGCCTGCTTCGAGCCGACGCTCGACTACGTCGTCGTCAAGGTGCCGCGCTTCGCGTTCGAGAAGTTCCCCGGCGCGTCGACGGCCCTCGGCACGCAGATGAAGGCGGTCGGCGAGGTCATGGCGATCGGCCGCACGTTCAAGCAGGCGTACCTGAAGGCCGTCCGCTCGCTGGAGGCCCCGCTCAAGTACCACGACGAGTCGGCGTATGACCCGTGGTTCAGGCGGGAGCTGGCGGAGATCGAGGCATTTCGAGGATGGATGGAAGGGGAAGGAAAAAGGAAGAAGGAAGAAGGAAAAAGTGCGGAATTTTCCTCTTCCTTCCTCCGTCAGGCCAAGGTCTTCGGCTTTTCGGACAAAGAAATCGCAGCGGCGGTCGGGTACGACGAGGCGGCGGTGCGCGCGGCGCGCCAGACGGCGGGGATTCGCCCGTCGTTCGGCGAGGTCGATACGTGCGCCGGCGAGTTCAAGGCGAAGACGCCGTATTATTACAGCTATTATGGGTGGCCTAGCGATTCTAGTAGTTCTAGCGATTCGAGGGCTTCTAGCCCTTCTAGAGCGTCAGGCTCTTCGGGCTCTGCCCCCGCCAAGCCCCGCATCATGGTGCTGGGCGGCGGGCCGAATCGCATCGGGCAGGGCATCGAGTTCGACTGGTGCTGCTGCCACGCGGCGTTTGCGCTGAAGGCGCGCGGCTACGAGGTCGTGATGGTCAACTCGAACCCCGAGACCGTCTCGACGGACTACGACACGTCCGACCGGCTCTACTTCGAGCCGCTGACGTTCGAGGACGTGATGGAGATCTACGACCGCGAGCGGTGCGACGGCGTGATCGTGCAGTACGGGGGACAGACCCCGCTCAATCTCGCGCAGCGGCTGAAGGCGGCCGGCGCGCGGATCGTCGGCACGTCGCCGGACGACATCGACCGTGCGGAGGACCGCGACTTCTTCAAGAACCTCGTGGCGGAAGTCGGCGTGAAGCAGCCGGCGAGCGGCATCGCGCATTCCGTCGCCGACGCCCACCGCATCGCGGCGGAGATCGGCTACCCCGTTCTCGTGCGGCCGAGCTTCGTCCTCGGCGGACGCGGCATGGCCATCGTCTCGACGGACGCGGAACTCGACAAGTACGTGTCCGAGGCCGTTGCGGCGGCGGAGGGCAAGCCGATTCTGATTGACAAGTTCCTCGAACACGCGATCGAGCTGGACGTCGACTGCGTCTCCGACGGCGAGACGACGGTCGTCGGCGCGATCCTGGAGCACGTCGAGGCGGCGGGCTGCCACTCGGGCGACGCGGCCGCCGTCACGCCGCCGCGCTCGCTGACGCCCGAAATCATCGCCGAGGTGAAGCGCGACGCGCACGCGTTCGCGAAGCGCCTCCACATCGTCGGCCTCATGAACATCCAACTCGCGGTGAAGGACGGCGAAGTCTGGATGATCGAGGTCAATCCGCGCGCCTCGCGCACGGTGCCGTTCGTCTCGAAGGCGATTGGCGTGCCGCTTGCGGACATCGCCGCGCGCTGCATGGTCGGCGAGAAACTTGCGGACATCGGCTTCACGCAGGAGGTCGTGCCGCCCTACACGTCGGTGAAGGAGGCCGTCTTCCCGTTCGTGAAGTTCCCCGGCGCGGAAGTCGCGCTCACGCCGGAGATGAAGTCGACGGGCGAGGTGATGGCGATTGACGACGATCCCGAGATCGCCTACTTCAAGAGCCAGATGGCGGCGGGGAGCCCGCTCCCGAAGGGGGGCGAGGTCTTCGTCTCGCTGCGCGACGAGGACAAGACGGCCGGCGTCGAGGCCGTGCGCGAGCTCGTGCGGCTCGGCTACGGCGTCTACGCGACGCGCGGCACGTCGACGCGGCTTTGGGAGGCGGGCCTCCCGTCCAAGGCGGTCTTCCGCATTTCGCGCGGGCGGCCGAACGCGCTTGACCTCCTGAAGGCGGGGCAGGTGAAGTGGGTCGTCTGCACGACCGAGGCCGGCAACGAGGCGAACGAGGACAACGCGCGCCTCCGCTCCGGCGCGGTCGCGGCGGGCGTGCCGCTCACGACGACGCTCGACGGCTTCCGGGCGGCCGTGCGGGGCCTCGCCGAGGACGGCGCCTTCGGCGGCACGGGCGTCCGCACCTTGCAGGAATACCACGCGCTCGCGGCGCGGCAGTAGTCGCGCGCCGCAGATGCGGCTCGTCGGCCTTCAAATGGAAGGCCGATTGGTCGGACGGCGGAGATTTTGGTATAATCTGCAAGTTCAATGCAGAAGGACTTTCAGATCGCCGTCTTCGAGGGCGGAACGCTCCGCGTCGTCAAGTCCGGGAATCCCGGGCACGAGGCGGTGCTGGCGTTGCCGCTCAATCGGCTGCTCGCGAAGATGGTTCGCGTGCCGGTGGGCGAAGACGCCGTCGCCGTCGCGACGCCGGTCCTGCAGGCGCTGAGCCCCTTTCCCGACGAGCCGCTGACGGTCAACTGCGAGACGGTGCGCGAGACGGCGGAGGGCGCGGTCGTCCTCGCGGCGGCGCTGCCGGAGAGCGCGACGGACGACCTCGCCGAGGCGCTGGACGCGCAGAAGCTCAACGTGACGCGCATCGACCTGCTGGCGCTCGGCCAGCTGCGCGAGATCTGGGGGCACTTCGACGCGGCGGACGGAAAGCGGCGGCTGATTCGCATCACGTCGCCGGACTGCCTGACGCTCATCGTCCTTGACGGCGATCAGCCGGTCGCGCTGCGCGGGCTCTCCGACGCGGGCGACCGGGAACGCGAGGAGATGCTGCTCTTGCTGGAGGCGGAGTCGTTCGGCGGGCCGAAGCCGCTCGCCGAGACGATTGAGGTCGCGGCGTCCGACGCGGCGGTCGAGGGCGTCGCGGAACGTTCGCTGGATCCGTCGGCCCTGAACGCCCTGCCGGCGAGCTGGCGCGAGGTGCTGGAGGAGACGCGCTTCAAGGCGAAGCTCGTGCGGCGGCTCTCCGTCGCCGTCGGGCTGTGGCTCCTGGTGATGGGCGTCCTTTTCGGCGTGCCGGTCGTCTACGGGTTCATGGCCGACCACCAGAAGGGCCTGTCGCGGCAGCACGCGCGGCAGTATCGGCTCGTGAGCGACAAGAAGAAGAAGGTGGACGTCTTCAAGGAGTATTCCGACCACGGGCGCGGCGCGCTGGAGATCATGAAGGCGGTGTCGGATCGCCTGCCCGCCGGCATCACGCTCTCGAACTGGAGCTACGACCGCAAGACGGGGCTGCGGATTTCGGGCGAGGCCGAGACGGACACCGAGGTCTATGACTTCAAGAACACGATGGAGGAGCTGGCGTTCGGCGAGGACGAAGACGCCGAGCGGGTCTTCCGCACCGTCGAGCTCGGCAAGCTCAACATGGCGAAGGGCAAGCAGCGGTTCGACTTGGACTTGGGCTTCGAGGCGCAGGAGGAAGAGGAATGAACGCGATGACGCTAAAGCAGAAGGCGGTCTTTGCCGCCCTGGCCGTGGTCGGGCTCTACGCCGTCGCGGCGCTGACGTGGTTCCTCTCGGCGGAGTCCGCCTGGAAGAAGGCGGCGCGCCGCTACGAGCAGGCGAAGGCGACGTACCTGAAGGAGGAGCGGCTCATCGCCGACAAGGCGAAGTGGGACGCGGCGTACGAGACGGAGAAGGCGGCGATGCCGACGTTCGCGGCGGGCAAGGCGACGGACACGACGTGGCTGCAGAAGATGGGCGAGATCGCGACGCGCAACCTCATCCAGATCTCGCAGCGCGGCACGCAGAAGGAGAAGCTGGAAATCGACGACGTGACGGTGCTGCCGATCGACGCGAGCTGGGAGGGCTCGCTGGAGGCGCTCGTCAAGTTCCTGCACGAGCTGGAGAATTCGGACGCGGGGCTCTTCGACATCGCCGAACTGCGCTTCCGCCCCAGCGCGAAGAAAGGCTATCTGCGCGGTGACTTCACGCTCAACTGCGCGTATATGAGGGAGTAGGTTGAGAGGTTGAGAAGTTGAGAAGTGAGAGGTTGAGAGGTTGAGAGGTTAAATTTATGAAAAAAGCAATAACCAGTGTCCTGTCATGTGCGTTCGCCCTTTCGGCGTTCGCGGCGGCGCCGTCGCGGCTGCTCGCGCCACGCGGCGGACGCCCCGTGAACACCGCGCACCCGACGCCGCCCGCCCAGCAGCCGGTGGCGGGTGACGAGGCGACGCCTTCGCCGACGGGCGGGCACGCCCTCAACTGGGACGGCGCGGCGAGCGACATCATCATCATGGCCTACGGCGACGAGGTCGGCAAGACGATCCTCAAGGACCCGGCCTGTCCGTCGGCAACGATCACGCTGAAGTCCAAGCAGGGGCAGAAGCTCTCGCGCGAAGACTACCTGGAGGCGATCGAGACGGTGCTGGAGATGAACGGCATCCACCTGGAGCCGTACAAGGACAGCTTCATCCGCGCCCTGCCGCGCAAGGATGTCCGCAAGGAGGGCATCCCGATCCTCATGGACAGCGACACGAAGCTCGGCGAGAGCGGCAAGGTCGTCTCGATGATGATTCCCTTCACGAACATGACGGCGGAGGACGCGCAGAAGGTGCTGGAGGGCTTCAAGTCCAATTCGGGTCTCTTGATCGTCTTCGAGCGGACGAACAAGATTCTCGTCACGGACACCGAGCAGAACATCAACCGCATGCTGGAGATTGCGCGGGCGATTGACGTCGCCGCGCCCGTGACGGAGCAGGTCTTCGTGCGCCAGATCAAGAACGCCTCCGTCGAGGACGTGCAGAAGGCCCTTCAGGCGATCGTCGACGACGCGATGAAGTGGCAGGAGAAGAACAAGGCGCCGACGAACCCCTCGTCACAGCAGCAACAGCCGTTTAACCGACCGATGGCGCGCAACCTGCTGCGCCGCCCCGGCCAGCAGCAACAGCCTCAGCCGCAGCCCGTCAACAACGAGTCGCTGGTCATGACCGTTTCGGACGCCGATCGGGGCATGATTCGCGGCAAGGTGCTGATCGTGCCGGACGAGCGGTCGAACAAGCTCATCGTCATCACGTCGAAGGCGAACATGGACTTCTTCGACAAGGTGATCGAGCAGCTGGACGTCGAGACGACGCCGGACACGGTCGTGAAGGTCTATCGCCTGAAGTACGCGGACGCGGAGGACGTGAGCGACATGATCAACGATCTGATCGGCAACTCGTCGTCGTCGCAGAGCAAGACGAAGAACTCCAACCAGAATGCGCGGCAAGGGGCTGGCGGCAACATCACGCGCAACAACAACACGGCCGCATCAGCGGCGGCGCGAAAGCCCGCGAACCAGCGCACGGGCGACGCGAAGGCGGGCGAGCTCTCAAAGGAGAACACGACCGTCCTCGCCGACAAGCGCATCAACGGCCTCGTCGTCATGACGAACAAGGAGCTGGTGCCGACCATCGAGTCGATCATCGAGTCGATGGACATCAAGCTGAGCCAGGTCCTGATTGAGACGGTCATCATCGAGGTCACGCTGGGCGACGGACTGAATACGGGGATTGACTGGGTGCGTTACAACAAGGGCGGGAAGCACGGCATGAGCCGGGAGTCGGGCGACGGCTATGCGCTTGGCGGCGGCGGCGGCGGAAATGCTAAAGCACTTTTCGAACTTGTGTCGTCAAATGCCGTTGATTATATCGTCAATCCGATCGGAAGCGGCATCAACTATTTTCTCAAATCAGAAAATTTGAACTTGGCTGCTATTATTAATGCCTCAAAAAATGATGATCGATCTAAATACATTGCCTCTCCTATTATTATGACTGTTGATAATAAAGAGGCGACAATTGAGGCGACCGAGTCTCGCAAGTTCTACAGCGGTTCCACGAGTTCTTCGTCGGGAAGCCTCTATGGGTCTGTCTCTTATAACTATTCGGATAAGGACTTGGGCATCAAGATCAAGGTGACACCAAAGATTAATCCGAATGGAACTGTCATGTTGGAGATCGACGAGGAGTATTCACAGCTTGGCGCGGGACAGTCCGTCTTAGTAAGTAGTGGTGCGAGTACAGGTGCGCCCTCAAAAGAGACGGTTGATACGGCCTTGCAGCGGACAATGTCTGCGGACATCCTACTGGAGAATGGGCAGACCGTAGTGTTGGGCGGATTGACGGAGACAAGAACGAGCGAGAAGCAGACGGGCATCCCGATTCTGAAAGACATCCCTTGGATTGGTAAATGGCTTTTTGGCAAGGTTGAACAATCGGAGGATCGCAAGGAACTTCTTGTCTTCATGACGCCGTATGTGTTAGACGATGCCGAGAGTGCGCAGGCTGAGGCGTTGCGTCGAAAGAAGACGCTTAGCGATGTGAGTCCGTGGGATGACCATGGCTGGTCGGCGTCGGAACTGGCCGATCCGGTCTCGAAGAAGGAGCAGATGCGCCGCTTGCAGGACGAATGGAAGAAGCAGGACGAGGAGCGGCAGACGCGCCTTGCCATCGAGCAAGAGAAGGTCAAGCGCGCACAGAAGCTGAAGGGCCTTACGGTCGAGGAGCGCAACCTTTGGCTCAAGATGCACAAGGACGAGCTTGAAGAGGAGGCGCAGGAGGAGCTGGAGGAGAAGATGCTTGACGAGAAGAGCCAAAGTGCGCTCAAGAAGCTCGCCGAGGAGATTCGCGCGAAGAAGCTTGCCGAGGCTCAGGCCGAAATGAAGAAGGCCGAGGCGGACGCCGTCGCCGAGAACGAGCGCGCGAAAGCCGACGCCGAGAAGGAAAAAAGGGAAGAGCATGGTTCAGCAGATTGACGAACAGGAAGCCTTGGCCTATTTTGAGCGGTTGGATCCGCTCGTCCGTCCGGGCACGGTTTTGTTCGTCATTGGCGGATCGGCGATTGCTCAGTTGGGAGCAAAAATTCGTGTGACGGCGGACATAGACGTGGCCTTGCCCTATTCGAAGATTGAGATGTCCGAATTTGTGGAGGCTTCTTCCAAGGCTGGTCTGCCGGTCAATCCGACATTTGGCTATCAGGGTGCGTATATCGAACTGGTGAAGCCGCTGATGCTGACGTTGCCGAAGCCGGCATCCGTAACGGACTGCATCGACCTGTTCCAAGGCGTCAACTTGACGGTTCGCACGAGCAGTCCGGCGGATCTTGTCGCCTCCAAGCTCTACCGTTACAGCGATCAAGACCAGGAAGATATCCAGTTCCTGATGGGGGCGGGAGGCGTAACGCTGGAGGCCGTCCGCGAGTCAGTTTCGCGATTGCCCGTGCGTTTCAGGGACGATGTCTTGGTGCGCGAGAATCTCTCCAAACTTGAGTCTGATGTGCGCGTCTGGAAGGGAGGGACCTGATGACGGCGCGTGAACGGTTGCAGCTGGCGTATGAATTCGCCTTCAATCCGAAGATGCTTCACGCGAAATGGCATGGCTGGCTGAAGAATCCGGCGAATGCCGACCCCGATGAGCTGAAAGCGCTTGACGAAGCGGCGATGCTGCATCTGCCGCTCCCGGAACGCGGAGGTGCGTCATCGCGTGCGCTGTATCGGCTGGCGCTGTATCAGGCCGGGGCTTGCGGCTATCGGATGCGCACGTTCATCGGCAACTTGCGGGATCGGCTTCACCGTCCGCCGCTGACAGCGACGGAAGTGCCGGTGGGCATGGTTCGGGACGTTGTGCTGACGCGGTATCGCGTGCCAAGATTCTGACAGGAGGAGCGAAATTGAGTCAAAATCTGAGGAACTACTCTTTCATCGCCGTCTCGTTGGCCGTGTTGGCGGCGGCGGTTGCGGCGGTCGTCGTGAGCGTCAACCGCTCGTCCGAGGCGCAGGCGCGCGCCGAGGCCGAGGCGGCCGCCGCCGAGAAGGCGACGGCGCTCGCCAAGGCCGCGTCGAAGACCGCCGAAGCCGAAGACGCGAAGGCCCGTGCGGCCGAGGCGGCGAAGGAGAAGGCGAAGGAAGACCGCGCCGCGCAGGAGGCGTCCGCCGCACAGGCGCGCGCGGACGCCGAGGCGACGAAGGAAAAGCGCGCGCAGGCCGAGGCGCAGCGGAATCAGGCCGAGGCGGAGGCTGAGACGGCGAAGGAGAACCGCCTTGCGGCGAAGCTGAAGGCCGAGGCGGTGGCGGACGAGAAGGCGAAGGCGGTCGCCCGGCAGAAGGCCGAGGAAGCCAAGGCCGAGGCGGCGGCGGACGCGCTTGCGGCGGAGAAGCTTCGTTCCGAGAAGGTCATCGCCGAGGCGAAGCTTCTTGAACTCCGCAAGATCGACTTCGAGACGCTGGAGCGCGACCTGCGCGAATGGCGGCAAGACCTGGAGGAGCGCGAGCGCGCGCTGACGCCGGAGAAGACGGTGACGGATCTCGCGTGGGCCGGCGGCATGGAAGACACCATCATCGACGCCGAGGGAAACGTCCGCAAGCAGGAGAAGAAGCTGTATCGCGCCGAGGATGACAAGACGCTGCCGCGCTCGACCCGCCGCCTCGCGCGCGCCGAACGGCTCGCGTCCGAAGCCGCCGCACAGGAGGCCGCGCAGGTGCGCACGGCGGTCGTCGCCGCGCTCGAACGGCTGTACGTCGCGGCTCTGAAGGATGACCGCGTCCTGGACGCCGACTACTGCCGCAAGGCGCTCAAGTCCCTCTATCCCGACTGGGAATTCACGGGCGAAAGTGCGAAGTGACGAAGGAGCTTAAATTACCGTTGTCTAACAGTGGGAGAAGGTGCTATAATACGCGCCATCGTTGTCAACCAACCAACTAAAAGGAGATAAAGACCATGGCTCACAAGATTGCGGCCGACAAGTGCGTCGGATGCGGATGCTGCAAGGACGCCTGCCCGGCGGAAGCGATTTCCGAGGGTACGCCCTACACGATTGACGCCGACAAGTGCGTCGATTGCGGTGCCTGCGCGGCGCAGTGCCCGAACGAAGCTATCTCCGCGGCGTGATAGACTTCGTCAAAGAGACCCTACTGCTGCTTCCGTTCCTTTTCGCGACCTACCTGGTCCTGGAGGCGATTGAAGCGCATGCGGGCGGCGCGCTCGAGAGGATTCTCGAGCGTGCGCGTTCTGTCGGGCCGCTCGCCGGCGCGCTCGCGGGGGCGATTCCCCAGTGCGGCGTCTCGGCGGCGGCGGCCTCGTTCTATGCGGGCGGCGTCGTCACGGTGGGGACGCTGCTTGCGGTCTTTCTCTCGACGTCCGACGAGCTGATCCCCGTCCTCCTCTCGAAGCAGGTGCCCGTTTCGCTGCTCGCGCGCATCGTCCTCCTGAAGGTCGCGGCGGCGGTCGTCGTCGGCTTTTCGGCGGACGGCATTTGCGCGCTTCTGCGCGCGCGACGGCGGGACGTGCGCGTCCACGACCTCTGCGAACACAGCCACTGCGGCTGCCGGGAGCACCGGGGCGTCCTCGTGCCCGCGCTGATCCACACGGCGGAAATCTTCTTCTTCATCGTCCTCGTCTCGGGCGCGCTGGAGCTCGGCTTCCATTTCTTTGGCGAAGACTGCCTTCAGGCGCTTCGCCTCAACACGCCGGTCCTCGGCGAGCTCGCGGCGGGCGCGCTCGGCCTCATCCCGAACTGCGCCGTCTCCGTGGCGGGCGCGGAACTCTACTGCTCGGGCGCGATGAGCGCGGGCGCGCTGATGGCGTCGTCCTTCACGGGCTCGGGGCTGGGGCTGCTCGTCCTCTTCCGCACGAACCGCAGCCTGCGCGAGAACCTGGCGATCCTCGCGGCGGTCTACGGGACGGGCGTCGCGCTGGGGCTTCTGACGGGGCCGCTCCTATGAAGGGGCTTCATGGCTCGGACGCGACGAGGCGCGTCCCTCCCGCGAAAAAGGCGTATGGCTGGGCGCGCCGCGTCGTGCGGCGGTTTCTAGACAACAATTGCACGATGCACGCGGCGGGGCTGACGTACTTCTCGCTTCTCGCGGTCGTGCCCGTCCTCTGCTGCATCCTCGTCGCCGCGAAGGCCTGCCGCGTCGACGCCTACGCGAAGACGCAGATCAACGCGCGGATCGACGCGCTGATCGTCGAGATCGAGAACGGGAAGGATGCGGATCTGCCGCTGCTCTCGGCGGCCGACGCCGACGAGCAGGAGAAGAAGCGCATCGCCGCCACGGAGTTTGCGCATGAGGCGCGCGAGATCTCCAACCAGCTTTTCGCGCGCGTCGAGACGTTTGACGTCGGCACGTTCGGCTGGATCGGCTTCGGCTTCCTGCTCTGGACGGTCATCTCGTCGCTGGCGTCCGTCGAGACGAGCTTCAACGAGATCTTCGGCGTCGCGAAGGCGCGCCCGGTCTGGAAGCGCGCCTACATGTACCTCTTCATCATGGTCGTTCTGCCGATTCTCGCGACGGTGGCGATGTCGCTGCCGATCCTCAACACCGTGAAGGACATCCTCGTCGCGACGATGGGGCGGCTGTGGCTCACGAAGTGGGTGTCCGACGGGCTGATCGGCATCCTCGATTCGCGGCTCTTCGGGCTTGCGTTCACGCTCGGCGCGGCGTCGCTCACGTTCGGCTTCTTCTACTGGGTCGTGCCGAACTGCGCCGTGCGCTTCCGCCCGGCGTGGTGGGGCGGGCTCGTGACGGCGGTTCTCTTCGGCGGCTGGCTCAAGCTCTGCACGGTCGCGCAGGTCGGCATCGCCAAGTCGTCCGCGCTGTACGGCTCGTTCGCGTTTCTGCCGATCGTCCTCGCCTGGCTCTACATGAGCTGGCAGATCGTCCTCGTCGGCGCGTGCATGGTCAAGGAGTTCGAGAACAGATGAAGATACTGATTACAGGCGGCAAGGGCATGTTGGGGCGGACGCTCCAGCGCGAACTGGGCGCGGCGCACGAGATGGTCGTCGCGGACTTGCCCGACTGGGACATCACGGACGATGCGGCGTTCCTGGAGAAGACGCTTGCAGTCCGGCCGGACGTGATCGTCCATTGCGCGGCGATGACGAAGGTCGACGATTGCGAGACGAACCGCGACCTCGCGTTTCGGCTCAACGAGGAGGGGACGCGCAACGTCGCGCTCGCGGCGAAGACGTGCGGCGCGCGGCTCATCGCGATTTCGACGGACTACGTCTTCTCGGGCGAGCCGCCGCGCGAGCCGTGGGCGTGGAGCGAGACGGACATTCCGCGTCCGCAGACGGTCTACGGGGCCTCGAAGTTCGCCGGCGAGCAGATGGTGCAGATGATCCATCCCGACAACTCGGTCATCCTCCGCATCGCGTGGCTCTACGGCGCGGGCGGGCCGTCGTTCGTCCACACGATGGCGCGGCTCGGCGCGCAGGCCGGCGACCCGCTCAAGGTCGTGAACGACCAGCGCGGCAACCCGACCTCGACGAAGGTCGTTGCGGACGTGATTCGCTTTCTCCTCACGCGCCCCGACGTCTCGGGCATCGTCCACGGCACGTGCGAGGAGCAATGCACGTGGTACGAGCTGACGGTGGAGCTCTTCCGCCTGCTGGGGCTGACGCGGGCGGTCGTGCCCTGCACGACGGCGGAGTTCCCGCGCCCGGCGCCGCGTCCGCGCAACTCGGCCCTGAAGAAGAGCGTCCTCAACGTGCTCGGCTACCGCACGCCCGACTGGAAGACGGCGCTCGCGGAATTCGTGGCGGCGGAATTCCCCGCCTTGAACAGGCCGTAGCCCCGTTGGCCGTGCCGGCCCGGTTTCTCGCCGGTCGACGCACGGTCGCCCAGAAGATGGTATAATACGCGGCAACCTCGCCGAAGATGGGCGAGACGCACGAATGCGCGAAAGGACGCACAGGCAATGAGGGGCATCCTCAAACCGATCGAATCCGTCGGATGGGCGGGAATCGTGGCGGCGAAGGCCGTCGCGTTCTTTCCGTCTGTCCTCGTGCGCGCGACGGGGCGTGCGGACCTCTTCCGCCAGCTTTACGCGACGGGCATCCGGACGCTCCCCGTCATCACGGTCGTCTCGCTCTTCATGGGGATGATCCTCGCGCTGCAGGTCGGCATCGAGCTGGCGCGCTTCAATCAGGAGGTTTACCTCGGCGCGGCGGTGATGATGACGCTCCTGCGCGAGATGGGGGCGTTCTGCTGCGGCATCTGCCTCGCGGCGTGCGTCGGCTCGGCGATCGCGGCGGAGCTCGGCACGATGAAGGTGAACGACGAGATTGACGCGCTCGTGATCCTGCGCATCTCGCCGATGCGGTTCCTGGCCGCGCCGCGCATCCTCGCGCTCGTCCTGATGGCGCCGGTGCTGGCGTTCTACTGCTGCATCCTCGGCGCGGTCGGCGGCGGCGTGGTCGGCGCGACGCAGCTCAACGTCGACTTCCAGCAGTACATGACGGGGGCCTTGGTGATGTCCGAGGCGAAGGATCTCTACGTCGGGCTCCTGAAGGCGACGGTCTTCGGGTTCCTTGTCGGCGTCATTTCCGTTTCCGAGGGCCTCGGGACGACGCTGGGGGCGACGGGCGTCGGCAAGTCCACGCAGCGCGCCGTCATCGTCTCGTTCCTGGCGATTCTCATTTCGGGCTACATGGTCACGCGGGCGTTCTACTGATGGCGGAGACAATCATCGAGTTCAGGGATGTCGTCAAGCGCTTCGGCGAGGCCGTGGTGCTGGACGGCCTCAGCTTCACGGTCGAGAAGGGCGAGATCCTCGCGCTCATCGGCCCGTCGGGCACCGGCAAGTCCGTCACGCTCAAGCATGTCGTCGGCCTGCTGGAGCCGGACGCCGGCGAGGTGACGGTCGCGACGGACAGGATCGGCTACCTCTTCCAGTCGGGCGCGCTGCTCGCGTGGAAGACGGTGTGGGAGAACGTCGCGCTGCCGCTCGTCGAGACGACGCGGCTCAGGGCGGACGAGATCGACCGGCGCGTGGCGGCGGCGCTGAAGGCGGTCGGGCTCGAGGACGCCGCCGAGAAGTATCCGTCGGAGATTTCGGGCGGCATGCAGAAGCGCGCGGGGCTCGCGCGGGCGATCGTCTGCGATGCGGAGGTCATCCTCTACGACGAGCCGACGTCGGGCCTCGACCCCGTGACGAGCGCGCAGATCACGCGGCTCATCCGCGACGTCAACCGGACGCGCGGCGTGACGTCCGTCGTCGTCACGCACGATCTCGTCTCGGCGTTCCGCATCGCGAGCCGCGTGCTGCTCGTCAAGGACGGGCGCGCCGTCGTCTGCCTGACGCCGGAGGAATTTCGGAAATCGGACAATCCCGAGGCGCGGGCGTTTCTCGCGGCCACACGGGGGGAGGACTTATGAAAAAGAAAAGCGAGGCGTTTTCGCAGCTCGTCGTCGGGCTGTTCATGATCACGGTGCTGCTGCTCTTGGGCTACTTCACCATCGTCATCTCGGGCGTGGACATCCTGTCGGGGCGCAACCGCGTGACGATGCGCGTCGCGTTCGACGGCGTCGGCGGCCTGAAGGAGCGCGACAACGTCATGTACCGGGGCACGAAGGTCGGCGCGATCAGTCGCGTCGAGGTGACGCCGTCGAACCTCGTCGTCTTCGCGGAGATTGATGCGCACGTCATCCTGCGCGCGACGGCGACGGCGACTGTCCGCAACCTCTCGATGCTCGGCGGCAACTACCTCGCGCTGGAGGAGGGTACGGGCGAGATACGTCCGCTCGCGACGACGCTCTTCGTCGGCGAGACGCCGACGGACTGGATGTCGGACGTCTCGAAGATCGCGAAGAACCTGCGGGCGTTCACGTCCAACCCGGAGCTTCAGGCGATCATCACGAATGTCGCCGCCGCGTCGGCACACGCGCGGGCCGTCTCCGCGAAAGCCGACGCCTTTATGGATCGCGCGAACGCCTTCGCCGAACGTCTCGCGCGCGGCGAGGGCACGGTCGGCAAGCTGCTCTCGACGAACGAGACCGTCTACGCCGACCTGAAGGAGACGCTCGCGAACGCGCGCGCCGTCTCGGATCGCCTGAACCGCGCGAAGCTGTTCGACGATCTGGAGGCCGGTGTCGCGGCGTTTCGCCAGGCGGCCGAGGGCGTGGACGTGAAGGAGACGGTCACGCGGGCGAACGCGCTTCTGGAGAACCTCAACGCCTTTGCGACCGACCTCAAGGCGGGCAACGGCACGATCGGCCGTCTCGCGAAGGACCCGAAGCTCTACGACGAGGTCAACGGCCTCATCCGCGACGTCCGTCAGGTCATCGACAACTACCGCGACACGACGCCGATCTCGACGTTCACCTCGCTTGCGACCGGCGCGTTCTGACGGAGATCGCGTGGTGTCGCGGCGATACGTGGGGCGGCTGGCGCCGAGTCCGACGGGTGCGCTGCACCTCGGCAACGTGCGGACGTTCATGGTCGCGTGGCTCCGCGCGCGGTCGCAGGGCGGCAAGGTCATCTTCCGCATGGAAGACCTCGACCACCCGAAGGACAAGCCCGGTGCGGCGGAGCAGGCGGTCGAAGACCTGAAATGGCTCGGCTTCGACTGGGATGCGGAATACGTGCAGTCCGAACGCAAGCCCCTCTACCGCGACGCGCTCGATTTCCTTCGTCGGCAGACGCCGCCGCGCGTCTATCCGTGCGTCTGCTCGCGGCGTGACGTCGAGGCCGCGCAGTCGGCGCCGCACGCGGGCGAGCAGCTGCACTACCCCGGCACGTGTCGCGGGCGCTTCGCGACGTGGGCCGAGGCCTGCGCCGTCAAGGCCGCGCCCTGCTGGCGCTTCCGCGTCCCCGACGGCACGGTCGTGCGGTTCGTCGACGCCTTCGCCGGGCCGTACGAGCAGGACATCGCGGCGACGCTCGGCGACTTTCCGCTCGCGCGGGACGAGGGCGGCGCCGGGTATACGCTCGCGTGCGCGGTGGACGACCTGCTGATGGGCGTGACGGAAGTCGTGCGCGGCGACGACCTTCTGCCCGCGACACCCGCGCAGATTCTTCTGGCCGAAGCCCTCGCGCTGTGGGCGCAGGCGAAGACGCCGCCCGCCTACCTCCACGTCCCGCTGGTCGTGGGGGCGGACGGCAAGCGGCTCGCGAAGCGGCACGGCGACACGCGCGTCGCGGCGTTCCGCGCGGCGGGCTGGCGGCCGGAGGAGATCTTGGGGCGCTTGGCGGCATCCTGCGGCTGGGCGGCGCCGGGCGAGGCGGTCTCGCTCAGGGCCCTTTTGCCGCGCTTTGACGTGGCCACTATTCCTCACGCCGCGTTTATGGTATAATTCCCGCCGCTTTTTGAATTTGTCCAAACAATGGAGGAGAAAATGGCCGAGACGGAAGCGATTGTCAGTCAACTGGGCGAATGCGCCGCGAAGAAGGATTTCATGGGCGCGTTCAGGCTCGTGCGGGAGAATCAGGCGGAGCTTGCGAAGAAGGTTCAGCCGGTTGGCGTCAGGGACGCCCTGGAGAAGACGACGACCGATCGTCTTCTTCTTTCTTTCATCGACGGCGTCGAGTTCGGGGCGCGTCCGCTGGGCGAGTCGCTCATGCGCCTCGAAAAGCTTGTCGCGTTCAACGCGAACATCCCCGGCGCGGCGGGCGTCAAGGTGCTGAACGAGACGTGGGGGCTCGGCACGGTGAAGAAGATCGACTACTTCTACAAGCGCATCACGGTCGACTTCAAGACGAAGAAGGGCCACCAGTTCACGTTCGCGGCGGCCTGCGACATGCTCACGGTCGCGCCGAAAGGCCATATCCTCGTCCTGCGCGAGACGGCGCCGGCCGACTTCGAGGCGCTGCTGAAGGAGAAGCCGGGCGAGTTCGTCAAGGCGGTCATCCGCTCGAACGGCTCGTCGATGACGCTCGTGCGGCTGGAGGACTACTGCGTGAAGAACGGGTTCGTGAAGGCGGTGAACTGGAAGAAGTTCTGGGATGCCGCGCGCGGCCAGCTCAAGGCCGACAAGTGCGTCGTGCTCCCCGCGAAGAAGACCGAGCCCATCCAGCTCCGCGCGGCGGCCGAGGACTACGGCGACAGCTGGCTCACGGGCTTTGCGCACGAGACGGATCCGAAGCAGATTCTCGCGGCGGTGGCCGAATACGTCGCGCAGGGCAAGTTCAAGGTCGCCGACGAGGCGACGAAGGCGAAGGTCGGCGAGCGTCTCGCGTTCGCCGCGACGGCCGCGCGCAAGGTCGACGACGCGCTCTACGCGCGCCTCGCGTGCAAGATTGTCTCCCTCGGCTTCGCGAACCCGCCGGCGGCGGAGATGCGCGACTACCTCTGGGAGCGCAAGCGGTTCGTCAAGGCGGCGGCCGCGCTGCCGGCGCGCGAGGTCGGCGCGATGGTCGCGTTCCTCGGATGCGACGACGCGGCGAAGGGGCGGCTCGTCGCGGCGATTCCCGAACTCTGCTTCACGGCGGTCGACGAGATCGTCGGGCAGTTCAAGCAGAACGAGGCGTGCCGCAAGGCGATTGGCGACTACATGAAGCAGCCGAAGGCGCCCGCGACGCTGACGACGCTGCTCGTCGGCAAGTACGAGCAGTTCAGGGACTGGGCCGAGCTGCCGCCGCTCATCACGCTCCTCACGCACGCGATCGCCCTCGGCGAGGGGCGGCAGAGCGGCGAGACGCTGCGGATGCAGAACATCGTGCGCCGCCTCTTCGCGAACGCCGACTGGCTCAAGAAGGTCTTTGGCGAGTGGCTCCAGAACCCGTCTGACCAGGCGCTCTTCTTCGAACGCTTCCAGGCCTCGATCGCGTGGGATCCCTCGACGCACCATGCGACGGTCGTGCGCATGACGAAGATCGTGCCGGCCCTTGAGGCCCACCTCGTCAAGGCCGAGAAGAAGAAGGAGTATGCGCGCATCACCTCCTACCGCAGCTTCGGGCTCAAGAAGGCCGAATACCTTAAGCTCATCAACGAGGACATGCCGGCGAACGTCAAGCGCATCGAGTTCGCGAAGAGCTACGGCGACCTTTCCGAGAACGCCGAGTACCAGTACGCGAAGGACGAGCAGCGCGCGCTCATGCAGAAGCAGACGCTCATGCAGGCCGACCTGGAGGCCGTCAAGCCCGGCGACTTCGCCGACGCGACGACCGACGAGGTGATGCCGGGCGTGACTGTCGTCTGCACGACGAAGGGCGGCGAGAAGACGTGGACGATCCTCGGCGAGTGGGACAACGACCTCGAAAAGGGCATCCTCTCGTCGAAGACGCGCGTCGCGCAGAACCTCATGGGCAAGAAGGTCGGCGACGACTTCGAGCTGCCTGACGAGGACGGCAACCTCACGTTCGCGACCGTGAAGGAGATTCGCCCGCTGACGGACGAGATCCGCGCGTGGATGAAGCTGCCGGACGGCATTCAGATCTGATTCCGAGGAAAGGAGACCCAAGTCCATGAACAGCGAACCTGTCGAGAAGAACGAGATCAAGCGCGTGCCGCCGCGCATCATCCGCCGCCCGTCGGCGGCGGTCAAGGCGGCGGCCGTCCTGGAGGAGTACACGCCGATCGACACGGCGAAGGCCGTCGCGTTCGGCGCGTCCATCGCCGAGGAGATGAAGCGCTCCGCCGCGAAGGCCGAGCAGGAGCAGGTCGACGACGGCATCCGCCTTTCGCGCCGCCCGACGTCACGGACGCGCGACGAGGTTTCGGAGAAGTTCCCCGAGGCCGACCTGAAGGTCTTCCGCAAGCGTCTGCTCGACGCGCGCGCCAAGGCGATGGCGGGCGTGGACGCGATGAAGGCGACGGGCTTCAACGAGTCCGAGGATCACGAGGCCGACGGCGGCGACGGCACGGCGCAGACGCTGCGGCTTCAGGCGCTTGGCCAGATGGGCAACATCAACCGCACGATCCAGCAGATCGACGAGGCCCTGCACCGCATCGACGACGGCACGTACGGCGTCTGCACGGTCTGCGGCCAGCTCATCCGCAAGCCGCGCCTCCTGAACCAGCCGTTCGTCCTCACCTGCATGGAGTGCCAGAGCGAAATGGAGCGCGGCGCGAAGTGAAGCGCGCGCTGATTGCGCTTGTCGTCGCCGCGCACCTCGTGCTCGTCGACGCGGTCGTCAAGGAACTCGCCGTGGGCTTCCTCAAGGGGTCTGCGGCGGTTTCCGTCATTCCGGGGCTCTTCAACCTCGCCTACGTCGAGAACCGGGGCTGCGCCTGGGGGCTGCTTCAGGGCCACGTGTGGCCGCTCGCCGCCTTCGGTGTCGTCGCGCTCGTCTTTCTCGTCTGGAAGCGGCGGAGCGTCTTCGGGGTTCCCGGCTCGCGGCTGGGGGCGGTTGCCGAGCCGCTGCTTTACGCGGGCGTCGTCGGCAACCTCATCGACCGCGTCTTTCGCGGCTACGTGATTGACATGTTCGACTTCCACTGGCAGACGAGCCACTTCCCCTGCTTCAACGTGGCGGACACGTTCATCTGCGTCTCCGTCGGACTTCTGCTGCTGTCCTCCGCATGGACGCGCAAGACCTGATTCTCGGTGCGCGCGTGGCGCACGTGCGGGAGCTTCGGACGGCGCTCGCGCAGGCGAAGGCCGAGAACGCGGCGCTGCGCGACGAGAACGCCGCGCTGAAGGCGCACTTCGACTTCGCGCTCCTGGCGGCCGAAGACCTGCGGAACCTGCCGCCGGGCGGGCGGCTGGAGATCTGGGACGGCTGGAACCTCATCCTCGGCGCGCAGCGGGCCGCGAAGGATCGTCCGGCGCTGCTGGCACAGGCGAAGGACCGTCTGGCGCAGGCGGATGCGACGAACCTGCGCATCTGGATCGTCTTCGACGGGGCTGACGAGCACGTCTCGCAGGATGGGCGCCTGCGCGTGTCCTACACGGGCGGCACGGGCGCGCACCGGGCCGACCGCCTAGTCGTCGCCTTTGTGCGCATGGCGGCGTATCTGGGGTTCGCCGACCGCCTGTCGGTGCGGACGAACGACAAGGACTTCGCGCGCGACGTGCGACGCCTCTGCCCCCAGTTGCCGCAGGCGTCGGCTACTTCATCCAAAAAGGATCAGATGAGCGATGGACTCGGCTGTTCTTGAGGTCGCCCGCCGTGTGCGGGATGCGGGTGGGCGCGCGCTCCTCGTCGGCGGATGCGTCCGCGACGGGCTTTTGGGCGGCGCGCCCAAGGACTTCGACTTCGAGGTCTACGGCCTTTCGCCCGAAAAGCTGAAGGCGACGCTCGCGCAGGCGTTCGCGCTCGATCTCGTCGGCGCGTCGTTCGGCGTCCTCAAGATCAAGGGGCACGACATCGACGTCGCCCTGCCGCGCCGCGAGACGAAGCTGGGCCTTGGGCACCGCGCGTTCGAGATGGCGCCGGATCCAAACCTCTCGCTCGAAGAGGCCTCGGCGCGGCGCGACTTCACGGTCAACGCGATCTACCGGGATCCGCTGACGGACGAGATCCTCGACCCGTGGAACGGACGCGCCGACCTCCAGCGGCACAGGCTCCGCCACGTCTCGCCGCATTTTGCCGAAGACCCGCTGCGCGTCCTGCGCGGCATGCAGTTCATCGCACGCTTCGGGCTGCGTCCGGCACAGGAGACGATCTGTCTCTGCCGCACCATGACGCCGGAGGGTCTGGCCCCGGAACGGCTCATGGGCGAATGGTCGAAGCTGCTCGTGCAGGGCGTCTGGATTTCGCACGGACTCGCGTTCCTCCGCTCCGTCAACTGGGTCAACTACTACCCGGAGCTGAAGCGGCTCATCGGCTGTCGGCAGGATCCCGAATGGCATCCCGAAGGGGACGTCTGGAACCATACGCTCGACTGCCTCAACCGCTTTGCGCGCCGCCGGGACGCGGAGCGCGACCCGGCGGACGAGGCGCTGCTCGTCGGGCTGGCCGTCCTCTGCCATGATTTCGGCAAGCCGTACTGCACGCGCTATGACCGGGTGAAGCGGCGCATCCGCTCGCTCGGACACGACGAGGCGGGCGTCGCGCCGGCGACGTCGTTCCTGCGACGGCTCACGCGCGAGGAGCGGCTGCTGCGGGACGTGCCGTCGCTTGTGCGGCTACACATGCGGCCGTATGCGATGTGGCGCGCCCAGTCGTCGGACGCGGCGATTCGGCGGCTCGCGACGCAGGTGTGCAGCATTGAGGCCCTCGTGCGCGTCGCGGCGGCGGACAACACGGGCGACGAGGCGTGCCAGTGGCTGCTTTCCGCCGCGCACCGGCTCGCGGTCGAGGCCGCCGCGCCGAAGCCGCTCGTGCAGGGACGCGACCTGATTGCGCGCGGCCTTCGCCCCGGCCCGCAGTTCGGCGAGATCCTGAAGCGCGCCTACGAGGCGCAGCTGGACGGGAAGTTCTTCACGACGGACGAGGGACTTGCGTTCCTCTCGGCGCGTTTCGGATTGACCGGCCCAGCCGTCCCACGCGGTTTTTGATATAATGAAGCGAAAATCGAAAGTCAGTCTATGTTAGCGATGCTCTTTTTCGCGGCCGTCCTCTTCGAGACCTCGCAGGACGGCGTTTCGTTCAAGGTCGAGTCCGAGACGACGCAGGTCGACCCGGCGCGCAGCGTCTTTTTGCGGGTCGAACTGACGGCGGCGCCCGACCGCACGGCGACGCTGCCCGACCTGCGCGACCGCGTCGTCGGCTTTTCGCTCGCGGAGGACTTCGCCGAAGAGCCCGTGCGCGCGGCGGACGGCTCGACCATGCAGGTCGCGAACTGGCGGCTCGTGCCCGAGCCCTGCGCGAAAGCCTACAAGATTCGCCCCTTCGTCGTCAAGGCGTCGCCGAAGCTCCTCTCCTACCAGTCGGACGACGGCAAGTTCTCGTTCGTCGGCGGGCCGATCACCTTTGATCCGCCCGCCGCGCGCGAGCCGGTGACGGGCGGCATCGAGACGGATCCGCAGAAGGATCTGCCGCCGCTCAGCTGGAAGCTCGTCGGCTTCGTCGCTCTCGGCCTGCTGGCGCTGGCCGCCGTCGTCGTGGGCCTCGTCGCCCTTGTGCGGCTGATTGCGCGCAAGGTCAAGGAACACCGCATGAGCCCGATTGAGCGCGCGTGGGTCGAACTCGACCGCCTCCTCAAGAAGGGCCTGCCGGGGCGCGGACGCTACAAGGACTTCTACGTCGAGCTCACGATGGTCGTGCGCCGCTACATCCAGCGCAAGTATGGCATCAAGGCCCCGCACCTGACGACGGAAGAGTTCCTGCGCGACAACCGAATCGCCGAATTGGCGAATAACCGAATCGCGGAGCTGAAGGCGTTCCTGGAGAGCGCGGACATGGTGAAGTTCGCGGGCGTGCAGGCGACGCCGGAAATGGCGGACGCGGCGACGGCTTCGGCGCGCGGCTACCTGAAGGGCGATGCGGAGGTCGTGAAATGAGTTTTGCCAATCCCTGGATGTTGCTCCTGTTCCTGCCGCTGGGGTTCGCCGCCTGGCGACTGCTGCGGCGCGGACGCAAGCGCGGCATCCGCTTCTCGGCGGTCTCGCGCCTCCCGGCGCCGGCGGCGGGCTGGCGCGCGCGGGTCGCGGCGCTGACGCCGTTCGTCCTCCTCGCGGGCCTCGCGCTGCTCGTCCTTGCGGCGGCGCGTCCGCGCACGTCGCTCGCGCGTGAGCGGAAGTCCGTCGACGCCATCGCCATCGCGATGACGGTTGACGTCTCCGGCTCGATGGACGCGCTGGACCTGACGCCGAAGGGCGAGCGGTTCTCGCGCCAGACGACGCGTCTCGCCGTCGTGAAGAAGCTCTTTGCCGAATTCGTCGAGAAGCGACCCGACGATCTCATCGGCCTCGTCACGTTCGGCGGCTACGCGGCGACGCGCTCGCCCCTGACGGCCGACCACGCGGCGCTCCTGAACGTCCTCCGGGGCGTCGAGATCCCGTCCGTCGCGCTGGACGCGCAGGGCCGCGCCATCTCGCGGGACGAGCAGATGACGGCCATTGGCGACGGCCTCGCGACGGCGCTTGCGCGGCTGAAGGACGCGAAGCCGAAGACGAAGATCGCGATTCTGCTGTCGGACGGCGTGTCCAACACGGGCGCGGTCGAGCCGGACGAGGCGGCGGCCGCCGCCGCGAAGATGGGCGTCAAGGTCTACGCGATCGGTGTCGGCACACGCTCCCGCCGCACGCCGATCATCGGGCGCGACTTCTTCGGCCGCGAGGTCGTGCAGTATGCCGACATGAACTTTGACGAGAAGCAGCTTCGGTCGATCGCGAAGAAGACGGGCGGCACGTATTTCGCCGTGAACGACCGCGATTCGCTGGTGAAGGCGCTGGACGAGATCGACCAGCTGGAGACGACGCGGCTCGATGCAGACGTCTTCAACCGCTGGCGCGAGCACTTCGTGCCGTTCCTTCTCGCGGGGACGCTCCTCGTCCTCTTCGCCGTCTCGCTCTCGATGTCCGCGACGCGGCGGCTGGCGTAGGGAATCTCACCGCCGCGCGGCATCCGTCCGGGTTCGGGCTAGTCCTCAAGCAGGTGCTTGCGATAGGCGATGGCGATGGCTTCGGCGCGGTTGGCCGCGCCAATCTTGCTGTAAATTGTCGTGACGTGCTCGCGCACGCTGTTCGTCGAGAGGTTGAGCTGGAGGGCGATGTCGGCGTCCGTGAGGCCGCGCGTCATCGAGTCGAGAATGCTCTTCTGCCGTTCGGTCAGCGGGCGGACGGGCGGTGACGCCTTCAGCATCTTCCGGATCTCCGGGCTGATGACGGTCTCGCCGGCGATGACGCGGCGGAGGGCGTCGACGAGCTCGCGGTTGTCGATGGTCTTCAGCAGGGCGCCGTGCGCGCCGGCCTCAAGGGCGCGGGCGATGCCGTCGGCCTCGACGAACGAGGTGAGGATGATGACTTTCGTCTGTGGGCGCGCGGCGAGAATCGCGTCCGTGGCCGCCGCGCCGTCCATCTCCGGCATGACGACGTCCATGAGGATCACGTCCGGCTTCAGCGCCTCGGCCTTGGCCACGGCTTCGCGTCCGTCTTCCGCATCGCCCACGACGCGGAGGCCGGGATTGGTCTCGAGTATGGCCGCAAGCCCCATGCGCACGAGGGCATGGTCGTCGGCGATCAGGATCTTGACGGGTTCGGACATGGTGACGTTCCTTTCGGGTCGGACGGGAGTTCAAGCGCGGCCGAGATCTTCGCGCCGGCGCCGGGGCGGCTTTCGACGGACAGCTCCCCGTGGAGAAGGCGCAGGCGCTCGCGGACGCCCTGAAGGCCGAAGTGCCCCTGCCGGACGCCGGGCGCGGCTTGCGGGTCGAAGCCGCAGCCGTTGTCGCTGACGGAGAAGAGGATGCGGTCGCCCTCGCGGCAGCCGGCGACCCGGACGGACGTCGCCTGCCCGTGGCGGACGGCGTTGAGCACGAGTTCGCGGACGATGCGCAGAAGCGCGTGGGCCACGCCGTCGGGAAGCTCCTTGCGCGGCACGTGGAAGCGGATCTTCAGGTCGAGGCCGTGGACGTAGGGCTCGAGCGCCCGGACGAGGAGGCCGGTCGTCGTCGGCGCCTCCAGGGCGCGGCTGCGCAGGTCCCACAGGCACTGGCGCAGCTCGTCGCGGCAGGAGGCGAGCGTCTTGGACGCGAGGGCGAGATGGCGGCGCGCGCCGTCGGCGTCGGCGGGGAGGACCTGCTCGGCCGTGTTGACCTCCATCGTGGCGCCGAGCAGGGTCTGCGAGAGCGTGTCGTGCAGCTCGACGGACATCCGGGTGCGCTCGCGGGTCATGAGCTCCGACTGGGCGTGCGCGAGCTGTTCCTTCAGCAGTTCGCCGCTGCGCCGCCTGACGGTCTTCTTCAGCGTGAGGTTCCAGAAGACGACGCCGAAGGTCAGCGCGGCGAGCGCGCCGAGGACGACGAGAAGCCGACGTGGCGTCCACCACGGCGTGCGGGCGAGGACGCAGACGTCCTGCGGGTCGTTCAGGACGATGCGCAGCCCGGTGATGCGCGGCGCGGTGCCGTTGAAGCCCATCTTCTCCGTCTCGATCACGCACGTCCCCCGGATGCGGAGGGTGTCGCCGAGGCCGATGTGCGCCGCGGCGGGAAGCCGTCCGCCCGTGTCGACCGTCGCCATGCGGCCCTCGCTCTCCAGGTAGAGCAGGCCGTCGCCGCGCGGGGCGGGGAGCCCCCGCACGATGCCGTCGAGCTGGATGTCCTGCCCGTGAAACGAATAGTCGTAGACGGTCTGGTGCCTGTGCGGATGGCTGAGGCGGGCCACCGACGTCACGCGCACGGGCGGCTGCCGGGCGTCGCCCGCGTCGGCGGCCCTGTCCGGCAGGCGCTTCCAGATGGCGCGCGTGAGAATGGCGTTGTAGAGGTCGGTTTCCGGCAGCCCCGCGAGCGCGATGCGGTCGCCGCGCGACGGGAGCCGGGGCTCCGCAAGCTCGCCGCGCACGACGGCGCCGCCGTCGGTTCGCAGCAGGAGGTTGTGGCCGCCCCAGGCCGTGAGGACGCGCCCGGTCGCCTTGCGCCGGACGGCGAGTTGCCCGTCCCGCGCGTGGAAGAGGTCGGTCTCGCCGAGGTCGGCCACGTCAAAGGGATCCGTCCGGGCATCGAGGACGCGGATGTCGTCCGGGTTCGCGACGCGGATTGCGCGCGGAAGCTGGCGGCGGTGTCCGCTGACGTGCGAGTAGATGCCCGTGACGGCGACGCGTTGGCCGATGAGCGCGGCGATGTCGCTGGGACGGAGATCCGCGTCCACAAGCGCGTAGAAGAGGGCGTTGCCGCAGGAGAGGATCAGGACGCGGCGGTTTCCGTTGAGCTCGTCGGCCATCACGTCGGCGACGACGGTGTCGAGGCGGATGCGGCAGTGCGTGAAGGCGTCGCCGCGAAGCTGTTCGGGCGTGACGCGGATCGGTGCGGGAACCGGGCCGTGGCCGAGGATCTGGATGGACGTGCAGTCGGCGGCGATTGCGTAGAACTCGCCGGGGTTGAGACGGCCGCGAATGCGGATGCGGTCGCCGGGGACGGCCTTGTCGAACGCGGCGCCGGCATGGTTCCAGAGGGTCATGCCGGCGTTTCCGTCCTGCACGGAGAAGGTGTGCTTGTCCTCCGAGGCGCGGCTGACGAGCGTCGCCTCGACGTCGAAGGCGCGGCCGAACGCCCGTTGGGCCTCGGCCTGTCGCAGCTCGGCGACCGAAGTCAGGACGGATGCGGCGAGAAGGAGGTAAGTCAACATCATCGCCCAAATTATACCATATCGACGCAGAAACCGTCCGCGAACAGGGGCTTCAGCATGAAAAAGGATCCTCTCTCTGCAGGACAGGCAGACAGTCGTTTGCATTTTGGCCCGTCGGCCCGACAGATTGCGCGACTGTCGGCTCCTCCGGGTCACGGGTGGCGTGCGCCGCCTCAGCAGCAACAAGATTGCTTTCGCTGAACACGGAGATGGAGGAGTGACGGAGACACGGAGGTCTTTACGTGATTCACAAAGCCTGAAGTCAGATCGATGCCGTCCTGACCGTCTGAGGCTCGCACCTCCGCGTCTCCCAATCTCCGATTCCTCCGCGTTAAGCGTCGCAGGCCTTCCCGTGCAGGGCGCCCAAGTCGCCAGCCCAGAGGCGGGAGCACCGTTGCCCCGAAGCGCGCCGCACGTCGGCAAGCGACAAGCATGGCGCGACGGGCCAGAGTGCGACCGACTGTCGCGCAGAGAGCGGCTTTTCATGCTGAAGCCGCCCTGTTCGCAGAATCGTTAGGTGTTGCGCCAGGCGCGCATGGACAGACCGAAATGCCGGCGGAACAGGGCCTTGAGCGTGTTGGGGTTCTCCCAGCCGCAGTCGGCGGTGACCTGGTCGATCGTGTCGCCGGTCGCGCGGAGGCGCCGCTTGACCTCCTCCAGGCGGATGCGGATGATCGCGTCGTGCACGGTCTCGCGCTGGAGTTCCTTGAACCGCAGGTCGAGGAGCGAGCGCGAGACCTTCAGGTGGCGGGCGACGTCCGGCACGGAAACCTTTCGTGTCGCATTGCGCTCGATGAAGGCGAGGGCGCGCTGGATCATCTTGCCCGTGTGTGACAGCGGGACGGTCGAGCCGCGCAGGACGACCTGCCGGACGCCGACGAGGACGATGCCGTCCGACAGCGGACGCCTCGCCCGCGTGTGCGCCATCGCGCGGTCCAGCAGCTGTGCGGCCACACGGCCTTCGCGCTTGAAGTCCGGCTGGATGGACGAGATCGTCGGCTTGGCGTTCTCGCAGAGGATCGGATCGTTGTTGACGCCAAGGAGGCCGATGTCCTTCGGGATTTCGAGCCCCGCGTCCCGGCAGACGTCGATGACCTCGTAGGCGCGGTCGTCGCAGGCGGCGAGGATCCCGCAGGGCTTCGGCAGCGTGCGAAGCCAGACGCGAAGCGCCGACTTGCTTTCCGTCTGGTCGCGAAAATGCGTGCTGTCGAACATGCGGGCGATGAAGCCCGCCTTCTCCAGCGTGTCGCGGAAGCTCCGCCCGCGCTCGCGGCTCCAGTCGTCGTCCGTCGGATAGCCGACGTAGCCGTAGCTCTTGTAGACGCCCTGTTGAAGGAGGGTGTTCGCCGCGGTGCGCCCGACGGCTTCGGCGTCGCTCTTGACGGTCAGGATGTCCGAGCGCGCCGCGAACGCGGCGGATTCGACGTTCATGAGCACGGTCGGCAGGGAGGTGTCCGCGAGGGCGCGAAAGGCGTCCTCGGCGCCGGGCAGGCCGACGATGAAGCCCGTCGCGCCGCGCGCAATCTCCTTGCGGACGGTCTCGGCCGAGAACTCGTGGAGGGTGCGGTAGATGGCGAGATTCCAGCGCGGGCCTTCCGAGAGGTATTCGAAGATGCCGTTGAGCTTGTCCTGCCCGGCGATGCCGGCCAGGCGCAAGGCGACGACGACGTGCTTTGTCCTTGGGCTTCTCATGCGTCTCATTGTGCCTTTGTGCAGTGGGGCAATACTCATTTCAGATCCCGATGCTGGCGGTGGACACGCCTTCGTTCTCCTTTTTCAAAAACTCCGTAAACCACTCTTTTGCGGGGAGCTGAAGTTGGTATTCGGACAGGAAAAGCTTCGGATCCGTAAATGGCGCGAGGTATTCCGCCGTCTCGTGACCAACGCCCGTACACAGGAGGATGCCGATCGGCGGATTGTCACCACTTGTCATCTTGTTCTTGCGGTAATAGGACATGTAGAGACTCAGCTGTGCAACATCCCGGTAGTTCAGTTTCTTAGGCTTAAGCTCGATCAGGACATGGCATTTGAGGATGCGGTGATAGAAGACGAGATCGATCCGTTCGTAGACATCATCAATCAAGATGTTCTGTTGCTGATCCTCGAAACAGAAGCCCGCCCCAAGTTCCAGGATAAAGGTCTTGAGATTGTCGAGGATTCCTCTCTCAAGATCCGATTCGTCCCAGTCTCCCTGCGGCTTCAGTCCGAGGAATTCGAGAACCGTGTTCTGTTTGATGAAGTCTTTCGCGTCCAGTTTCTCTGCCCGCCCTTGCGCTAAGGCTGCGAGCTTATGCGGATTCTTCGCCCATCCGACGCGCTGATAGTATTGGCTGTCAATCTGTCGGCGCAAAGCCCGCACGCTCCATGTTCCGCGAATCGCCTCAAACGCATAGAACGTCCGCATCATCGGCTCGGGAAGATGCAGCAGTTCACAGATGTGCGAGTATGAGAGACGGTTGAAGATTGCAGAGGGGGCTATGTCAACATCATCACCGGAATAGACGAGTATTCCTTGCTCGACGGATAAGGTCGACGCTGTCGATCCTTTCTCCGGCAAGGCGTTTGCCGCAATCCCTGTCAATTGGCTCGACACCGTCGAGCCTTTTCCAAAGCGACTTTCTAGATAACGGCGAATCTCGCCTGCAAGGGTTGGGTAAAGCTTATAGAACAGGCGATAGGTTTTCAATGTCGGCGCGGCAAATTTGTCGCTTCCCAAACGCATCGCCAACCGCTTCAGCAACTGTTCACCGTACTTTGCACGGTCTTCACCATGTTGCTCATACTCAACGATGTAATAGCCCGTGAGCCACGCCCGCGCCGTTACGCTGCGGTTAATGACCACGAGCGCATCCTGTTGCAACGCCTCTGACGTTGCGCGAATGCGCCCGATCAGTTTCTCAAAGTCCGGCATTTTTTCATTCATGGCATTCGTCATCGTTGCGTTTCCTTGATCATTCGGAAACGAGGCACATTATACCAAAATGAAGGGCGGGAAATCATCGCCGAGACACGGTTTTGTCCGATGCCGAAAGACGGGACTCTGTGTTGCCGTGGTTCCGATAGGCTGGCCTACGAGACCCGGAACGGCGAAACCGTGTGCATCGAGGACGAGCTGCCGTTCAAGATCCCGGAAACCTGGGCCTGGGTGCGACTGGGAAGTATCGTGTTCAACCACGGCCAAAAGGCCCCGACTGAGAGTTTTTGCTATATTGACATTGGTTCAATTGACAATAAACAGAATAAACTATCTGAGTACGACACCGTCGTCGCTTTGAAGGATGCTTCGTCACGGGCGCGGAAAATCGTATGCCAAGGCGACGTAATTTATTCGTGCGTCCGGCCCTATCTTCATAACCTCTGCATCATTGACAGAGAGTTTTCAAAAATGCCTATTGCCAGTACAGGGTTTGCCGTTATGGCACCGCATACTGGTCTGTTCAACAAGTTTCTGTTCTATTATCTCTTGTCCCCACAATTTGACGACTACGCCAATGATGCCGAGAACGCAAAAGGCGTTGCCTATCCAACCATTAGCGACAAGCGGCTATACGACGCATTGCTTCCGCTCCCGCCCCTTGCGGAGCAGAAGCGGATTGTTGCGCAAATCGAAAAGATGTTGAAGGCCAGCGAAACGCTTACCAAGTGACCACTCGATTGACAATCGTCTGCTGCTCGGTGCTGGTGCGGCGAAGGT
>CAKURH010000015.1 GCA_934675625.1 uncultured Kiritimatiellota bacterium
CGGCCAGGTCGTGGCGTGCCCCGGCGACGTGCGGAACTTCGACGATGCGCTTGCGGCGGCGGCGAAGGCGGACGGGCTGGGCGGCTGCGACATCCTCGTCACCTGCGCGGGCGGCAACGAGGCGCGGTGCTGCGCGAGCCGCGTGCCGTTCTACGAGCAGCCGCGCGAGGTCCTCGACTGGGGGCTGGACGTCAACCTGAAGGGGCCGGTCTATTTTGCGCGGGCCTGCATGCCGGCGATGGTGAGGAAGGGCGCGGGCGTCATCTGCTGTCTCGGCTCCGTGACGGCGTTCGAGGGGGACGGCGTCGGCGCGATGTACGGCACGGCGAAGAGCGGCCTCGTGAGCTTCGTGAAGTCGCTCGCGCTCGCGGGCGGGCCGCACGGCGTGCGCGCCGTCTGCGTGACGCCCGGCCCCGTGCTGACGCGCGCGGCGATGAGCGGCATGCCGACGGTGCTTGGACGCGCCGCCGAGCCGCACGAGCTCGTGGACGTGATCCTCTTCCTCTGTTCGGCGAACGCCTCCTTCATCACCGGCACGAACCATGTCGTGGACGGCGGCCGTCTTCTCATGTACCAGCCCTACCGCGCGCCAGAGGCGAAGTGAAAAGGAGTCACGTTGTTCATGTTGTGTCCATGAAACCATCATTTTTTTTGATATACTACGCAACGAAAGGGGCATTCATGAGCTACACACTTAACATTGAGCCGGAAATCATTCGGGACGCCGAGATGTACGCAAGACGTAACGGAACGACGTTAGATCAGATGGTTCGCGCCTGTTTCCTGGTTGCCGCCGCCCAGAAAGAACTGTCGATTACGGGTCAAGAGGCATTTGGCGGAGCCGCTCGTCCTTTTCATGGCGAGAAGCCGCGCATAATCGACATGATTGGGTATGGGGCGAGGTTTCACACGCCGCGCTTCACGGAAGAATGGATGAATGAACTTCGAGAAGGTGACTTGCTGATTTAAGACTGTCGCGTTGAGGGTGGCCGAGGGAACGCGAGAAGTTCATTGACAGCCACCGTGCGATGTTCTGGTACACGCCGGAAGCGTCTAGATGAGATTCTGAACGCCGTGCGCTCGTCACGCGCCTTCTTTGATTTCAATTGCGCGTAATTTTCAAGTTTCAGCCTCAGAGAGGGCACAAAGTGGGCACAGAGATTTCTTTGCGCCCTCCCTGCGCCCTCTTTGTGGCAAAAGACGAAGTTCCGAATTTTTGGATTGTATTTCTATTTTATTGCCTTCTTCATTGATTTCATATGAGGAAATTTGATACACCATTCATCAACTCTGAGCGAGACAAGTGGATGGGGACAAAAGGCGGAGCGGAAGACTACGGTGTTCCCTATCGACAAGATAGGCGGAAAGTGAGATAAAAATTAGGCTTGAAATGAGGTATTGCCCGGGCGAAAATGCTATACTGTGCATCGCCATGAAAGAATGGTCATTTTAGTGTGATTCTTTTTTGCACCATGACGGGAAAGTCGGAATTCGAGAACGTTGGGCGTAGGGCCCTCGTGTGCGCGGCCTTCGCGCCGCTCGCCGTGTGGGCCGACTATCAGTACATCGTGTCCGGCTGGCCGGTGGCGAACGAATCCCGATCCGCGAGCTCGGACTCGGTGGGCCTGGCGACGGGGACGCTCGCGACGCTCACGGACGCCGCGCCCCCCCGAAGCGCGCGACCGCACGTCGTGCGTGTCCGACGGTCGCGTGTGGCCCGCGTCGGGATTCATGCTGATTATCCGATAACCCAAAGACAATAACCCCAAAATTAAGGAAAACGAAAGATGAAACAAACAGCAAGTCTGAAGTTGGCGTTGGCGGGCGCGGCCCTTGCGGCCCTGCCGGCAACTGCCGCAGTCCCCGAAGTGACGGACGTGACGATGTCCCAGAATGAGGCGAGCCGACGGGTGAAGATCACCTACGCCCTCTCCGAGGCGGCGGTCGTCACGCTGGACGTCTCAGCCGGCGCGAAGCCGGAGACGCAGAAGTATTATCCCTCGGCGGACTTCCTGCCCGGCGGCCTCCTCGACAACCCTGACTACCGCACGACCTCCCTCGTCCTGCGCAAGGTGCTGGCCAAGGACGTGACGTGGACGATGGGCTCGACGACGCTGGAGGGGTGGCGCAACACCGCGCGCGAGGCGACGCACAAGGTCACGCTCACGAACAACTACTACTTCGGCGTGTTCCCCGTCACCCAGACGCAGTGGAGCTTGGTTCAGACGGATCGTCCTGCGCCCTCCTACTTCAACAATGTCACGGACCGGGCGATGCGGCCGGTCGAAAACGTCTGCTACAACGAGATCCGCAATGCCGCCAATTCCACGTCGGCGAACACGGCCTACGACTGGCCGAACGACCCGAACCCCGGCTCGTTCCTTGGCCTCCTGCGCACGAAGACGGGGCTCGACTTCGACCTGCCCTCCGAAGCGCAGTGGGAGTTCGCGGCGCGCGCGGGCAACGGCGACACGAAGTGGGGCGACGGTTCGGGCATCCTGAATCAGGAAAATGACGCGAACCTGAACCGTCTCGGACGCAACCAGAGGAATGGCGGGCAGGTTCAGAACGGGACGGCGTACGACAATCCGTCACAGGACTGCGGGGCGGAGAACGGCACGGCCATCGTCGGCTCCTATGAGCCGAACGACTGGGGCATCTACGACACGGCGGGCAACGTGTGGGAACTGTGCCTCGACTGGATCGAGGATGACATCAAGACGTTTGACGGACGGGTGAACATCGACCCCTCCAATCCGGGCAGCACGCTCTCTGGGAATGCGGGCACGAACCGCACGCGGCGGGGCGGAAGCTGGTCTGATTTCCTGTGGCTCTCGAACTACGCGGTTCTCTGCGCGGCGCCCGGCTGGGCGTCGTCCGAGGCGATGGTGCGGCTGGGCGCGAAGCATCCGGCGAACGACATCGCGACGCCCGGCAGCGTCTACTCGCTGACGGGCGGCGTCATCGACGGGGGCGGCGTCGCGGACGGCGTCTCGATCGACGGCGGGCGCGAGACGCGCGTCCGCCTCGTGTCGATCAAGGGCACGCGCGTGGGGCTTCGCATCAAGAGGGGCGCGAACTACGGCTCGTCCGATGCCGACGTCGCCGACGTGAACATCGTCGGCAACGGCGCGACGAACTCGGTCGGCGTCTGGATCACGGGCTACGACAACACGCTCACCGGGCTTCGGATCGCGCGCGTCAACACGGGCGTCGTCATCGAGGGCGGCGGGAACGTCCTGCGGAACGTGCATCCGTTCTACACGGGGGACTACGCGGCCTACGACGCGAGTTGCGGGTTCGATGACCGAGGGGTGAACAACTTCTACGACTTCTGTTACAGCGACCACTTCAGCACGGGGTTCCGCACCGCGCCGCACACGGCTAGCCTGTTCGACAAGTGCTTTGTCTTCTGGTATGCGCCGAACAAGGGGCGTCGCCATACGGCGTTTCAGGCGGTCGGCGCGTTCAAGTCGCTCGTGCGCGGCCTCACGGTCGGCTTCAACGGCAAGGACGCCGTCAACACGGTTCTGGAGGTCGGCGCGGACGGCGGCAATGGCGTGATCGAGAACCTGCGGATGCCTGCGTCCCTTGTGAACGAACAGGGCCGCGCCTACGAACGCCACTTGCGGGGCGCCGTCCTGGGGCTCTAGTCAGGGCTTCAGCACGGGAAGGCTGGTGAAATGTGCGGCTCGCTTGTTCGGTTCGGGCATTTATGCTATACTTCTCACAAATTTGCGTGTTCTGTTCCGGAAGTTTATCTTGACAAATCGGGTTGTGTTTTTGGTGGATAAACTTCCGATAACGGCATCGTAGACTTCCGCACGGAGAATGGCATGGAATATCTGACAGTTGAAGAGACCGCTGCACGGTGGGGCATAACGGCAAGGCAGGTTCGCACCTACTGCGCAGGAGGGCGCATTGCGGGCGTCATTCCGTCAGGCCGAACATGGCGCATACCCGTGCAGGCCGAGAAGCCGGCGCGCAAGAGCCGGCGTCCCTACCCCAAGACGATTTGCGGCATATTGAACGCGGAGCGCGAGGCTCGGCTGTCGGGCGGTCTTTACCATCAGCTGCAGATTGACTTCGCCTACAACTCAAACCACATGGAGGGAAGCCGTCTCTCGCATGAGCAGACGCGGTGGATTTTCGAGACGCAGACCGTCGGGGATTTGGGCGCTGACATTCCCGTGGACGACATCGTGGAAACGGCAAACCATTTCCGCGCCGTGGACGAGGTGATTAAGACCGCCGGGGCGGCATTGACGGAAGCGTACATCAAGCGGCTGCACGAAATCCTCAAAAGCAGCACGACCGACAGCCGCAAGCCGTGGTTCGCCGTCGGGGACTACAAGCGACTTGCGAACGCGGTGGGCGACCGCGATACCGTTCCGCCCGCACAGGTTCACGGCGAAATGGCGAACTTGCTGGCGTGGTACGGCAAGACGGCGCACACGCTCGATGATCTCGCCGCCTTTCATGTGCGCTTTGAGGCGATTCATCCGTTTCAGGACGGCAATGGGCGCGTCGGACGGCTCGTCCTGCTCAAGGAATGCCTCAAGCACGGCATCACCCCCATGCTCGTCTTGGAGAAGATGCGCCGCTTCTACTACTTGGGTCTGCAGGAATGGCAGGCGGATGAAACGCACAGGGAACGCCTGCTCGACACGTTCCGCGCCGGACAGGACTACTTCGAGGCCTTGCTCCGCCGTTATGGCCATGCCGTTGCAAAAAAGTGAATCATCTGCACGGAGGGGCAAGGGCTACGCTTCGAGAGGCGCGAACGCGTGCGTTCGGTGTCGGCCGCCGCGTGTATGCAGCCGCGCGGGTGATAAATCGGCTTGTCCAAAATGCCGTGAATGGTGTTGCTGCTGAAATAAATTGGCATTTTTCGCGAATTCCGTGCGGAAAACGAGGAGTGCCCAATAAGACACATTTTTTTGTGTCAAAAGATGTATATTCTTGGGCCGAATTTTTGATACAATACGCGCCATACGGCCTGCGGCAGGCCTGAAAGGGAATGCCATACGGCCTGAAGTAGGTCTGAAAAGGAATTAAGATGCAGCTGAAAACGAAGGAACTGATGGTGGTTGGCGGGGCGCTCTTTGCGGGCGTCGCGTCGGCGTTGGCGTCCACAAAATTTTACTGCCCCCCCCCCCCCCCCCGGGTGCGTAGCTGAAGACATTTTCCGTCCCGGCGAGTTCTTCGTCGGCTGCAACTACTGGGGCTCCCAGGCGGGCGTCCACATGTGGCGCGCGGCGGACTGGGACGCGGCGGAGATCTGCAAGGACCTCGATGCGCTGGCGGCGGCGGGCGTCGAGGTCTTGCGCGTTTTCCCGACCTGGAGCGAATTCCAGCCGATCGCCGAGCACCGCCGCTGGCGCGGCGAGCCGCGCGGCTACATCCTCGAACCGAGCGACGCGCCGCTCATGACGGTCGAGGGGCTGGACCCCGCCGCGCTGGCGCGTTTCCGCCTCTTCTGTGACGAGGCCGGGAAGCGCCACATCAAGCTGATGGTGTCCGTCGTGACGGGCTGGATGTCGGGGCGGCTCTTCTTCCCGCGCGTCCTCGAAGGCAAGAACCTGTTGACCGACCCGGACGCGCTGATGTGGGAGGGGCGCTTCGCCCGCGCGTTCGTGCGGGAGATGAAGAACCATCCCGCCATCGCCGCGTGGGACCTCGGCAACGAGTGCAACTGCATGGGGATGGTCGAGCGTCCCGCCCAGGCCTGGAACTGGCTGAACACGATCGCGTCCGCCATCCGCCTGTCCGACCCGTCGCGTCCCGTCGTCTCGGGCATGCACAGCCAGGAGTCGAACGTCCGCGCGCCGTGGAACCTCCAGATGCAGGGCGAGCTGCTGGACGTGCTGACGCCGCACCCGTATCCGGCGCCGTTCCGCGTGGACGCCAACCGGGGGCCGTTCAACGGCTTCCGCAACGCGCTGCACCCGGTCGGGCAGAGCCTGTTCTACGAGGGGATCTCCGGCAAGCGCGCGTTTCCGCAGGAGGTCGGCAGCCTCGGCCCGACGATCGCGCCGGGGTGGATGGCGGCGGCGGGGATGCGCCAGCAGCTGTTCGCCTCGTGGATGCACGGCCTCGCGGGGCTGCTCTGGTGGTGCGCGTTCGAGCAGACGAACCTCGACTATCCGCCGTTCGAGAACAACGCGATGGAGCGCGAGCTCGGCATCCTGAAGACGGATCCGGCGCGGACGCCCGGCCCCGCCGCCATCGCCCTGCGCGCGTTCAAGGCGTTCAAGGACTCCCTGCCGTTCACGGCGCTGCCGCCGCGCCAGACGGAGGCCGTCTGCCTGCTCTCGGAGAAGGAGGACTTCTGGCAGACGTCGTTCGGCGCGTTCATGCTGTCCAAGCAGGCCGGCTTCGACCTCGTCTTCCGCGGCTCGGAGTCGGGCGACCTGCCGGACGCGCCCCTCTACATCCTGCCGTCCGGCAGCGAGTGGGAGACCTACACGCACCGCGCGTGGAAGCGCGTCCTCGCGAAGGCGGAAGCCGGCGCGACGCTGCTCGTGTCGCGCGGCGGCGCGGCCGGCTACTCCGGCTGGCTGGCGGCGACGGGGCTTGAGCAGACGCTCTGGCGCGCGCCGCGCACAATCGAGTTCACGCTGGACGGCGTGCCGCTGAAGGCCACGGACGCGTTCACCGGCGTCCAGACGCCGAAGGACTGCACGGTCGTCGCGAAAGACCAGACGGGGAACGTCGTCCTCTCCGTGAAGAAGTACGGGAAGGGGCAGGTGATCGCCGTCAACTTCCAGCTGGAGCACCTGGCGATGACGGCGCTGGCGAACGTGTTCGAGGGCGACTTCTCGAACGAGCTCTGGCGCCTCTACGCCTTTGCGGCGAAGGCGGCGGGCATCACGCGCACCGTCACGCGGGAGGATCGCGGCGTCATTCTCACGGAGCATCCGAAGCCGGACGGCACGCGGCTCGTCTGCGCGCTCAACACGCACGACCGCCCGGTCGCCTGTGCGCTGAAGGTCGACGGCGCGGTCAAGCGCGTCTGGAACGGACGCTTCGCGGACGGGACGCTCTCGCTGGGCGCGAACGACGGCTGCATTCTGGAAATCACGCGGGAGGACTGACATGCCCCTGAAGGCGAAACTGGTTTCGGCCCTGTCGTGCGGCGCGCTCCTGTCGCGCGCGGCGGCGACGACGGTCTGCCCCACGGCGACGGACGAGGCGCTCGTCAATCCCGGCATGGGCTGGGTCTACTACCACTTCTCGAACCGGCTCTGGGCCTACGGCGGGCAGACGGAGCCGGGCGACACGCTGGACTGGTTCCCCGGCGTCTCGACCGTCTACCTGCGCGTGCCGTGGTCGGCGCTGGAGCCGGCGGAGGGGGAGTTCCGCTGGGACCTCCTCGACAGCGTGGCCCAGCCGTTCGTCGCGAAGGGGAAGAAGGTCGCGCTGCGCGTGACGTGCTGCGAGTCGCGGAACGCCTTCGCGACGCCGGAATGGGTGAAGGACGCGGGCGCGCAGGGGCTCTTCTTCAAGCTGCCCGGCGCGAAGGATCTCAAGGGCTGGGCGACGAGCGACCTTGAGCTCTGGGAGCCCGTCTACGACGATCCCGTCTTCCTCGACAAGCTGGACGCCTTTCTCGGCGCGCTGGCCGCGCGCTACGACGGCAACCCGGACGTCGCCTTCGTCGACGTCGGCTCGTTCGGCATGTGGGGCGAGGGCCACACGGGCTTCTCCTCGAAGCTCTCCCGCGAACGGACGGACGCGGTCGCGGCCCTGCACATGAGGCTCTACCGCAAGCACTTCACGCGGACGTATCTCGTCGTGTCGGACGACGTCGCCGGCGGCGAGAACCCGGCGCCGGACGCGCCGCTCATGAAGCTTGCGCGCGAACTGGGCATCGGCTTCCGCGACGACTCGATTCTCGTCTTCGTCAAGAGCCCCTGGTTCCATGACGGCTGGGCGCGCCGGTTTGAGGCGCAGGGCCTGCCGGTCGTCGCCGAGTGCGAGCATTACGACCTCTCGGCCGATCGCGGCGCGTGGAGCGCCGAGAAGCTCGTCGCGTCCGTCGAGGCGTATCAGGCGAGCTGGCTCTCGATCCACGGGTGGCCGCGCCGGTTCTGGGAGAAGAACCGGGCGGCGGTCGCGGCGATCAACCGCCGGCTCGGCTACCGGCTGGAACTGCGCGAGGCGACGTGGCCGGACGCCGTGCGCGTCGGCGAACGGCTGGAGATCGCGTCCACGTGGGTCAACGTCGGCGTCGCGCGCTGCCACGTCGGCGGTTTCGTGGCGTGGTCGCTCGTCGACGACGCGGGGAATCTCGTCTGGACGTGCGTCGACGACAAGTGGAACGTGCGGGCGCTTGACCCGACGCTAGGCGGACGCGAGAGCCCGGTGCGCCGCACGTCCGTCTGCCATTTCGGCTACGACGCGGAGCTGCCGCAGGTGAACGACGCGGTGCTCAACAAGACGCGCGAGCACCGCCTCTGGGAGCCGGGGCTGCGCGTGCCGACGCTGAAGCCCGGCGACTACACGCTCTGCGTGTCCGTCGGAAAGGCCGACGCGACGCCTACGCTGGCCCTGCCCCTGCCCGACGGGGAGGGCCGTCGCTACCGACTTGGAAAGATTTCTGTCAAACCAACCCTCAACAAGGAGAGAAAATAAGATGAATCCGAAAATGCTCGCGGGCCTTTGCGCCTGCACCCTGTCGGCGGCGGCTGTCGCCGAGCCGACGACCCTGACGTGGACAGGCGGCGGGAACGACCGCCTGCTTTCGACGGCCGCCAACTGGTCGGGCGACACGTCGAAGTTCGCGGACGCGGCCGACGGCGTCATTCTTGACCTGTCGGCGGCGTCAACGGGCGCGGTCCTGACGAACGACTTCACGGCGAAAGCCGCGTGCTGTCTCGCCGGCGTGAAGCTGGGCGCTTCGCAGACGGTGGAACTGTTCGGCGCGTCGGGGACGGGCGCATCCCTTCGCTTTTTGAACGGCGGCGCGTTTGAGGTGCCCGCCGGTTCGGTGCTGCGGCTCAACCTCTACATGAGCAACAACTGGGACGGCGGCAAGACCTTCATGATCACCGGCGGCGGCGAAGTCCGCTACCTGTCGAGTGTCTTCATCCCCTACAAGTGGGAACTGGACGTTGGCGCGGGTTCGACGTTCCGCTTCGACGCGGCGGCGACGGGCGCGAACGGGCTCGGCATGACGCTCGTCAAGCTGCTTGATTCAACGGCGAAGCTGGCGCTTGAACGGGACATGGAAGTCGAGGCCGTCACGTGCGCGGCGGGCATGACGCCGACGATCGAGCTGAATGGCCACGCGCTGAAGATCACGGGCGGCGAAGTCGGCCGCGCGTCGGATCTCACGGGCGTCGTCTGGTCGGGCGGGGACGCGAGCCGCGTGTCCTTCGACGGTGGTGCAACGGGCGCGGTCAAGCTTCCGGCGAGCGGCCTCAAGGAGGTGGCCGTCGGACGTTACGCGCTGACGGCCACGATCGAGAACGGCACGGCGGCGAACATCGCCGTGAACGGCGAGGGCTACATCGCGTTCGCGCAGTCGGCGCAGGTCGCGGCGCTCACGGGCCGCGGCCTGTCGGGCGGCGTGTCCCTCGGCGAGGGCGTGACGCTTGCGGTCACCGGCGCGGCGGCGGATGATGGTGCGTATCCGGCCACGATTTTCGGCAAGGGCGGACTGAAGAAGGTCGGCGCGGAAACGCGGCAGACACTCTCCGGGCGCAATTCCTACGCGGGCGCGACGGTCGTCGCGGCCGGCACGCTGACGGTCGACGCAGGCGTTCCCTTCCGTCCGGGCGAGACGTTCCACCTGGGCTTCGAGGATGCGGCGAACCTGTTGGCCGACACGGCGGCGAGTCGCCTGAGCGGCGTCGCGAACGTGCCGAGCAGGGATGTCAGCACAGGCGATGAGGCCGCTGCGCCGACCGCCGTCGCCGACGGGATTTCGGGGCAGGCCCTGCACCTGAGCCCAAACGGACACGCCTATTATCACTTCAACGGCAAGTCGGCGGCGTTTGCGCCGCTGAAGAACGGGGGCACCTTCACGGTCAGCTTCTGGATCCGCCTCAGCTCGGAGAACCCCTACTTCTACAACATGAGCTATCTGCTGGACAATGGGAACTGGAAAGACGGGAAACATTTCCTCGTCTACCTGCACAACTCGGGGAACGTCGGCTTCAGCTTCCAGAACAACTGGAACGCGATCAAAGACCAGACGGGCGACGGCACGTATGTCCAGTCGGATCTCGCCGACGGCTACCTCAGCGACGGCGCCTGGCATCAGGTCGTGATCTCCTACGCCGACCAGAAGGCCGAGATCACGGTTGACACGGTTCACAAGACCAGCCAGACGTTTGCGACCGCGATGAACATCGGCGATGCCGACATGAGCCTGCTGGGCGTCGGCTCCAATACGCAAAGCGCCTATTGTCCCGAATGTGACCTGGACGAGCTGATCGTGTCGGATCACGTCTGGTCGGAGGCGGAGATCGCGAAGGACTTTGCGCGCGTGGCGTCTGACCGTGCCGAGTTGCTGCCCACGCCCGTGGCACACTGGGATTTCAATGACGCGGCGGACATCGGGCGCGACTGCGGCCCGAACGGGTATACGCTGGTTGCCGCGCGCGAGAAAGAGCCGACGGTCGGGACGGACGCCCGGTGTTACGGACAGGCGCTCTATACGACGGGCGCGATGAAGCTCGAAGGCGGCTGCCCGGCGGCGATTCCGACCGGAGCGAAGCCGTTCACCGTCTCCCTGCGCTATCGGATGCACAAGGGTGCGGGCGAGCACACGTCGCTTGTCGCTTGGGGCACGCCGACGGCGAACAAGTATTTCCAGATTGGTGTCGTCGGCTCTCCGCGCACGACGGCGTTCTACGGCACGTCCGGGCTGACGTCCACGACGCTGCGGTTCACGGACGGCGGTCAGGCGGCCCCGGACAGCGACGGCGGCTGGACGCATGTCGTCGCCACCTACGATCCGCAGACGCAGAAGTTGATCGGGTATCGTGACGGCGCGCTTGTCGGGGAGTCTGGCAAAATCGCCCTCGACCTCGGCAGCGACAACTTCTATGTCGGCTACAATGCGAACGGCGAGCGGATGCCGGACGCGCTCGTGGACGATCTGCAGATCTTCGACCGCGCGCTCACGGCGGAGCAGGTCAAGATTCTGGCGCGGTCGCTCGAAACGGGATCGGCGGGGCCCGTCCTCCCGGCGACGTCGCCTGTCACGGTCGCGGCGGACGCGACGCTCGCGGTCAAGGGCGAGGGGCACGTCATCCAGTCGCTGGCGGGCGCGGGGACGGTCGCGCTCGCGAACGGCGCGGCGCTGACGCTTGCGGGCGGCGACGCCTTTGCCGGCAGCCTGCTCGGCAACGGGCTCGTCGATCTCGCGGCGGACGCCTCGCTGAAGAACGCCGCGCGGGTGACGGCGAACGTCCGCTTCCCCGAAGGGGCGACGATTGACGGCGCGGAAACGCCGGTTCTGGTGACGGAGGGGACGGTGTGGTTGCCGGCGAAGGCCACGGTTCGCCTGCCGTCGTCCCTGAACGTGGGCGCCTACACGCTCCTCACGGGCGGGCGTCTGCGCCTCGCGTCGTCCGACCTCTCGGGCTGGACGGTCGAGGGTCTGTCGAGCGGCACGCGCTGCAAGCTGCGCGTGACGGACACGGCCGTGCAGGTCTCGGTCAAGGGCGGTCTCGCCCTCATCATCCGGTGAGGCCCGTCATGAGACAACGTGTCTGGTTCGGCCTGGTCAGCGCGCTGGCGCTGGCTGGGTGCGTCGCGCCGCCGCCGCGCGGCATCCGCGTCGCCGGGGACAGGCTCCTCTGGCGCGCGGACGGCCGCGAGGTCGCGCTGTGGGGCGTCAACTACAACGCCCCGTTCGTGCGCGACTACGCCGACGTCGCGCGGGCGGGCCTCAGCCACGAGCAGGTGATCGAGACGGATCTCGAACACCTGCGCCGCCTGGGCGTCGACTACGTGCGTCTGCACACGTTCGATGCGCAGTTCACCGACCGGGAGGGGAATCTCGTCGAGACGGAGCATCTGCGGCTCCTGGACTACCTCGTTTCGCGCCTGTCCGAAAAGGGGCTGTTCGTCGTCCTGACGCCCATCGCCTGGTGGCATGCGTCGGCGAAGGGCGCGGACGGGTTCTCGAACCGGTACACGATGCCGGAGATGACGTCCGACCCGCACGCGCGGGACATCCAGTGCCGCTACCTGAAGAACTTCGGCGCGCGCGTCAACCGCTACACCGGCCGCCGCTATGCGGACGAGCCGGCGATCCTGGCGTTCGAGCTCATCAACGAGCCGAAGTATCGGGAGGGGCTGACGGACGGACAGGTGACGGACTACGTCAACGCGCTCGCGGCGGCCCTGCGGTCGACGGGGACGGACAAGCCGATCTTCTTCAGCGAGTGGCAGGGACGCGACAAGGCCGTCTTCGCCTCGACGGTGGACGGCGTGACCAACGCGTCCTATCCGACGGGACTCGACGCGGGGATCGAGAACAAGGCGCGGCGGCGGCTGGATCTCCTGGTGCCGCCGGCGACGGAGGAAAAGACGAAGCCGCGCATCATCTACGAGTTCGACGCGGCCGACACGATGGATCCGTCGTTCTATCCGGCGTTCGCCAAGAGCTTCCGGGCGCGCGGCATTCAGATGGCCTCGCAGTTCCAGTATGACCTCCTGCCGCTGGCGTCGTCCAACCTCAGCTGGCGGACGCATTACCTGAACCTCGTCTACACGCCGGCGCGCGCGCTGGCGTTCGCGATCGGCGGCGAGATCATGCGCCACACGCCGCGCGGCACGCCGTATGGGCTGGAATGGGGCGTCATCTCCCTGCCGGACGGCTTCATCGACAGCAACAGCGGCGCGGCGGTTTATGCCGCAGACGACCGGTATCTGTCGGTCGGCACGGTCTCGCGGGCGCCCACGGACGCGGCGCGTCTCGCGCATGTCGGCGGCTGCAGTTCGTCGCCAGTCGTCCGTTCGGACGGCAGCGGCTGCTACTTCCTCGACAAGGTTTCGCCGGGCGTCTGGCGCTTGCAGCTTTACCCGAACGTGCGCCGTGTCGGCGACCCGTTCTCCGGCGAGCCCTTCGCGAAGACGCTCGTCACCGACAAGCCGGTTACGCTGACCGTCCGCCTCCCCGATCTCGGCGCGGCGTATCGCGTCTGGCGGGCGGACGGCGCGGCGGCTGTTGCGGACGCCGAGGACGGAACCGTCACGCTGGCGCCGGGTGCGTGGTGGCTGACGCGCGACGCGGCGCCGTCCGGGGCGGATCGGCGGGCCGCGCAGCGTCTGCCGAAATTCGCCCTGCCGCCGCTCACGCCGGAGAGCGCGGTGACGCCCGCTCGCCTGAGCGCGCTGGAGACGCGCCAGAAGAACGCGGCGGACGCGGCGCAAGCGGCCGGCGTCTGGCGGCTGGACATCTTGTCCAAGAAATCCCGCTTCGGCACGCCGTCCTATGCCCCGAAGGGCTACTGCACCTATTCCTTCCCGGTGGACGGCGAGCCGTTCGCGCGGCGTTTCCCCGAGACGGCGATCGACGCGTCGGCGTCGCTGGCGTTTCGTCTGCGGGCGGAACAGGCGACGACTCGGTTTGTCGAAGTGCGGCTGACGACGGACGAAGGCGTCGCCTACGGCTGTGTCGCTCCGCTGACGACGGACTGGAAGACGTCCGTCGTGCCGCTCGCGAAGTTCAGGATTCTGGGGTGGTCGCGCGTCAAGACGGCGACGGCGCCCCTGTCGGTCGGGAAGATCCGCGAGATCGGGCTGACGATCGGAAAGTGGCTGGACGCACAGACGCCGGAAGGCTCGCATGGCGTCGAGATCGACTCTGTCACGGTGGCGGCGAAAGAAGCGAAAGACGAAAAGAAAAAGTAAGGAGGATTTTTCCATGACTCAGATGAAAAAGGGACTGTCATTTTTCGCGGCGGCGGTGGCCGCATCGGCCTGCCTCGGCGAACCGGCGCAGGTCAAGCTGACGGGGCCGTTCGGCGAACGGCTGGACCGGATGATCCGCAACCACGTCACGGCGACGGACGCCGTTCTGCTGGCGGAGCGCTTTCATGAGCGCACGCGGGAAGGGTGGTGGCAGACCGAGTTCTGGGGCAAGTACATGCATTCGGCCGTGCCGTACTGGCAGTATTCGGGCTCGGCGGAGCTGAAGGGCAAGATCGACGCCGGTCTCGAGACGCTGCTGAAGGCTCAGGAGCCGTGCGGCTACATCGGGAACTATCCGGAGGCGCGGCGCTGCGGCGTGGGCTGGGACGTCTGGGGCATGAAGTACACGCTGCTCGGGCTGATCCATTATTATGACGGCACGGGCGACCGCCGGGCGCTGGACGCGGCCCGCCGCCTGTGCGACTACCTGATCGGCGAGCTCGGCCCGAACGGACGGCGCGGCGTTCCCCTGCGGCACACGGGCTGGTATGGCGGCCTGCCCAGCTGCAGCGTGCTGGAGCCGGTCGTCGGACTCTACCGGCGCACGAACGAGGCGCGCTACCTCGACTTCGCGACGTACATCGTCGGACAGCTCTGCGACGAGAAGGACGGCCCGCAGCTCGTGCGGCAGGCCGACATCCCCGTCGCCGAGCGGCGGTTCGAGGTCGCGCCGAAGGCGTTCGAGAAGAACGCGCGCGTCCACTTGACGAAAGCCTACGAGATGATGAGCTGCTATCAGGGGCTTCTGGAGTATGTCGAGGTAAGAAGGAAGAAGGACGAGGGAAGAAGTGCGGATGTCGAGAGGCTTTACGACGCGGCGGTGAAGACGGCGGACAGCATCCGCACGACGGAGGTGAACCTCGCGGGCGGCGCGGCGGCGGGCGAGCACTGGTTTCGCGGCGCCGACCAACAGTATCGCCACATCTCCTGGCAGCAGGAGACGTGCGTGCTGACGACGTGGATGCGGCTGTGCGCCAAGCTTCTGGCGTTGACCGGCGACCCGACGTGGGGCGACGAACTCGAAAAGACGTTTTACAACGCCTACCTCGGCGCGATGAACCGGAACGCCGACAAGTTCGCGTCCTATTCGCCGCTGATGGGGTATCGCAGCGCGGGTCACCACCACTGCCGTCTGCACACGGACTGCTGCAACGCGAACGGGCCGCGCGGCTACTTGGCCGTCCTCTCGTCATATCTTCTCGCGGAAGGGGATGCCGTGCGCGTCAACCTCTACATGAGCGGACATTCGTCGGCCGTGCTGCCGAAGACGGGGAAGAAGGTCGCGTTCCAGTGCTACACGCTCTATCCGCGCGAGGGGACGGTCGGCCTCTGGTACCGTTCGCCGGAGTCCCAGGCGTTTACGGTCAAGCTGCGCATTCCGTCGTTCGCGGCGAAGACGACGGTTCTCGTGAACGGACAGCCGTGCGCCGGCACGCCGCAGGCCGGAAGCTACTTCGTGATCGCGCGCACATGGAACGAGGGCGATGCGGTCGAGGTGCGTTTCGACCTGCCGGTCGTCCTGCACCGTCTGCACGACTACGCGGCCTTCACGCGCGGGCCCGTGTGCCTCGCCCGCGACACGCGCTTCGGCGACGGCGCGCTGGACGAGGTGATTCGCGCCGGCCAGATCGGGCCAGACGATCTCGCGACGTTCCGTCTCGTGCGCCCGCCGACGACGGACATGTTCCTGGCGCTCGCGGCCGACCTGCCGGCGGGGATCCATACGGAAGACCCCGATGCCGGGAAGTTCCCGCTCAGCATCCACTTCACCGACTATGCGTCGGCGGGCAACACCTGGCAGCCCAACGACCGCTACCGTGTCTGGCTGCCGGAACTGATCCCCGGCCGCGACTACCAGTAAGCGTAAGCAAGAGGTAGAATTTGATATAATGTGCGGCATGGGGCGGATATTCAACAGCCGTACTTAAGAAAGGAAAATCCATCTATGTCGTCACCCCTGAATCGCTTGACCTGCCTGTGCGCAGCCGTTGCCCTGCCGAGCGTCGCCGCTTTTGGCGCGTCTTCCGCAGCGACTCATGACCTTGTCATCTACGGCTCGTCGCCGGCGGCGCTGACGGCGGCCATCGAGGCGCAGCGGCACGGCCGGACGGCCGTCATCGTCTGCCCGGAGACGCGCATCGGCGGCCTCACGACGGGCGGGCTCGGCCAGACGGACATCGGCAACAAGTCCGCGTTCGGTGGCCTCGCGCGCCAGTTCTACCGCGACGTCGCCGCCTACTACAAGGACCCCGGGAACTGGAAATGCGAAAGGCGCACCGACTACCTGCCCGACGGACAGTGCACGGGGACGCAGGGGGACGAGTCGATGTGGACGTTCGAGCCGTCGGCGGCGTTGGCGATCCTCGAGCGCTGGGAGAGGGATCACGGACTGGAGATCGTGCGCGGCGAGTATCTGGATCGCGCGAAGGGCGGCGTGACGGTTTCGGACGGGCGCATCGTCTCGTTCCGCACGCTCTCGGGGCGCGTCTTCCGCGGCAAGATGTTCGTCGACGCGACCTACGAGGGCGACCTCCTCGCGGCGGCGGGCGTCTCCTACACCGTCGGACGCGAGGCGAACGCCGTCTACGGCGAGACGATCAGCGGCATCCAGCGGCGGCTTTCGACCAACCACCAGCTGAATCCGGGCGTGAGCGCCTACGTCAGGGCGGGCGACCCGTCGAGCGGGCTTCTCCCCGGCGTCGAGCCGGACGTCGCCGAGCCCGACGGGGCGGGCGACCGCCGCGTGCAGGCCTACTGCTTCCGCATGTGCCTGACGGACAATCCCGACAACCGCATCCCGTTCGTGAAGCCCGCGAACTACGATCCGCTCGACTACGAGCTCCTGCTGCGCAACCTGGAGGCGATGGACCCGAAGGAGTTCACGAAGCACGCGAAGTGGCCGCACATGTTCATGCCGTGGATCAACTCGCGCATGCCGAACCGCAAGACGGACACGAACAACCGCACGGGCTTCTCCACTGACTTCATCGGCGGGAACTGGGACTGGCCGGAGGCGTCCTACGCCGAGCGCGAGAGGATCCTCAAGAGCCACCTCGACTACCAGATGGGGCTCATGTGGACGCTCGCGAACGACCCGCGCGTCCCGGAGCCGATCCGCACGCGCGTCGCGCGGTGGGGCACGTGCCGCGACGAGTTCGCGGACGGCCTCGGCCACGGCTGGCAGCGCCAGCTCTACGTGCGCGAGGCGCGGCGCATGGTCGGCGAGTACGTGATGACCGAGCGCAACTGCCGCGGCACGGCCGTCGCGCCGCGCCCCGTCGCGCTGGGCGCCTACGGGATGGACTCGCACAACGTCCGCCGCTACGTCGACGCGCAGGGCTTCGCGCGGAACGAGGGCAACATCGAGGACTACTCCGCGAACCCGCCGGGACAGCCCCACAAGCGGTTCGGGCCGTATCCGATCGACTACGGCGCGCTCGTGCCGAGGCGCGGGGAGTGCGCGAACCTGCTCGTGCCGGTGTGCCTCTCGGCGTCGCACATGGCGTTCGGGTCGATCCGCATGGAGCCGGTGTTCTTCGCGCTGGGGCAGGTCGCGGGCGCGGCGGCGGCGCTGTCCGTCGAGGGCGGCTGCGCCGTGCAGGACGTGCCGTACGAAACGCTCGCCGCCACCCTCCGCCGCGAGGGTCAGGTGATGTGATCGAATGCCTTACCTGATGGATGGCGGGTTGTTCGCCTCCCGTTGACATACCCTACGGGGGTATGGTATACTACGCGCCGTTTTCTGAAAGGAGAGAAGGTGCGATGAAACAGTGCATCGAAGACGTGAAGTCGCTGCAATTGCGGCTGAAGAAGATTGCCGGTCAGGTCAACGGCGTGAGCAACATGATCGGCGAGGACGTGCCGTGCGAGGACATCCTCGTGCAGCTCAACGCCGTCAACGGCGCGCTCCACAAGATTTCGCTCATGGTGCTGGAGGGGCATCTCCGCCACTGTGTGCGCGAGGGCATCGAGAAGGGCAACGCCGACGAGACGATCGAGAATTTCGCGGAGGCGCTGGAGAACTTCAGCAAAATGGCGTAGTCTCTAACAGGAGGTTAAAAACATGGGAAGCTGTTGTGGTGCAAGTCAAGAGGCAAAGGCTGCGGCCCGGGCGCAGGGCGTCTGGGAGCGGCTGGAGGCCGTGTGCGAAAAGTTCGAGAGCACGCCGTCGCTCATCGTGAGCGCGCTTGGGCTCGTGGCGAGCTTTCTTCTGGTCGGCCACGGGTGTGACGTGTCCGGTGGGGCGGCGACGTCTGCGGCGGAGGGGTGGCATCGTTGGGCCGAGATCTTCAATCCGGCGTGGGTGCCGCTCGTCCTCTGCGGGCTGCCCGTCCTGAAGGAGGCCGTCGAGGCGCTTGTCGTCGAGCGGCGCATCCGTGCGGCGCTCCTCATCACGTCGGCGATGGTCGCGTGCGTCTGCATCGGCCAGCTCTTCGCCGCCGGCGAGGTGGCGTTCATCATGGCGCTCGGCGAGAAGCTGGAGGACTGGACGGTGAACCGCGCGAAGAAGGGGCTTCACAAGCTCGTCGCGCTCGTGCCGCAGACGGCCCGCAAGGTCGTGACGTGTCCGAAGTGCAACGCGAAGGGCATCTTCTTCAAGGACGTGCCGGTCGCCGAGCTGGCGGTCGGCGACCCGATCGAGGTGCTGCCGGGGATGGCGGTGCCGGCGGACGGCGAGGTCTACGAGGGCGAGACGACGGTCGACCAGGCGTCCCTGACGGGCGAGTCGCTGCCGGTCGCGAAGAAGGCGGGCGACGAGGTCTACTCGGGCACGATCAACCAGCGCGGCACGATCCGGGTGCGCGTGACGAAGCCGGCGTCCGACTCAAGCGTCCAGAAGCTCGTCCGCCTCGTGCAGGAGGCGGAGGCGAAGAAGGCGCCGATGCAGCGCATCGCGGACAAGTGGGCGGCGATTCTCGTGCCGTGCTCGATGACGGTCGCGATTCTCGCGTTCGCCGGCATCTGGCTCGCGCTCGGCGACGCGCATGAGGCGCTGCTGCGCGCGGTGACGATTCTCGTCGTGTTCTGTCCGTGCGCGCTGGCGCTCGCGACGCCGACCTCCGTCATGGCGGCGATCGGCCAGGCGACGAAGTTCGGCGTCATCGTGAAGTCCGGCGAGGCGCTGGAGAAGATGGGGCGCGTGACGTTCGCGTGCTTCGACAAGACGGGGACGCTTCAGCTGGGCGACGCGCTGCGGCCGGGCGCGAAGGAGACGATCGCCAACCTGAAGGCGCTCGGCGTGAAGTCGCTGATGCTGTCGGGCGACCGGGCGGACATCGCGCGCAAGTTCGCGGCGGAGGCGGGAATCGACGAGGTGCGGTCGGAGTGCCGGCCGGAGGACAAGTCGAAGATGGTCGAGGAGCTGCAGGCGCGGGGCGAGCGCGTCGTGATGGTGGGCGATGGCGTGAACGACTCCATCGCGCTCAAGGTCGCGGACGTCGGCGTCGCGATGGGCGGCATCGGCACGGACATCGCGCAGGAGGCGGCGGACGTCTCGCTCGTGACGGACGACATCACGAAGCTCGCCTACCTGAAGCGGCTGTCGGTCGGCTGCGTGAAGCTCATCAAGCTGAACATCGCGATCTCGATGACGATCAACGCCGGCGCGATCGTCTGCTCGATCCTGGGCGTGCTCGGCCCCGTGAGCGGCGCGCTTGTCCACAACCTCGGCTCCGTGCTCGTGATCCTCAACGGCGCGCTTCTCTACGACCGGAAGTACACGGTCGCGGCGAAATGACGAGAAAGAAAGTGTTCGCGAACAGTGTGTTCGTTTGTTGCCATGAGGGGTGAAATCGTGCTATCATTTCCCGCGACAATTGGGAACCGTGCGGTTTCACGATGCGCGACACGAAATACAGGGCTCTGGTCGAGACGCTCAAGGGCAACGTCTTGGACGGCAAGTACGGGAACGGGAATCCGTTCCCGAGCGTGCGCGCATTGATTCGCCGCTACGGGCTCTCGAACACGACTGTTCTGCATGCGCTGGACGAGCTCGTGCGACAGGGCCTGATCTCCCGCAAGCAGGGTCGCGGCACGCTCGTCATCCACCGGGGCGCGTCTCGCAAGATCGGCCTGATCGTGCCCGGCGTCGCGTATTCGGAATTCTTTCCGCCAATCGTGAGCGCGATATCCTGCCTCTCGCAGCAGGCGGGGTACCAGCTGCTCTTCGGCGACATCGTCTCGAAAAGCCCGGAGCTTCGGGCGCGGGCGGCGCGGGCGTTTGCGCAGAGCCTCGTCGACGAGGGCGTCGCCGGCGTCCTCTACCAGCCGCTGGAACTGGTGGATGACGTCGTGCGGGTCAATCGCGAGATCCTGTCCGTCTTCGATCGGGCGGGCGTGCCGGTCGTGATTCTCGACAACGATTTTCTTCAATGTCCGCACCGGGGCGGCTACGACGTCGTCGGCATCGACAACGTTGCGGCGGGCTCGCTCGTGGCCGAGCACCTGCTCGCGTGCGGGGTGCGGCGCATCTCCTTCCAGAAGCGGCCGCGCTGCTCGTCGAGCGTCAACGCCCGTCTGCGCGGCGTCGTGAGCACGCTGGCCGTCCGCCGAGGCGCGTTCGGGTGCAGTGTGCTGGAGGCGGAGCCGGACGACCGCGAGGCCGTCCGTCGGCACCTGCGCGCGCATCGGCCCGAAGCGTTCGTGTGCGGTAACGACGCGGCGGCGATTGCGCTCAAGCAGACGCTTGAATCTTTGGGGCGGCGCGTGCCGGACGACCTGCTGTTGGCGGGGTTTGACGACGTGCGCCTCGCCACGATCGTCTCGCCCCAGCTGACGACCGTCCATCAGCCGTGCGAACAGATTGGCGCGACGGCGTTCGACCGTCTGCGGGCGCGCATCGCGAACCCGGCGCTTGCGCCGCTCCAGATTGCGCTGCCGATCGAGCTGGTCGTCCGGGGTTCGACGGCGCGCGTGAAGCCGCGCACAAACCCGAAGACGAACAAGAACCAGAGGAAAGGCAAGGACTGAACATGGCAACGAAAAGGAAGAGGACGCTTCTCGGCGTCGTGGCGTTGGCTTGTGCGTGGGGCGCGGGCGCGAAAGAGCCGGTCGACTGGGTGAACCCCTACATCGGCAGCATCAGCCACCTGCTCGTGCCGACGTTCCGCACGGTGCAGCGTCCCAACGCGATGTACCGTTTCAACGCGCCGATGAAGCAGGTGACGGAGGATCGCGTGTCGGAACTTTGGCTGCAGAACCCCGGACACCGCGATGCGCCGGTCTTCTCCGTGCGTCCGACGACGGCGGGCGGGGCGTGGCCCTCGCTCTGGGATCAGGATCATGCGCGGCCGGAACGCTACGACGTCTGGCTCGACGGGCCGGGCGTGCGCTTCGAGATCGCGCCGGGCGAGAAGGCCGCCATCGCGCAGTTCGACTTCGCGCGCGCCGGACGCCACGCCCTTGTCTTCGGGCTGAAGGACGCGCGGGGCTCGTATGCGCTGAAGGACGGCGTGCTGGAGGCGTGGACATCTTCAGAAGTCGGCGCACCTGCGAGGCGCGCGTCTACCTGTGCGCCGCGTTCGACGTGCCGCCCACGGCCGTCGAGACGGATGGCGTGACGACGACGCTCGTCTTCGGCGAAAGGGCCGAGACGGTTCGGATGCGCTTCGCCGTCTCCTACCTCTCGCCCGAACAGGCGGCGCGGAACCTCGCCGCCGAGGCGCCCGCGTTCGACCTCGACGCCCTCGCGGCGGGGGCGCGGGCGCGTTGGAACGCGGTACTGGGCCAGATCCGGGTCGAGGGCGGGACGGACGATGAACGGGCCGTCTTCTACACGGCGCTTTGGCGCTGCCACGAGCGGATGGTGGACATCACGGAGGAGGGCCGCTACCTCGGCTTCGACGGAAAGGCCCATGACGCGGACGGCGTGGCCTACTACGTGGACGACTGGACGTGGGACACGTGGCGCGCGGCGCATCCGCTCATGACGATTCTCCATCCGAAGGCGCAGGGCGAGAAGCTGGCGAGCTATGTGCGCATGGCGGAGCAGAATCCCGAGACGGGGGCGATGCGGGAGGCGGACGCCTGGTGCGCGCTCCCCGACGGGCGCACGCGGGTGGACCTGGAGATGGCGCCGTCCGACGCCCTCTTCGTCGTGTTCCGCCGGGCGGCGCAGGGACGCCGCGGCGCCGCGCGTCCGCCGCGCCCGTTCACGGCCTGCCGAGAGATCGCCGGCCCGTGGCACGTCCGCTTCGCGCCGGGCGGCGGCGCGCCGGAGGGCGTGCAGGACTGGCCCGAACTGCAGTCCTGGAACGAGTCGCAGGATCCGGGCGTCCGCTTCCATTCGGGGGAGGCCGTCTGCGAGGCGGCGTTCGACCTGACGGCGGAGGAGGTCGAGGGCCGGGAGTTCCGTCTGGACCTCGGGCGCGTGGAGGTGATCGCGGAAGTCGAGCTGAACGGCGTTGCGCTGGGGACGGCGTGGCGTCCGCCCTACCGGCTGCCGGCGACGGCGGGCGTGCGCGCGGGGAGGAACACGCTGCGCGTCCGCGTGGCCAACACGTGGAGGAACCGGCTCCTCGGCGACCGGCGCGAGCCGACCGACCTCGAATACGGCGGCGCGTCGACCCTGCCGGACTGGGGGTGGATCGCGAAGGCGAAGCCGGGCCGGGGCGTCTCGCGCTTCCCGGACTGGCTGCTGAAGGACGAGCCGCGCCCCTCGCGCGGGCGCGTCGCCGTGCCGCTCTGGGACTACTACGCCGACGAGGGCCTTCCGGAGAAGACGCTCGCGCTCGCCCCGTCCGGTCTGCTCGGCCCCGTTCGCATAGACAGCCGCGCGGCGCCATCCCCAGTGAGTGAGAAATCAAAGGAGGTAATTATCAGATGATAATTGCAAAACCTCGGACGGGCTTGTCCCGTCCGCAATAAAGTGTTCGCGAACAGCGCGTTCAACCGTTGCCTTGGCGTGCGAAATATGATACCATTTCCCGCGCACAGTCAAGTAAGGAAGAGAAAAGAAATGAAGAAGAGACAGCTCTGCAAGAAGTTGATGATCGCCTCGACAGCGTGCCTGACGGCACTGCTGGCCGACGCGAATAGCCCGGAGAAAGGCCTGTTCCCGTCCGGGAAGCTGGCAATCGGCGCGAACTACTGGGCGAGCCATGCGGCGACGCAGATGTGGACGAAGTGGGACGCGGCGGAAGTCGAGAAGGATCTGGTCGCGCTCAATGAAGCCGGCCTGACTGTCCTGCGCGTCTTCCCGAACTGGGCGGACTTCCAGCCGATCGTGGCCGTTCCATTGGCCGGCGAAAAGTGGAACGTCGTCCGCGAGACGCGCATGTTCCTCAGTGAAGAGCCGCTTCCCGACACGCCGTGCGGGCGCGCGGGCGTGGACGAGCGGATGGTCGCGCGCTTTGAGCAGTTCTGCGACTTGGCGGAGAAGCACGGCTTCCGTCTCGTCGTGGCGCTTCTCACGGGGCAGATGACGTTCCGCAACTACATTCCCCCGGCTCTGGTCCACCTCGACCCGTACGCCGATCCCTACGCGCTCAAGTGGGAGGCGCGCTATCTGGAGTGCCTCGTCACGCGCCTGAAGGGCAAGAAGGCGATCGCCGCGTGGGAGTCGGGCAACGAGGCGCGGATTCTCGGCGACATCGCGTGCAAGGAGCGCGCCGAGTTCTGGCAGCGCTATGTCCATGACGTCATCCGCCGCGCCGACCCGTCACGGCCGGTCATCGGCGTCGACGGACTGGAGCTGACGTCCGCCAGCCCGTGGCCGACCGAGGTGAACGCGCTGCTCTCGGACTGGGTGACGATGCACCCCTACCACTTCTGGGGAGCGCAGTACCGGGACGACTTCCGCAGTGTCCGCTCCACGACGTATGCGTCCGCCGTGACGCGCATCCTCGCGGACGTCGCCGGAAAGCCGGCGTTCATCGAGGAGCACGGTTCGCGCCGCCAGGAGCAGGCGTCGCAGCGCCATGTCGCCGACTACATGCGCGCGATGCTCTGGAACGCCTGGGATGCCGACTGCCGCGCGATGCTCTGGTGGTGCGCGTTCGACCAGACGGGCATGGAGATTGCGCCTTACGACTGGAAGGAGCCGTGCGTCGAGCTGGGGGCCTTCCGCCGTGACCGCACGCCGTACCCGGCCGTCGGGGCGATCCGCAGGTTCGCGGCCTTCCAGCGGTCGCTGCCGTTCGACGCGTTGCCGCCGGCGAAGCCGAACGCGCATTTCATCGTCTCCAACGCCGACGTGGCGCATGCGTCCTTCATCCTGGCCAAGCAGGCGGGGCTGAACCCGTCTTTCCAGTCCGCCGAACAGCCCATCCGGGCAGCCGAGGTCTACTTCCTGCCGGTCGCGGCGGGCCGTGCGCACCTGACGCTCCGCAACGGACGGGCGCTGAAGGAGCGGGTGCGAGACGGGGCGACCCTTTACCTTTCGCTCCGGGACACGTTCCTTGATTCGCTGGAGGATGTCGCGGGCATCGAGATCGATTACCGTGACGGACAGGGCGAGACGCGAACCTGCACGTTCCCCGGCTTCAGCCTCACCCTCGCGTCCGACGCGACGCGGCGCTACCGGGCGCGCGCGGCGGAGACGCTGGCGCGCGACGCGCAGGGCAACGGCGTCTTCTTCGTGAACCGCTACGGGAAGGGCAAGGTCTACACGCTGACGACGCCGCTGGAGTCGAGCCTCTACGGGTCGGCCCGGAAGTTTGCGAGCGACGCCTACCGCGTCTACGAAATCGTCGCGCCGACGCGCCGACTGGTGCGGACGGGGAGCCGCGACGTCATCGCGACCGAGCATTTCTTCGCGGACGGGAGCTGCGGCGTGGTCGTCGTCAACAATGCACCGGAGCCCTACGCGGCGAAGCCGGTTGTGGCGGCGGGCTGGAAGGTCACGTCCGCACGGACGGACGACCCGTCCGCCGCCGCATGGGCGGACGGCACGCTGCGCCTCGACGGCAACGCGGGCATCCTGCTCCGGCTGGAGCCTTGAGCGTCAGACGAGAGAGACGGGTTTATCGCAGAATGAGAATTTACTGCGGATTTTTTGGCTCGCAATTTTCCCCATTGACGCGGCGGACGGATTTTTGATATACTACGCAACCAATCACAGGCCAGGTTAGCACAGTTGGTAGTGCGGCTCATTCGTAATGAGCAGGTCGGGGGTTCGAGTCCCTTACCTGGCTCCAGTTGGCGGGAGTAGATCAATTGGTTAGATCAACAGATTGTGATTCTGTGGGTTGCGGGTTCGAGTCCCGTCTCCTGCCCCAGCCGAAGCAATGTAAAGACGAGGTTGGAAGATGACAATCATCGAAGCGTTGGTTGACCTGCAGGAAGTGGATGGTCGCATCCGCGAACTGGAACTTGAGCTGAAGGATCTCCCCCGCCGCAAGGCGCTTGAAACGGCGCGTCTGTCCGGCGTTTCGGCTGACCTTCAGGCCGCGAAGGCGAATCAGGAGTATGCGCAGGAGCGCGTGAAGGGCTATGAGGAGGACGCGAAGGCCCTCAAGAGCAAGATTCAGGCGCTGAAGACGACCCAGCTCGGGCTGAAGACGAACAAGGAGTATCAGGACTTCTCGCTGCAGATTGACCTCGTGAACCACGATCTCGAGGCGGCGGAGAACAACCAGCTCGCGGCGATGGACGACTTGCCGAGCGCGCAGGCGCGCATCGACAGCGCGCAGGCGAAGTTCGACGCCGAGAAGGGCGGCGTGGACGCGTTCTGCGCCGAGATCGACGAGCGCATCGCGGCGGTGAAGGCCGAGTTCGAGGCGGCGCAGCAGGAGCGGGCCGAGAAGGTGAAGGCCGTCAGCGACCCGAAGTTCCTGCTCTACTACGAGCGTCTGCGCACGAAGCGCTGGCCGGTCGTGGTCGCGCTGACGCACGACGGCGTCTGCGACGGCTGCCATCTCGTGCAGCCGCCGTCCGTCGGGCAGCTCGCCGACGCGAACGCGAAGAACGGCGAACTGGGCCGTCCGCAGTCGATTGTCGCCTGCACGATGTGCGGTCGCATCCTCTACCGCGCCTGAACGGGCGCGGCGCTCTTTGACAGTTTCTCCTGAAGCGACGCGCGTGTGACCGGTCGCTGCCGCGAGGCAGAGGAAAGTCCGGACTCCACAGGGCGGAGGATCCGTTCGTCAAGGACGGAAGGCGCGGGGCAACCCCGCGCGATGGAAAGTGCCACAGAAAACAGGTAGCCCGGACGTCTACCTTTCATTCGGACGGGTGATAGTGAAAAGGCGGTGCAAGAGACCACCGGCGCGGCTGAAACGACGCGCGCAGGGCAAACCCTCCTCGGAGCAAGATCGAATAGGGGGCCGAACGCACGGCCCGTGCGGCTGCGTCCGAAAGGGCGCATGAGGTCTCGGGTAGATCGCTGAGATGAATGATCGGAGTTCCCGCGAGGGAATGAACAGAATCTGGCTTATTCGCCGCGCGCCGCTTCAGGAGAAATGGTATAATTCGCGCATGCATCTTCCCGAAGAGCTTCAGGGGGCGTTTCCGAGACGCCCGGTGGACGCGAACAAGTACACGGTCGGCACGGTTTCCGTCGTCGGCGGTTCGGGTCATTACATCCACGCGCCGGTGATTGCCGGCCTCGGCGCCCGCGCGGCGGGGGCGGGGCTCGTGCAGCTTGTCGTGCCGGACGCCTCGCGCATTGCGGCGGGCGCGCTCGTGCCGGAGGCGACGTTCACGAAACTCGTGGCGACCTGCGTGCCGCCGAAGGCGGACGTGACGGTCATCGGCATGGGGCTCGGCGTCTCCGTCTCGGCGGAGGTCATCGTCTCGCGTCTGCTGTCGGGCTCGCGCGGACGGTTCGTGCTGGATGCGGACGCGCTCGCCGTCCTGGCCTCGTGGTACGGGCGCACGGACGGATACGATCCCGCGAAGGGCCAGGAACTCGTCCTGACGCCGCACGAGGGCGAGGCCGCGAAGCTGCTCGGCTGGGAGCGGGCGAAGGTCACGGCCGACCGCCGCGCGGCCGCGCGGGAGATTGTCGAGCGCTATGGTGCGACGGTGATTCTGAAGGGCGCGCACACGCTCGTCGTCTCGGCGGACGGCGCGCGCGTCTACGAGAACGCGACGGGCAATCCGTTCATGGCCCTCGGCGGCATGGGCGACCTCCTCGCGGGCGTCGTCGGCGCGCGCTGGGCCTACCTCAAGGGCGACCCGTTCCTCGCCGCCGCATCGTCCGTCTGGCTGCACGGCGCGGCGTCCGACGCGCTGGTGGCGGCGGGCGGCGACCCGTCGATCGTCAACACGGCCGCGCGCCTCGGCGCGCTGCGCGTCGCGCTCGACGCCGGGAAGGAGGCCGTGGCATGAACGCGGCGAAAAACGGCAATCCGCTGCGGTCGAGGAAGGCCGAATGGCTCGTGACCGCGCCGAGCTTCCTGTGGCTCGCGCTGTTCTTCGCGGTGCCGGCGGTGATCGTGCTGGCGTTCACGTTCCACGGCCATGACGCCTCCGGCGGCGTCGGCGACTGGTCGATGTCGACGTGGCGTGAGCTCGTCGATCCGGACTACCCGGCCATCGTCTGGAACACGCTGCGCATCTCCTTCGAGATCACGGTCTGGTCGATTGTCCTTGCGCTCCCCTGCGCCTACGCGATCGCCCGCATGAACGCGAAGTGGCGCGCGATCGTCGCCGGGTCGATCATGCTGCCGTTCTGGACGAGCTTCGTCGTGCGCGTCTTCGCGTGGAAGACGATGCTCCATCCCGACGGCTGGCTGCAGGCGTGCTACCTCGTCTGGCTCCAGACGCGCGAATGGCTCTTCGACTGGCTGCCCGGCTTCGTCCAACACGCGCTCGTCTGGATCGGTTTCGCGTCCGCTGGGCATGTCGACCCCGCGAGTTCAACGATCCTCGACTCCGAGGCGGCGGTCGTGCTCGTCTCGGTCTACTCCTTCCTGCCGTTCGCGATCATGCCGATCTACTCGGCGGCGGAGAAGTTCGACTTCGCGCTCCTGGAGGCGGCGCGCGACCTCGGCGCGAAGAACTTCTACGCCTTCCGCAAGATCTTCATCCCCGGCGTGCGGCAGGGCGTCGTCTCGGCGATCCTGATGGTCTTCATCCCGGCGATCGGCTCCTACGTGATCCCGCAGATGCTCGGCGGCACGAACTGCGTGCTGATTGGCAACAAGATCTTCATGCGCGCGATCCAGAACCGCAACATCCCGCACGCGAGCGCGCTCGCGACGCTGATGGCCGTTTCGGTGCTCGTGCCGCTCGCGCTCGCGATGTGGTGGAAGAAGCGGCAGGACGCGCGCGACCGCAAGCGCCTCGATGCGCAGACGGCGCGGCTCATGGTTTCGGGAGGCGGCCGATGAAGCGCTCGCTCTTCTCTGTCGCCGTCCTCGGCTTCGTGCTCGCGTTCCTCTACGTGCCGATCGTGCTGGTCGTCGTCTACGGGTTCGTCCCGAACGGCACGACGATGAGCTTCTTCGACGCGCGCGGCAACTTCCTTGGGCTGACGGCGAAGTGGTACGAGCAGATCTTCGCGGGCAGCTACGCGGTGAAGTCGCTGCTGCAGAGTTTCTGGCTCTCGCTCACCATCGCGGGTCTCGCGACGCTCGTCTCCAGCGTCCTCGGCACGACGGCCGCGCTCGCGCTGCACCGCTGGAAGGGGCGCCTCCAGACAATCCACCACGCGCTCGTCTACACGCCGCTCGTCATGCCGGACATCCTGATCGGCATCTCGCTCCTGATGCTCTTCGTCGCGGCGAAGGTCGACTGCGGGTTCTGGACGATCCTGATTGCGCATGTGACGTTCTGCGTCTCGTATGTCGTCATGACGGTGCTCGCGCGCCTGCAGGACTTCGACGACCGCATCGTCGAGGCGGCGTATGACCTCGGTGCGGGCCCGTGGTACACGTTCTTCAAGGTCGAGCTGCCGATCCTGCTGCCGGGCATCATCGCGGGCGGGCTTCTCGCGTTCACGCTCTCGATCGACGACGTCGTCATCACGTCGTTCGTGAACGGCGCGGGCACGAACACCTTCCCGACGTACGTCAGCTCGATGACGAAGCACTCGCGCAACCTGCCGAGCGTCTTCGCGCTCTCGACGCTCATGCTGATCTTCACCTGCACGCTCGTCGGCATCTCCAAGCTGCTGACCGGCAAGGCCCCCGCCGCCCGCCGGCGTGAATTTCAGCAGACACCCCGTTGACAGGCGCGCGGCGTTTTTGATATACTACACACCCGTAGCACGAAGCACCCGTGGTGGAATTGGCAGACACGCAAGATTCAGGTTCTTGTGCCCATAAAGCATGTGGGTTCGATTCCCACCGGGTGCACCATAACTTGGCCCCTTCGTCTATCGGCTAGGACATCTGGTTCTCATCCAGGCAAGAGGAGTTCGACTCTCCTAGGGGCTGCCAATCTGAGAAGGAAGCGAAAAGGGTTTTGAGGAGATGAAGAAGTTCCTGAAGATCCTCTTGAGAACGGTGGAGATCGTCTTCATCGTTTTTTGCGTTTTCGTCGGGTCGCTCCTGTTTCGTGAACAGTCCGTCCCCGCGTCGTGGGCCGAGGCCGTCCTCGCGCGCGTCGTGCCGACCGATTTTGTCGTGCGCGTCGATTCCCTTGCGTTTGGCTTTCGGCACGGCCTTGTCGTCGAGGGGCTCCGCGTCTTCGAGCGGTATCGTCTCGCGCCGCGCGCGCCGCTGGCGTCGGCCGATCGGGTCGTCGCCGACGTGTTCGGGCGGCATCTCCTGATTGAAGGCGCGCGCTATCCGCGCCTGCCCGACTCGTACTACGCGCCGGAGAACCACGAGCGCAACGCGCGCGTTGAGGCGACGCTGCCGGAGTTGCCGCGCTTCACGCTGACGCTCGCCAACCCCGACATCCTCGGTGCCGCGCCCGCGAAGGTGGTGGCTGACGTCGAGGTCGCCGCGTCGCGCGTCTCGTTCGCGCGCGCCCATCTCGACTGGCCGGCGGCGGATGCGGACGAGCCGATGTTCATCGACGGCTTCTGCTCGGTCGACCTTGACCGCCAGGAAGTGCGCGGCGAGGTGCGCGGCACGGCCCTCCAGAAGCAGATTCGTCCGCTGCTGGTCGCGCTCGACATTCCCGTGTCGCTGCCGTATGTCGATGCCTTTACGGAGGTGCCGGGGAAGATTCCGGCGTTTTGCGCGTGGCGGGTGAACCTCGTCAACAACGACTTCAACCTCGACCTCGACCTCAAGCCGACGCTCGGCAAGTATAACGGCGTGGCGATGAAGCGCGCCGAGGGGCAACTGCACCTGTTCGTCTACACGCGCGGCGATTCGCTTAACTACCACCACGTCTTCGGGCCGATCGTCGGTGTCGGGCCGAAGGACGAGCCGCTGGAGGGCACGGTGACGGTGGACGGCACGAACGGCTACAACACCGTGTCCGTCGTGGCGAAGAGCGCGCTCCCCGTCGCCAGCCTGCTGAAGATCGGTGGCTTCGAGGGGGAGTACGTCGGTGAAGACGTCTACGGCAATTCCGACTGCGCGCTTGAATTCCGCTTTCCGCGCGCGATGACGAACAACTACGAGGTGCTGAACGGCAAGGGCCACCTGAGCGTCAGGGACGGTCAGCTCATGCGGATCAAGGGCTTCAAGGGCCTCGTGGCGCTGCTGGCCGAGCGCGTGCCCGGCGTTTCGTGGTTTACGGACTCGACGCAGGGCTCGTGCGACTACGTGATCGAGAACGGCGTTCTCAAGAGCGACAACATCTACATCGAGGGAATGGTCTTCTCGATCAAGATGTACGGCCAGTTCGACACAGTGCATGACAGGCTCGACTTCACGGTGCGTGTGCAGTTCACGAAGCAGGATTCGCTCGTCGGGAAGATCCTGCACCCGCTGACGTGGCCGTTCACGAAGCTGCTGCTGGAGTTCCGCCTGTCGGGCAGCGCGGATCATCCGAAGTGGGAGTACATCAGCGTCATTGACCGCGTACTGGAGGTTGCGAAATGAACTTGACGAGTCCGAGCCAGGTCAAGGCCTGGTGCATTGAACACGAGTTTCATCCGAACAAGGTTCTGGGGCAGAATTTCCTCATCGACCAGAACGCCCTGAAGGCGATTGTGGATGCGGGGCTGGGGGAACAAGGGACGGGGAACGTTTCTGTTCTGGAGATTGGGCCGGGGCTGGGCGTCTTGACGGAGGAGATGCTGAATCGCGGGTGCCGCGTGACGGCGATCGAGAAGGATCCTGTGCTGGCCGAACGCCTCGCCGCGTCGCTCGGCAACCCGCCGAACCTGACGGTCATCGCCGATGACGCGCTGGCGTGGCTCGCGCGGCAGGGGGCGGCGCTTTCATTTGACTGCATGGTCTCGAACCTGCCCTATCAGGCGGGGACGCGCATCTTGCTGGAACTCGTGCAGAAGCGGGCGATTCCGTCGTTGACGGTGCTTGTGCAGACGGAGGTCGCCGAGCGGCTTGCGGCGCCGGAGGGGTCGAAGACGCGTGGCCTTGCGGGCGTCTGGGCGCAGCTCGACTACGACGTTCGGATCGTCCGCAAGGTCTCGGCGAGCTGCTTCTGGCCGCGTCCCGAAATCGGGTCGAGCGTCGTGCGGCTGGATCGGCACGACCGCAACGGCGGCCTTTCGGACGAACAGCGGCGCGTCTTCTATCGGCTGACGAAGCGCGCGTTCGAGCATCGCCGCAAGCAGCTCGGCAGCGTCTTCAAGAACGTGATCCAGTCGACGAACCGGGCCGAAGAGCTCTCCAACGCGGACTGGGTCGCCCTCGCGCAGACGCTGTCGCCGGCGGACGTCTGACGCGGCGCATGGACGAAAGCGTGCGAGTTGATTCCGCGTGGTGGATTTAGTATCATACGAACCGCAATTTTCTCAACAAGGCAAAAGACAGGCAAGGTAAAAGAATGGAAAGCGTTGAAGCTGTTGACGAACTGAACGACACGCGCGGCATCGGGCTGAAGGACTTGGTGCTCGCGATGTTGGCGGGGGCGATTGCCGCTGTCACGATTCTCGTCTGGGGCATTCCCGGACTCGACCCCGCGATGTGGAACGAGGCCGCCGTCGCCGCGCAGATCCGTCCGCCGCAGACGATTTTCCCCGGCTTCTGGCGCATCGTCTCGGTCGGACTCTTCTCGGCGTTCGGCGTGAGCGGTGCGATTCGCGTCCTCACGTTCGTCGGTGCGGCGCTCGGCGGCGTTTCGGTCGCGCTCGTCTACCTGATCGTGCGCCAGACGCTCGCGCTCCTCATCCGCACGGGGCGGCCCTATGCCGTCTGGAGCAACCGCATCGCGCCGTTCTTCGCCTTTGTCGCGGCGGTGCTCTTCGGCCTGAGCGATCCGCTCTCGCGCATCGCGCGCGTCCTCTCGCCGTCCCTGCTGCGGTTCACGGTCGTCCTTGTCGTCGTCCACCTCGCGCTGCGCTGGTTCGTGGCCGGTGGACGTTGGCGGCTCTTCCCGCTCGTCGCGCTGATGGGCCTGCTCGCGGCGGAGACGCCGTTCGGGTTCCTGTTGCCTGTCCTGTTCATCGGCGCCTACATCCTTGTCTGGCACGGCATCGTCGACAGCCTCTTCCCGAAGCCGGAGAAGCTGCCCGAACCGGACGAACTGCCGAAGTGGCGCATGTTCTTCCTCTTCTTCGGCGCGCTGGCGCTTGCGGCGTATTTGAACGCGGCGGAATTCGTCTCGCTGGGCGGCGCCGTGGCCAACGGCTGGGGCGCGAACGACGTCTACTTCCGCTACGCGGGCGGCTACTGGCGCGTCTTCGCGGGCGCGGCGAGCGTCGTCGGCTGGGTGCTGGGCCTCGTCTTCGGCGTGCTGCCGCTCCTCGTCGCGCTGAAGGTCTTCCCGATGGTCACGCGCGATGACCGCCCGATGCCGTTTAACCTCGGCGTGCTCCTCTTCCTCGTCGGGATGCTGGCGGTCATGCAGTGCGGCGCGCTGCCCGCCGCGCGGTTCTGGACGTTCACGAAGGACATCGTGCTCGTGCAGAGCGGCTTTCTGCTCGCGTTCTTCACGTTCTGCGCGATGGTCGCGCTCGCGCTCTTCGGCGCGGCGTTCGCCTTCGAGTGCCAGCGCACGTACCTCGGCGAGGACGAGCGGCGTCCGGGCGTCCTCCTGCGCGGGCTCGTGCCGTGCCTGACGGCCGTCGTCGTCGCGCTCGCGTGCCGGACGGTGCCGAAGCCGGTCGAGACCGAGATGCAGCGCATCGTCGACGACGCGGTGCGCGAGACGGTCGCGGAATGCGGCGACGCGAAGTATCTCTTCACGGACGGCCATCTTGATGCGGCGGTCGAGCTGTGCGCGAAAGACCGGGGACAGGCCCTCTACACGCTCAACATGATGTCCGGCGCGCGCGCGTGGGAATGCGCGGTGCGGTCGCGTCCGTTCGCGGTCGAGTCGGACGACTGGCAGCACGCGCAGACGGGCGTGCCGGCGCTCTTGCGCATCTGGGCCGGCGAGAAGGTCGGCGGCATGGACGAGGCGGCGATTCAGCTCGGCTTCGAGTTCTGGAAGCGCGAGCGCAAGCCGCTGCCGACGCTCTCCGGCATGGTCGCGCGCGAGAAGGGGCTGGACGCGGCGACGGCCCAGGCCGGCATCGCGCGCTCGAAAGTCCTCGCCGACCGCATTCTCGCGCTCGCGCCGAAGACGGAGGCGGCCGACCCGTCGCCCGCGCTTGCGAGCGCGTTCTCGGCCGTCTCGTGGCGGCTCTCGCGCTTTGCGCGCATCCGCGAGGACGCGGAACTCGCGAACGACCTCGACGAGTCGAACACGGCCCTGAAGAAGATGCTGTCCGTCATCGAGCAGGAGCGCCAGCGGACGTTTCTGCAGATGACGCCGCGCGAGGGCCTGCAGATCGCCCTGAAGCGCGCGAACTTCGCGGAGGCGCGCCGCTATGCGGCGGCCGTCCTGCGCGCGAACGAGGACGATGCCGAGGCGAACTTCGCGATGGGCATGAGCTCGCTGACGGGCAACCGCTACGCGGACGCCGAACGCTACTTGAGCCGCTGTCTCAAGGTGCGGCCCAACGAGCCGGCCGTGCTGAACAACCTCTCGATCATCTGCCGCAAGCTGCGCCGCTACAAGGAGGCGGAGGACTACGCGCGCCGCGCGCTGAAGATCCTGCCGGATTCGCCGGAGGTCAAGCAGACGCTTGCCGACGCCCTCAAGAAGGCCCCGTAAGCCGTGTCCGCCGTTTCATTCGAGAGGGCCTAATACGCGATGATCTACTACCTGTCGAACTTTCTGCAGCCGTTTTGGGGGCCGTTCCGCCTCCTTCAGTCGCACGCCCTCCTGCTGGCGGGCGGCGCGTTCACGGCGGCGTTCCTGACCTGGATTCTTCTGCCGCGCCTCTGGAGCCGACTGCCGCGCGATCGCGGCAAGGCCCAGTTGAAGGATCTCGGCGGCATGGGCAGCCAGGGCAAGCCGACGGGGGCGGGGCTCTGGGTGTCGCTGATCGCGCTCCCGGTCGTCATCCTTTTTGCGCCGCTCAAGTTCTGGGATCTTGCCGCCGTCTTCGCGCTCTACGGGGCGATGCTCTTCGGCTATCTTGACGATCAGGCGCGCGTGCCGTGGGGCGAGCTCAAGAAGGGCCTCCTCGATGCCGTCGTCTCGGTCGCGATTGCCGTCTTCATCTTCTTGGGGCACCACGAGGTCGTGGACGGGTCGCACGTGATGATCGCGTGGCTGCCGTTCGTGAAGGGGCCCGTCCTGATGAACGGCGTCGGCGTCTGGCTCATTCACGCCTGGGCCTACGTGCCGGTCGCGGCGTTTGTCCTCTGGTTCACGATGAACGCGACGAACTGCTCGGACGGCGTGGACGGCCTCGCGGGGACGCTGACGCTCATCGCGCTCGGCATGCTGGCGGTCGTCCTCTACGTGGTCGTCGGCTACCGTCCCGTCGCGCACTACTTTCTCATCCCCGTCTACGCCGAGGCGGCGCGCTGGGCGATTGTCGTGATGATCGTCGCCGGGGCGTTTGGCGGCTACCTCTGGTACAACGCCGAGCCGTCGAAGATTCTGATGGGCGACGCGGGCAGCCGCTATCTCGGCATCCTCGTCGCGACGGCCTCGCTTATGACGGGCAACCCGTTCATCGTCCTCGCACTCGCGCCAATCGTGCTCGTGAACGGCGGCGGCGGCCTCGGCAAGCTCGTTTTGCTGCGCCTTGCGAAGAAGGTCGGCTTCGACATCGGGGAGGACAGCCTGATCCGCAAGATCCGCTTTCCGCTGCACGACCACTGCAAGAAGAACCTGAAGTGGTCGAACGCGCAGGTGCTGATGCGGTTCGTGCTGCTGCAGCTCGTCGTCATGCCGGCGCTGCTGCTGATCCTGCTGAAGGTTCGCTGACGCGCGATGGGCATCCTCGCGACAGTCCTTTTGCTCGCGCTTTCGCGCGCGGAGATGATCGAGCGGTTCAAGTCGCCCGTCCTGACGCAGGCGGAAGGGCTCGTGAAGGTCTATGCGAACTGCGCGGTCGACGTGCGCCGCGAGTTCCAGGCACCCATCGCGCGTTTCGCCGGCGAGACCGTGACGGCCCTCGCGCGCGCCGCCCAGCGGCCGCTCGTGCGCGTCGCCCAGCCGGGCATCGTCCTGCACCTCGGTGACGTGCGCACGAACTGCACGGACGTCCTCGTGCGCGTCGCGACGAACGGCGAAGCGGTCGTGACGCGGCTCTTTCTGCCCAACCCCGCGCAGACGGACCTGGATGCCCTGCGCACGGAGGTCGTCCGCGCCTACTTTCGCGCGGTGGAGAGGCGTGAGCTTTCGGTTGCGGATGCGCAGGAGGCCTATCGCCTGACGGATCCCGACTATCGGCGCGCGGGTGCGCGGCGGCGTCTCGCGGACTGGCTGGATCGGGCGGAAGGCGCGGACGCGGACGGCTTTCGTCTGCTCTACCACGTGTTCAAGCCGGGGACGCTCAGCCGCATCGAGGCGCGCGTCTTCGCGTCGCGGCTGCGGCTCTATCCCCGGACGCTGGCCCGCCCGTTCTGCGGACGCTTTGACGCGCTCGCGTTCCGCGAGGCGATTGCCTGCGCGCAGGTCGATCCGCACGTCCGTCTCGCGGCGCTCGACAAGGCGAACGAGCTGCCGGTCTTCGGCGGTGGACGTGGCGAGGGGCTTCAGGCGGCGGCGACGGCCTATCGCGCCTTCCTGCTGGCGCTGGCCCAGGGCGACCAGTCGGAAGACGCGTTGCGCGATCTGCTGGAGGCGGCGGACACAAAGCTCAATGTCGCCTACGAGGAAGCGCGTTTTTGATATAATACGCCCTCAGCAATTTCAAGACAGGAGAGAGGAACCGAAAATGAAAATCACCGAAGACATCCAGTACGTGGGCGTCAACGACCACCAGGTTGACCTGTTCGAGGGGCAGTATCCCGTGCCGAACGGCATGGCTTACAACTCCTATGTCGTCCTGGACGAGAAGATCACCGTCTTCGACACGGTTGACCAGCACTTCGGCGCGGAATGGCTCGGCAACATCCGGGCGATTCTCGGCGACCAGAAGCCGGCCTACCTCGTCGTCCAGCACATGGAGCCGGACCATTCGGCGAACGTCGCGGCGTTCATGGCCGCCTACCCGGACGCGCAGGTCGTCTCGTCCGCCCCGGCGTTCACGATGATGAAGAACTTCTTCGGCACGGACTGGGCTGACCGCCGAATCGTCGTGAAGGAGGGCGACACGCTCGTGACGGGCCGCCACACGTTCGCGTTCGTCGCCGCGCCGATGGTGCACTGGCCGGAGGTGATCGTCACGTACGACACGACGGACAAGGTGCTCTTCTCGGCGGACGGCTTCGGCAAGTTCGGCGCGAACGACGTCGTCGACCCCGAAGGGTGGGACTGCGAGGCGCGCCGCTACTACATTGGCATCGTCGGCAAGTACGGCGCGCAGACGATGGCGCTCCTGAAGAAGGCGGCCGGGCTCGACATCCGGATCATCTGCCCGTTGCATGGCCCCGTCCTCGACACGCCAGAGGCGATTGCGCACGCGGTCAAGCAGTACACGACGTGGGCGAGCTACGCCGTCGAGTCGGAGGGCGTGCTCATCGCCTACACGTCGGTCTACGGGCACACGAAGGCGGCGGTCGAACGGCTCGCCGAGATGCTGAAGGCGCGCGGCTGCCCGAAGGTCGTCGTCGCCGACCTCGCGCGCGACGAGATGTTCGAAACGATCGAGGACGCCTTCCGCTACGGCAAGCTCGTCCTCGCGACGACGACCTACAACGCCGAGATCTTCCCGTTCATGCGCACGTTCATCACCCACCTGACGGAGCGCAACTACCAGAACCGCATGATCGGCCTCATCGAGAACGGCTCGTGGGCACCGACGGCGGCGCGCGTGATGAAGGGCCTCTTCGAGAAGTCGAAGAACATCACGTTCTGCGCGAACACGGTGCACATCAAGTCCGCCCTGAACGAGCAGTCGACGGGCGAACTCGCCGCGCTCGCGGACGAGCTTTGCCGCGCATGAGACAGGAAGACAGAGGGAAACGAACATGAAGAACCTGCTGGGCATGGTTGTGGCGCTTGCGGCGGCGACGGCCGGCGCGCGGACGTTTGAGGTGACGGCGTGGCGCGGCGAGACGGTCGCGGCGCGTGTGCCGGACTTCTGCGAACTGGGCGAGACCCCGGACGGCCTGACGATCCGTCGCGGCGTCCTGAAGTCCGTCAAGTACGCGCCGGAGCCGGAGAGCCTGCAGCGGCTGGAGGTCTACGACCGCGTCAAGTGGACGAAGGACGATGACGACGACGGCCCGCGCGTGGTGGAGATCGCCGTGCCGGCGGACGCGAAGCCGGGCGCCTACGTCTGCGGCATGATGCGCGTGACGGTCATCGACCGCGTGCTGCCGCCGGCGAAGGAATGGAAGTACTACCTCGACCTTTGGCAGCACCCGTGGGCCGTCGCGCGCCTCGCGAAGGCGAAGCCGTTCTCGAAGAAGCACTACGCGGCGATGAAGCCCGTCTGGGAACTGCTCGCGACGGCGGGACAGAAGACGATCACCGTCCCGATTCTCGACCAACCGTGGGATCACCAGTGCCGCGACGCCTACCACTCGCTGGTGGAAAATGGCGATTTCCGCCTTTTCGACGAGTACGTGCAGTTCTGCCTCGACTGCGGTCTGGGGCCGGACATCTCGTGTTACTCGCTCTGCCCGTGGACGCTCGGCAAGACGATTGATGAAGACGAGCTGGAGAAGCGCTGGGGCGCGTTCCTCGATAAGTTCGCCGCGCACGTCAAGGCGAAGGGCTGGTTCGAGCATACGCTCATGGCGATGGACGAGCGCGCGCCGGAAGACGTCGCGAAGGTCGCGCGGTTCGTTCAGCGGCACGCGCCGGGCATGCGCATCTCGATGGCCGGCAACCGCAAGCCGAGCGACTTCAAAGGCATCACGATCGACGTCTATTCGCAGGTTCTCGTCGCGGACTGCGTGACGCCCGAGTTCCTGTCCGAGGCGGCCGAACGCCGCGCGAAGGGCTTCGTCACGACGCAGTATGTCTGCTGTTGGCCGACGTCTCCGAACACGTTCCTGTCGTCGAGGCCCGGCGAGGCGTTCTGGTGCGGGGTGTCGCCGGCGTTCCTCGGACTCGACGGCTTCCTGCGCTGGGCGTGGAACAGCTGGCCGCAGAACCCGAAGGAGGACGCGACGTACGGAGACTGGAGTTCGGGTGACACGTTCCTCTGCTATCCGAAGGGCGAACCGTCGTGGCGCTTCCTCGAACTGCGCAACGGCATCGTCGCGGCGGAGAAGGCGCGCATCCTGAAGGAGCAGGGACTCTTCGCGGACGCGTTTGCGCAGGTCGCCGCGCTCTACAACGTGAAGCAGGCGAACGAAAGAAAGTGCAATTTCAAGGATATCCGTCGGAAGACGCTGGAACTGGTGAATCGCAAGTGAACAATCGGACGAGAGTCGCGCCGCACGTCGCGGCGCTGCCGAAGAGCGGCATCCGCAAGTTCTTCGACATCGTGGCCCAGCGGAAGGACGTCGTTTCGCTCGGCGTCGGCGAGCCGGACTTCGACACGCCGTGGCACATCGCGCGCGCGGCCGTGACGTGTCTGGAGGACGGCGGGACGCACTACACCTCGAACCTCGGCACGCCCGAACTGCGTCAGGCCATCTGCCGCTACCTTGAACGCCGCTTTGGCGCGGCGTTCGATTGGCAGAAGGAAGTGCTCGTCACGGTCGGCGTGTCGGAGGCCATCGACCTCGCGATTCGCGCGATCTGCTCGCCGGGCGACGAGATCCTCTACCACGAGCCGTGCTTCGTCTCGTATGCGCCGACGATTCGCCTCGCGCACGCCGTGCCGGTCTGCGTCGAGACGCGTGTCGAAGACGAGTTCCGCCTGACGGTCGAGGCGCTGGAGCGGAAGGTGACGCCGAAGACGAAGGCGATTCTCCTCAACTTCCCGTGCAACCCGACGGGGGCCGTCCTCTCGCACGATGACATGCGGGCGATTCTCGCGTTCGCCGCGAAGCACGATTTGCTGATTTTGGCCGACGAGGTCTATTCGGAGCTGAACTACGTCGAGACGGCGGGCGACGCGGGCGACAGCCGGCGGCTGCCGTCCTTCGCGGCGTTCCCCGACTGCCGCGACCGCGTGATTCTCCTGAACGGCTTCTCGAAGTCGTGGGCGATGACGGGCTTCCGTCTCGGTTACGCCTGCGGGCCGTCCGACGTCATCGACGCGATGATGAAGATTCACCAGTACGGCATCATGTCCGCCCCGACGCTCTCGCAGGCGGCGGGTGTCGAGGCGATGGATCACGGCGACAAGGAGGTCGCGCGCATGCGCCACGAGTATCGCCGCCGCCGCGACTACCTCGTGCCCGCGCTCAACGCGATGGGGCTGAAGACTCTGCTGCCGAAGGGCGCGTTCTACATCTTCGCCGACATCCGCGCGACGGGGCTTTCGGACGAGGACTTCGCCCTGAGGCTCCTGAACGACTATGGCGTCGCCGTCGTGCCGGGCAGCGCGTTCGGCCCGTGTGGTGCGGGGTTCGTCCGCATGTCGTACGCGACGTCGCTGGAGAAGATCCACCTTGCCGTCGCGCGGATGCAGAAGATGCGGGCGGCGACATGAGGTCGAAGTTCCTTCCCTTTGAGATTCTCTACGAAGACCGCGACCTGATCGTCATCGACAAGCCGGCGGGGCTCCTGACGACGCACACGAAGCTTGTCGGGCGCGTCGCGCGCGAGACCCAGGCGACGGCGGAGAACTACCTGAACGACTACGTGCGCAAGGGCCAGCGGCGCAGCGCGAAGCGCGTCTGGCTCGTCCACCGGCTTGACCGCGAGACGAGCGGCGTCATGATGTTCGCGAAGGACGAATGCCTCGCGGATGCGATTCGCGACCGCTGGAACGAGCTGACCGAGAAGACCTACCGCGCGCGCGTCGAGGGTGTGCTCGCCGAGGAGAAGGGCGTCTTCGAGTCGTATCTGCGCGACGACCCGAAGACGCTGAAGGTGTCGAGCGTCAGGGATCCGAAGCTCGGCAAGCTTGCGCGCACCGAGTGGCGGCGCCTTTCTGTCGCGCGCGGCACGACACTCGTCGAGGTCGCGCTCAAGTCGGGCCGCAAGAACCAGATCCGCGTCCATTTCAGCGAAGCGGGGCATCCCGTCGTCGGCGACGTCAAGTACGGCGCGAAGAAGGCCGATCGTCTGCACCTGCGATCCGTCCGCCTCGTCTTCACGCATCCCGTGACGGGAAAAAAGTTCGATTTCGCGGCGAATCTGCGCGCGGGCAGTGGTGTGTCCGCCTGAATTGTGATACAATACGAACCATGAAAAAAGAAGCGCTTGTCTTTCTCGCGGTGGTCGTCGTCTCGCTCGTGACGGCGCACGTCTGCCACACCCATTTCCCCGGCGTTGCGCCGATGATCAAGCCGATGGCCTGGCCGTTCGTCTGCCTTGCGGTTCTGCTCGTGCGGCGGCTCGCGGCGCAGCGGAAGCGCGACCGCTAAACGGGAGGCACGACGATGGCAGAAGACGTCAAAGGCTACATTCAGGGCTTGGCCGCGCGCGCGCGTGCGGCGGCGGGTGCGCTCGTGCAACGCACGGCCGACGAGAAGAACGCCGCGCTGCTGAAGGTTGCGGACGCGCTGGAGGCGCAGCGCGCGGCGATTGTCGCGGCCAATGCGTCCGACGTCGCGCAGGCGAAGGCGACGGGCCTTGCGCCCGCGCTTGTCGACCGCCTGACGCTGACGGACGCGCGGTTCGCGGCGATGGTCGAAGGGGTGCGCGCCGTCGCGCGGCTCGCGGATCCCGTCGGCGAGACGATCGAGACGCGGGAACGTCCGAGCGGCATCACGATCCGCAAGGTGCGTGTGCCGTTTGGCGTCGTGGCCGTCGTCTTCGAGAGCCGTCCGAACGTCTTCGTCGACACGGCGGCCCTCTGCCTCAAGACCGGCAACGCGGTCGTCCTGCGCGGCGGCAAGGAGGCGTTCGCGACGAACCGCGCGCTCGCGGCGGCGGTGAAGGAGGGACTGGGCGATTTGGCGGAGGCCGTGCAGTTCGTGGACGTCCTCGACCACGCGGCGGTCACGGAGCTCGTGCGGGCCGTGGGGCTGGTCGACGTCGCCATTCCGCGCGGCGGCGAACGGCTGATCCGCGCGATGTGCGAGGCGGCGCTCGTGCCCGTGCTGAAGCACTACAAGGGCGTCTGCCACATCTACGTGGACGACAAGGCCGACCTCGCAATGGCGCTCGCGATTCTCGACAACGCGAAAGCCCAGCGTCCCGGCGTCTGCAACGCGGCGGAATGCCTGCTCGTCCACGAGAGGCTCGCGCCGCTCTTCCTGCCGATGGTGCGGGCGTGGGCGGCGGACAAGGGCGTGACGTTGCACGAGTCCGGGCAGGACTGGGAACGCGAGTTCCTGGCGCTGGAGATGAACGTCGGCGTCGTGAAGGACGTGCGCGGGGCGATTGACCACATCAACCGCTACGGCTCGCATCACTCCGACTGCATCGTGACGAACGACGCGGCGCGGGCGCAGGAGTTCCTGCGCGATGTCGATTCGGCGTGTGTCTACCACAACGTTTCGACGCGCTTCACGGACGGCGGCGAGTTCGGCATGGGCGCGGAGATCGGCATCTCGACGGACAAGCTGCACGCGCGCGGCCCGATGGGGCTGACGGAGTTGACGACCTACAAGTACGAGATCACGGGCGACGGGATTGTCAGAACATGAAATTTGAGATTTCGCTCGTTCTCGCATCGCTCCTGTCCCTCGCGTCCCTCCTGTCCGTTGCCGACGTGCGCGCCGAATCGGGCATTGACGCGGCCTACGTCGGCGCGGCGGGCGTCTTGACGTTGCCGCAGGGCGGGTCGCAGCTACGGCGTCTTGGCGGTGCGGCGGTGCGCGGCGGCGCGTATCTCGCGGACTTCTGGGCGGTCGAAGCTGACGTTGCATGGCAGGAGAACGCGGCGGGGCTGGGCGTGGACGCGCTTGTGCACGTGCAGGCGTGGCCTGTCTACGGCGACCTCTTCGGCTATTCGGCGTTCGATCCGTTCGTCACGGTCGGCGCGCGCGGGTGGCTCGGCGACCACGGCGTCGGCCAGGTCGGGCCGCAGGTCGGCCTCGGCGCGTTCTATCATCTGGATGACCACTGGTCGCTCCGCGCCGACGCGACCGCGACGCTGGGGCTGGAGACCGATGTCGAGGTCGTCTATTCGCTTGCGGTCGGCGTTCAGTATGGGTTCTGACGGCGAGTGCCTGACGGTGACGCGGCGCGCATTCGCGGTCGGCGCGTCTGCGGCGGCACTGGCCGGATGCGTGGGCCTGAAGCTTGGATTTCCAGAAGAAAACGAAAACGACAAGGAAAGGAAAGAAAGAGACATGCTCAAAGGTATTTCTCCGGTCATCTCGCCGGATCTTCTCAAGGCGCTGGCCGAGATGGGCCACGGCGACGAAATCGTCTTCTCAGACGCGCATTTCCCGGCCCATTCGTTCGGGCGGGCGGGTGCGCTCGTGCTGCGGGCGGATGGCCTTGCGGCGGACAAGCTGCTGGCGGGGGTCATCCCGCTGTTCGAGCTCGACAGCTACGCGACGCCCGTCGTCATGATGGAGGCCGTGAAGGGCGATACGCTCGATCCGGAGGTTGAGAAGGCCTATCGTGCCGCGCTTCGGTACGACGGCCCGATCGAGCAGATGGAGCGGTATGCGTTCTACGAGCGCGCGAAGAAGGCGTATGCGATTGTCCTCACGGGCGAGACGCGCAAGTACGGCAACGTCATCCTCAAGAAGGGCGTGACGCCCGTCGCGGGCTAAGGCGCGGGACAGGGAACGCGAAAGGCAGACGAAACATGGCGGGCGAATACCAGTTCTCACTCATTGACGTCACGAAGCAGCAGGGCACGAAGACGATCCTGAAGGACGTCAACCTCTCCTTCTTCTACGGGGCGCACATCGGCGTCATCGGCGGCAACGGCGCGGGCAAGTCGTCGCTCCTGAAGATCCTCGCGGGCCTCGACACCGAGCTCATGGGCACGGTGCAGGTCGCGAAGGGCACGAAGGTCGGCTACCTGCCGCAGGAGCCGGTGCTGGACGACGCGAAGACCGTCCTGGAGACGGTGATGGAGGGCGTCGCCGACGCGCAGGCGATGGTGACGCGCTACGAGGACCTCTGCTGCGAGCTTGACGACCCGAAGGCGGCCGCCGAGATGGAGCGGCTGCAGGCGATCATCGACGCGAACGACTACTGGAACCTCGAGAACCTCGTCGAGCGCCGCATGGCCGACCTGTGCTGCCCGGCGGGCGACAAGAAGGTGGGCGTCCTCTCCGGCGGCGAGCGCCGCCGCGTCGCGATTGCGCGGCTTCTCCTGTCGAACCCCGACGTGCTGCTCCTCGACGAGCCGACGAACCACCTCGACGCCGAGACGACGTTCCGGCTGGAGGCGTACCTGAAGACCTTCAAGGGCACGCTGATCGTCGTCACGCACGACCGCTACTTCCTCTCGGACGTCACGGACTGGATTCTGGAGCTGGATCACGGCGTGTGCTATCCCTACAAGGGCAACTACGAGGAATGGCTCAAGCAGAAGGAGGCGATGCTCCAGCGCGAGGCGAAGGTCGAGAAGTCGCGCCAGAAGATGCTGGAGAACGAGCTCAAGTGGATCCAGACGAATCCGTCGGGCCGCCACGCGAAGGCGAAGGCGCGCGTCGAGCGCTACGAGGAGCTGCAGAAGCAGGAGGTCAACGTGCGCGAGGACGACCTCGTCATCCGCATTCCGCCGGGGCCGCGTCTCGGCAACCTCGTCGTCAGGGCCGAGCACGTCAAGATGGGCTTCGACGGGCAGGTCCTCTACGACGACCTCTGCTTCGACCTGCCGCGCGGCGGCATCGTCGGCGTGATCGGCGCGAACGGCGCGGGCAAGACGACGCTCTTCAGGCTCATCACGGGCCAGCTGAAGCCGCTCGCGGGCACGTTCGCGGTCGGCGACACGGTGAAGCTCTCGTATGTCGACCAGACGCGGTCGGAGCTGAAGCCCGACGAGACGGTCTACGAGGCGATCACGGGCGGCGGCGAGTTCGTGAAGCTCGCGGGGACGACGCTCATGAACGGCCGCGCCTACTGCAGCCGCTTCAACTTCCGGGGGCCCGAGCAGCAGAAGAAGGTCGGCGTCCTCTCCGGCGGCGAGCGCAACCGCGTGCATCTCGCGAAGCTGCTCGCGGCGGGCGGCAACCTGCTGCTCCTCGACGAGCCGACGAACGACCTCGACGTCGCGACGTTGCGCTCGCTGGAGGAGGGCCTGCAGGAGTTCGGCGGCTGCGTGATGGTCGTCTCGCACGACCGCTGGTTCCTCGACCGCATCGCGACGCACATCCTCGCGTTCGAGGGCAAGGGCAAGACGACGTGGTTCGAGGGCTCGTATTCCGAGTACCACGAGATGCTCGCCAAGCGCAAGTGAGCGCACGGGTCGCCATGCAACGTCCGCCCGTCAGGAACGATCACATCCTCGAAGTCCGGGAACTGAAGGTCTGGTTCCCGGTGAAGAAGGGTGTCTTCGCCCGGACGGTCGGTTACGTGAAGGCCGTGGACGGCGTGTCCTTCGACCTGAAGCGCGGCGAAACGCTCGGCATCGTCGGCGAGTCGGGCAGCGGCAAGACGACGGTCGCGCGCGTCGTCGCGGGACTCCAGAAGGCGACGTCCGGCGACGTGCGCCTGCGAGGCCGCGTCTCGATGGTCTTTCAGGATCCGCTCGGCTCGCTGAACCCGCGCTTGACGACGCGCGCGACGATTGGCGAAGTGCTGCGCGTGAACCGTCCGAACGCTTTCACGGCGACGGAACTTCTGGAGATGGTGGGACTGGACGCGGGCGCGCTGGATCGGTATCCGCACGAATTCTCCGGCGGGCAGCGCCAGCGCATCTGCATCGCCCGTGCGCTGGCGTCGCGCCCGGAGCTCCTCATCTGCGACGAGGCGGTGAGCGCGCTCGACATCTCCATCCGCGCGACGGTGCTGGACGTGCTGGACGCGCTCAAGCGGCGACTCTCGCTGTCGCTTCTCTTCATTACGCACGACCTCGGCGTCGTGCAGCATGTCGCAGACCGCATCCTTGTGATGCATCGCGGCAAGGTCGTCGAGGTCGGGTCGACGGACACGGTGCTGAAAACGCCTCAGGCGGACTATACGCGCGACCTCATCGCTGCCGTGCCGCGCATCGCCCCCAATTGACGAACGGCCCGTTGAAGTAGCCGTCCCTCATGCGCGACACGCGGTCGATTTCCGTCAGGCGCAAGTCGGAGACGATGGAACGGATGGAAAACCAGTCTTCCGCCGCGAGCGCGGCGACCCGGATTGGAGCGAAGCGGAAATAGCCGTAGGCCGCGAGAACGTCTTCGACGAGATGAAGAACCAGTGGGGCTGGGGCGGCTTCACCGCGCACTCCCTCGCCCAGACCGCGCTCTTCGCCGGGCTGTCGGTCATCGCGGCGAACCTCTGGAACATCTTCACGCGCCTCGGCGGGGACGGCTCGCACCGGGAGGCCGCCACGTCCCGTCCGCTCCTCCAGTCGTGCATCGCCCGCCTCACGCGCCACGCGAGGCAGGGCGTCGTCACGATCTACACGGCGGCGAGCGAAAGGGCGCGGGACGCCTACCGGGCGATCAGCGCGTTCCTCGCGCGGGTGTCGTCTGCGTCGCAGTTGACCTCCGAGGGGCGGCGTCAGCTGATAGTCGCGTACGCCCTGCGCAGATACGGCCTCGTCAGGAGGCTGTTCCCGCCCCTCATCGGACGGCAGGCGACCCTTCCGCTCCGCTGAGCCGGAAGAGCCGTGGGAAAACGCCACCTCAACCCGCCAACCGGAACTGGCGAGGAGACACCTCCTTGACTTCAACTGCGATTTTTAGGTATAATGGTTGCAAAGCTTGCGAGGGGCGGGCCGTTAGGTCAATGGCCGTGCTCCCTCGCACTGAAATCTGCCCCGGAAATCGGGTACACGAAAGGAGTTAGGCAACATGAAGAAGCTGATAGGCTGTTCGATTCTTGGCGTGGCGGCGTGTATCGCCTCGGGCGGCGAGTGGTCGTTTTCGGGCGACGCGATTACGGACGCGGACGACAACTGGACATTGCCGGCGCAGTTCAATTCGACGGCGAAGACGCTGACCATCACGGGCTCGCCCCGTTCCGGTTCGGGCCTGTTGGACTTGGACGACCCGGTTGTGGACGGCGTGGAAATCCAGAAGGTCTACTTCTGGAACCAGTTGTTTGAATATGGCAAGGCCGTCATCACGGAACTCCGCTGTAATCGGTACTGGCAGCCGGACAAGAACAACATGACTTGGGCGCTTCTCCGATACAATCAGTCGGTGACGAACATTTCCCTTGGCGGCCCGAACGCCGTCCATCTGTGGGCGGATACCGTTCGTGGCTGTTCCAACCTTGTCTCGCTTGTGCTGGACTTCCCGAACCAGACGAACATTTCCGCGTCGGCCTTTGCCGAGACGCCGAAGCTCGCGTCCGTGACAATTCGCTCGTCCAAGCGCATGACCCTCCCGACTCGCCTTTTCGAGAATCGGACGGCGCTGACGTCCGTAACGCTGGATCTGCCACAGAACACCGAGATTCCTGATTACCTGTTCAGCGGATGTACGGCACTGTCAGACTTGAACCTCACCCTGGGGGGGGGGGGGGGGGGGGG